>NZ_AHMO02000011.1:0-322474 GCF_000243715.2 Leptospira broomii serovar Hurstbridge str. 5399
ACACCTGGAATTCCACTTGCCTCTCCCCCCCAAAACTCCCAGACTTGTAGTTTCAAGTGCAGGGCCACGGGGTTGAGCCCGCAGTTTTCACACCTGACTTACAAAATCCGCCTACGCACCCTTTACGCCCAATGATTCCGAACAACGCTTGCACCCATACGTATTACCGCGGCTGCTGGCACGTAGTTTAGCCGGTGCTTTAGGCAGGTACCATCATCACATTGCTGCTTATTTTTCCCTGCTTAATGAACTTTACAATCCGAAGACCTTCTTCGTTCACGCGGCGTCGCTGCTTCAGGGTTTCCCCCATTGAGCAAGATTCTTAACTGCTGCCTCCCGTAGGAGTATGGACCGTGTCTCAGTTCCATTGTGGCCGGACACCCTCTCAGGCCGGCTACCGATCGTCGCCTTGGTGAGCCATTACCTCACCAACTAGCTAATCGGCCGCGGGCTCATCTCCAAGCAATAAATCTTTACCTATCAGATCCTGTGATCCAGTAGGACTATCCGGTATTAGCTTTCCTTTCGGAAAGTTATCCCAGACTCGGAGGAAGATTACCCACGTGTTACTCACCCGTTCGCCGCTAGGTATTGCTACCCCGCTCGACTTGCATGTTTAAGACGCGCCGCCAGCGTTAGTTCTGAGCCAGGATCAAACTCTCCGTGTTGATATCACCCTTGCGGGCAATATTAAATTAGAGCGTCTATCTGGTGACCGGGTATCAAACCGGTCTATTCCGGAACTGAAAACCTTATTTCAGGTTTCGCTGGAATTGTGTTTTTTCGGGTTCAGAATGATTCAGGTCGAATCATCCTAAATGCGATCAATCTCTCTCAAGATCAATCGCGGGTCACGCTACTCTATTCGTTTTCAAAGAACTTCTACTTCCCTCAAGCACTCTCCCTCTCGGGCGCCTCTCTCAGGTGCGTTATCCACAATAATTACGTCTCCACACAGGTCAATACCTTTTTGTATTTTTTAACCAAACAACAAAATAATAAAAGTCTCTAATTTGAAAAAGGAACGGTGAATCGGAGGAACAATTTTCACTATATAATACTATGTCTCATTAAATTCGTTATTATTTCATTCAAACTAATGTGGGTCTCTTATTTTATTGAAAATCAAATGCTATTAGCGCGTGAAGATCTACTTAAGAATTATTAATTAACAATTTTGTAAAAAGAGAATAAACCCCGTATCCTACTTATTTGTAGAAGAAGACCGTTTACCGGACAGTTATATTTCTTCGATTCGCTGTCGTTACGAAAGAAACGGAACGGCACGAAAAGAATGGATAAGCCGATTCGCATTATCTAATTTAATAACGTAATCGAAGAATTATTTTTTCAGTCGTTTTTGTAACGGCACTTTTAAGTTTTCACAAGGATGTAAACCCTATTCTACTAAAGATTGATTTTGCTTTGAGGTAGATTAACCGATATAATTCGGCGTGACAATACGACTCGACTCCTTAAATTTACACGGGGTTAAGGCCTAACTTACTAGCCGCAAATATATTGGTACTAAGAAAACCTCGTGCGAATTTTTTTCGAGATGATAATCGAGCAAATTGTTAAAATTGAGTAAAGGTCCAAGGAGTTCAACATTGAATCCAGCGAATGAATACATAGATCGCTATTTGGAGGAAAATATTCTGCAATCGGAGACGATTCGTCGGATGAGACACGTGATTAAGGAATTTAGTCTTCGGGCTCCGAAAGTATTGGTTACAAAGTGTATTGACGGTCGAGTGCATGGAAGTAAGCTAAAAGGATATCCCGCGACTACGATCCGTTTCGGAAGAACGGATGGTAATATTGTATCACCTAGTCTAAATAATTTCTGGTTCTGGAATCGAATCGATAGAGTCGTTAACGACGCTGCCTGTAATACGCCTAAAACACCCGCATTATTCATCGCTTATATGCACAGATCCGATATTCCAGGCCTAGGCTGTGCTGCTCATAATGGAAACGACGAGGCAGCAAGAGATGCCGTTCGAGAGCAAACTGCCGCCATTCGCAATATATTTTCACGGGAACAATTATATGTTATAGAAGGGATTACGAATACGGACGTGATGGCCGAAACCCTCGTTTTTGAGGACGGAACCGAAGTCGATACGCAAGCTCTCATTTCGGATTTCGGATTGAACGAACCTACGGAAGTTTTTCATCGATCCTTTTTGAAGTATCCGATTAAAGATCCGGCGATTTCACAAAATGTCGACTACCGAACCCCGGAAGAATTATTTTCAGGTAAGTTTGCGGCATTTTTCGACGAATATCAAACTTCTCTCTCGATGAAATCGTTTTTGATCCGGGAAGTTGCTGCGATCGTTTCTACGGGAGAATTTTCCACGCAAAAATTGATTCAGCCGGATCTTCTGAATGCGGTCCTACATAAGTTATCCCAAGTCAAGGACCTCCCTCATTCTTTACTTGCTCCATTGCTATATCAAACGCTTTGGAATATCTCATATTCGTCGTACCAAAAAAGGAAACTTTCGAGGTTGGATGCTGAAGAGAGATGGAAACATCTGGACCATGCGGAAGAGATTATCTGTTACGGAGACGGTTTTGAATTATTGCAGCGAAACAAAGCGGTCCTCGTTAAGACCGGGAGAGGAGACGATACCAATGCTCTCTCGGTTGCTAAGAAAGTTTTAGAAAAGAATCGTCATAAGGAAATTAAGCCCTACCCGATTATCGTTCATTTAAACGTGGAGAATTCGGGTGAACTTAGGATTTGGGAAGATTTTAACGAGAATATTTCCTCTCGGATGAATACGATGCTTCGAAATGTTGAAGAGGTTTTCGTTGACCAAGAACTCGTAATTTTAACAACCTACTCTTATAGAGATCAGAAGAGATTTTATCCCGTTCATACGAAAGTCGATCCTAGAATATCATATCCCGTGAATGTATTATTAGGTATCAATAGTGAGGATCAATTTTCATCAATCGGTTTAAAAACGAAAGAGGCATTGTATTCTGCGGAAAGGATTCCTTCGATTGCATGATTTTTTTCCGAATAGTCTTAGAATAAAAAAACTTTCCGTCTGTTTTATAACGGAAAGTAGTCGAATTCGAAAGTCGTCGGAAATATAGTTTCAAATGGTTTTTGTTCTAATTAAGCGTTCTTTTTTGATTCCATGAACTTGCTAAGTTCGTCCCGGAAGGAATATTTTTTAGTACCCATGAGGTAACGAAAGGCGCTGATCATAACGTCTGGTCTAGGAGGATCTCCTGCTATAAAAAGGTCGGGCTCTTTCGGTAGTTTACCTCTTGTAAAAAGACCTCCGGAGACTGCTTCGGTTCCGCAAGCGATGAGTGCTTTTGTTTCCGGCATGGTGTCCCATGCTATTAGGAGGGGTGTTTCCATGTTAACTCCTACAGGCCCGGCATATACCAAAGCGTCGGCATGCTTGGGAGAAGCGACGACTCTCACCATACTCGCTTCGCTATCGAAGACGGCGTTAAAGCTTGCATTGATTTCCGCTTCGGTCGAATTGTTTCCGCTGGCAGCGACTTCCCTGTACTGAAATCCTGTGTTCTTAGTGATCTTTCTGAATTCCTTAGCGTTTCCGGAAAGGGTTTCGGAATACTCGGCAGGAATTCCATCTATATAAGAAACGACTAATGCGTTTCGATCTACCGAATAGACATGGATGAATCCTGAGTTTTCTATCTTATCGTCCGGACAAGCCTCGGCACAAAGTCCGCATTGTAGACAGGCTCCGTAATCGAAGACGATTTCCTTCGCGGATTTAATTTGGACGGCCTTAGTCGGACAAACTTTTTCGCAGGCCTTGCAATCCAAGCAGGAGGTCCCCTTTTTGAAATTAGGGACTGGAATCCCTCGTGCATTCGGGTTGGTCGGCTGGACTTTTTTAAAGTCCATATTCTTGGCCGGTTTGAAAATATTGAGAACTTCGTATAATAGTTTCATAGATCTACGCCTACATAACTGAGGTTGAAGGATTTGTTATTTAAGGGGAAGTCTCCTATATTCTCCCCTCTTACGGCAAGTTCTAGCGCGTGCCAGTTCACCACGGACGGATCTCTCACATACGCATCCAGAATCGAGCCCGAAGAATCCAGGCTAATGGCGACCAAAACGGGACCTCTCCATCCTTCGGCAGAACCGAAATAAAGTCCCGATTTCGGTTTAGAGACTTTAGATTTCGCTAATGCGCCCGCGGCTTTCGGGAATTCGATTAACAAAGGAATCGCTTTTTCCAACCACTCTCCGCTGTTCTTCAACTCTTCGTAGCGAAGATAGAATCTGGACCACGCGTCTCCTCTCATCTGCCCCGAATCTAAAGTAAGATTCAAAGGCTCCGGAGTAAGCGAATAAGAAGAGTCGTGCAAGCGAAGGTCTCTGGATAATCCGGTGCACTTTTCGACCATTCCCACAAACCCGAGATTCTTAATCTGCTTTTGGTGAACGATACCGCAAGCTTGCAGCCTTTCCCGATTGGTGGATTTTTCGGAGGCTCTTTCGAAATGAGCGGCCACGTCTGCGGTAACGTTTACGATTCTCTTGGATAGATCCGCTAAGAACTCGGGTGTGATTTGCTTTTTCAAACGGACCTTCCCGGGAGAAAGAGCTCCGCGACCGAATCGATTTCCGGTAAGGGCTTCCATTACGCCTAGAGGAACTCCCCTTTGCATAGAGCAGACTCCCTGCAACGGATAATACCCGATGTCCCCCGCAATCGCGCCTAAGTCTCCGATATGGATCGCGATTCTTTCGATTTCCAAAAGAACCGCTCTCGCGAAATTAATTTCCTGAGGAACCTGAATGCTATGCGCTTCTTCAAAAGCTTTGCTAAACGCAATATCATAGGCGATCGTAGAGTCGCCGGAAATCGCTTCGGCATACGGAGCAATCGAATCCTTGTCCAGACCTTTCATCATTTCTACGAGTCCGCGCTTCTGAAATCCTAGACGAATATCTAGGTTCTGAATTTCTTCCCCTTCCACAATGAACCTAAAATGCCCCGGTTCTATGACTCCGGCATGAATCGGGCCGACAGCGTGGCTATAAAAAGAAGCAGGAACGGGAACATTAATGCCGCGATAAACTAGATCCTTGATTCCCGCCTTGGTAACGAATCGTTCTAAAAGAAATTTTCTTTCCTGCGAAAGATATTTTTCGAAATCGATGGAGGAATAATCTTCCGCTCCTTGATCGGTTCCTAGGCTATGTCTGAGAATCCAAATCGGATTTGCAGCGTCTTCTATAATGCTTTTCTCATTTGCTTTGGGAAGAACTTCGTGTTCTATTCCGTGATTGGTAAGCCAAAAGCGATGCGTTTGTTTGGTTTCTTTGCTCTGAAAGATTCCGGTAACAGTCCTCATAAAACCCCCTGGACTAATAAGAAGAACCCCCAACACCCGGTGCCGAGTAGAAGGAGGAGCAGGAAGAATCCGTTCGTCATTCGGATACGCAAGATCGTCGAATTTTCCTTCTGGAAGGGTCGCCCTTTTAGGTTTAATAAAGGTGCGATTTTATACAGCATGACCCCGAAGAAAACGAGACCTAAGATAGGGACTAGAATAACTAAACCCTTTCCTCCGATTTGTCCCGCTTTGATCAGAATGATATCGTTCACAAAGACCGGAGAACCCGGCATCACAAACGCCAGAAACAGGGCCAAAATAAAGAGGGATAACGCAGGTTTGTTAATAGAATCGGATTGTAGAATCTTACCGAGCTCCCTTTTGCCTGCGTCCATTCTGACTATTCCCATACTGATGAATAAAAGGGACTTAACGACTAAGTTCGAGGCCATGACGAAGTAAAACACCACGTCGCTCAGATCCATCCAAAGGATCACGGCAAGTGCGCCGATATGGAATAGCGCCGCTTTTGCGGAGATCCTACGGATATCGTTCCTGTCATAAACGGCAAAGATACTGATTAGAATCGTAACGATCCCTAATACCAACAATCCGTCCGCACCGCTGAATGTGTGAGGAAAGAGTTGATGATCCATATGCACGAAAGGACGAAGCGCAAAACAAACCGAAACCGGTATGAATGCGGATAAAAGAGAGGACACTTGCGTTGGACTCTCTCCGTACGTGTCTTCGATCCAAACATGATTCGGAAATAGACCTAGCTTAGCGGTGTAGCCGAAGATGGCTAACCAAAGACCTACCTCTACCCAAATGATTTCGGGATGATCGGAAACATTCGCCGCAAGGACTTCCACCGGTTGGTTGATTACATGGAAGGCTGCGAGAATCAAAACGATTCCGAGGAAAGCGATACCTAAACCGAAGGAGTTGATCAGTAGAAATTTCCAAGCGATAGGAAAAGATTTCGAAGTTCTACTGGATGAGATGAGTAAAGAACCTACGAATGTAGTAGCTTCGATGAGAACCCATTGAAGCGTAGTGTCTCGTTCTCCCCAGGCGGCGAAATTCAAGCCTGCGCATAAGATGAGTAATACGGACCAAAACGGAAGATCGGATTGATTGCGAGTGGGTGCGAGAACATAGGTTAAGAAAATCAGTATGAATACTGCAAACCCGATCCCGTATAAGATTTCTAAACTCATGCGGATGTTTCCTCCTTTCCTTTCTCGCTGTTGATTCGTAAGGCGGCGCCGGCACCGATAATCAGAACTGCGTCGATGAAGGAGCCGAATTCGCTACCGATCGGAACTCCCGATTTTAAGATCAACGTGAGTAGGAAGGTTCCGTTTTCAAAAATACTGAAGCAAGCAAACACTCCGAACCAATTCCGTCTTACTACGAATCCCACGATACCCACATAGATGAGTAATAAAACGAATAGAAACGCATACTGATGACTCTTTCCGAAAAAGTTCGAGATCATTCCCATGAAAGTATAACTGATCGCCGCTCCTGCGAACAAAAGAGCTAACGTCGGCAGATACCCTACTTTAGGATATGTGGATTCTGCGGAATTCGTTCTTCTCGCAGTCCAATACAGAATTGCAGGCGTTAGTAGTCCTTTAAATACGACCACCATCAAAGCTAAAAATACCGAATGGAAAGTATCTCCGCCCTCTTCCTGATACAATGGAATTAATAATAAAAATCCCTGGACACCGATCAGTATTACGAGTCGCTTTAAACGGTTTTCCAGGAGTGCGACCACTCCCGTTAAGAGAATAATAAGATAACTAAAATCTGTCACCATGGTTTATCCTAACTTGAGCAATATGCCCAAGATCAACATGAAGATGAAGTTCAATCCCAGAAGTTCCGGAATCCAAACCCATTTTCTGCGAGTGCTATTCGATTCCCAATATCCGATCAAAGCAGATAGAAGCAAAGCCCCACCGGTTGCTGTGAGTTCACGTATCAAAGGATTCGAAATCAAGTTCAGAAAAATTTCTATATGTTCCAAACCTAGCTTTGTAAGAAGAAGAAGTAACGACGCCGTCTTAAGCTGGTGAGCCAACTCAAAAAGGGCTCTCGTTCTTCCGGAAGCTTCTAAAAGCATCGCTTCGTGCACCATGGTAAGTTCCAAGTGAGTGCGAGGGTCATCGAAAGGAGGTTTTGCAAGATCCGACAATACGATTAACAACGCTCCGAAGAAGAATAGAATTCCAAACGAGAGGTTTGCGAAATTCGCCTGAAAGACCAAGTTGGACTCGAAGACGACTAAAACCAAAATGAGAATCGGTTCCGCTAAGACGTATAAAAGAGTTTCTCTTGCAGCCCCCATTCCGCCGAAAGAAGTCCCGTTTTCAACGGCATAGGAAACCGTTGCGAACCGAATCATCCCGATCAAAAATGGAACGAGCAAAAGTGAAGCCCATTCGAAGGTGATGAGGGACCAAAGAGCCACCCCGAAAGTGAACGCGAATATCGCAGCGCTTTCCGTAAAGAATCCGGAGAACGGCCCGTCGATAGGATATTTGCGAATCATTCGAATGGTATCGTATAGGATCTGTAAGACCGGAGCTCCTCTCCGTCCCTGTCCATAAGCGCGGATCTTCTGAACGATTCCTCCGCAAAGAAATGGAAGCAGGAGGAAGGAAATAACGCGGATTAATGCATCCACTGAGAAATAATTTGCTTCCATATATCCCCCTCGGCCAATCGGACCGCGATGATCACGACCAATATAGCCAATACTGTTAACGACGAATAGGTTAAGTTGATCGAGATGGTCTCGTCGTCCGCTCCGACGATCTTCGCCTTCGCTGCACCTAAAAGTTTGATGATTATCCGAATAAACCCTTTGTCAAAGAGCGAAGTCCCCTCTTTATCGACGAAATATCTTCCTAAGGGAGACACTAAAGGATCCGAGACCGCTGCGGGACCGATGGCGACTTCTGCGCCTCCGAACTGTCCTCCGCAGTCCCAAAGTTTTCTTTGTTTGATTCTATGTCTAAAACCTAAAACTCCGACTGAAAGTAATAAGGTTAGCCCTACTATATCCAGTATTCCAAGGCCCCTAAACCATTCCGCTTCCAGCCAATCGACTTTGATTGCTACGTAATTGACTAGAGCTAAAATCAGAATCGGCGCGATGAAGACGAGTCCGCCGATGAATCCGAGAGAAATCGTTATCGGTAAATTTTGACCGTGATCCTCGAAGTTTCTTCTGGGTCTGGATAACGAAAGTCCCAAGAATAATCTCAGGTGGGATGCGGCTCCTAATGCAAGTCCTGTGCTGACTAAAATCAAAAGCGGAAGAACCAAGAGAGCGCTAGTCCCCGGGACCGCAACCACTGCGGATAACAATTTGATAAACGTAGCTTCGGATAAGA
Organism: Leptospira broomii serovar Hurstbridge str. 5399; assembly: GCF_000243715.2. Taxonomy (NCBI): domain Bacteria; kingdom Pseudomonadati; phylum Spirochaetota; class Leptospiria; order Leptospirales; family Leptospiraceae; genus Leptospira; species Leptospira broomii. Next base: position 8,766 of record NZ_AHMO02000011.1, read on the forward strand.
AGCCGGTCGTTCCCGGAATCGCAAGAAAGCTCAAAGTTCCGATTGCGGCAAGAAACGTGGGTATATGACTCACTCTTCCAACACCGGTGCTTTGATCCACTCCCGAAGCTCCCGATAATTTAGAAAGGTATCCGAAATAAAGGAACTGAAACGTCTTACTGATGCTATGATGCACGAGAGAAATCAAAAACAGCACGCCGAACGCCTTACTCAATAATCTTAATCCTTCCGTCTCGCTCGATTGCCAATATCCGGCAAGTAGGATGCTCAACCATAAAAGGTTCATATTCTCCACCGTGCTATACGCGATGGACTTTTTGATTTCCTTGGTAAAGAGAGCGGTCATTCCCGCCCACAAGACTCCGATAGCGGCTAACGGAATCAAAATGGTCGCATAGAAAGTTCCCGGAAGAAGCGGTAACGCAAACTTCCCAAACAAAATCAGAGGTAGGTTCACGAGCAACCCCGAGTATGCGGCAGACGCATGAGCAGGAGCTCCTGAATGGGCTTCCGGTAACCAAAAATGAACTCCAAAAAAAGCGGACTTTATTAGCAATCCCGCAATTAAGAAAAAGAGTCCGATCGCGGGATCGGAGGCAAAGATCCAGAACGTAAAACAAAAAGCTCCGATTCCTCCCGCCGAAACTAAAGCCACAAAACTTCTTATCGAAGAATCGGTCCACCTTCCTCCTAAGTACAAGAGAAACGCGCTAACCGTGGACAACTCCCAGAAAAGAATCAGCCAAAGACTTTTGCCTACAAGGTAGCAAAGTCCAGTGCTTAAGAAAAAAACCGCATAGCCCAACAGAACCAGCGGTTTCTTCTCTTTTTCATAACCGCTTACGTAGAGAGATATCGGTATTCCCAACGCAGCCTGGAGCGTTAGTCCGATCAAGATCGAACTATCCGCTCCAAGAAAATCCACTCCTAACACCCTTCCTATTAGAAAGGGCACTAAAAGCGATGCCGCAACCGCAAGATAGGCAAGTATCGTCATATTGCTCCTAATTCAATTAGAACGCCGCATTAAACTGCATGTAAAACATTCTCGCTTGAGATGCCGCACCTGCAGGACCGTAAACCGACGGAGTGTTTAAATGATTTAAAACTGCCGTCGAAGTAAGTGAAATAGATCCGTCACTCGCAACCGTATACGTATACAATGCATTTCTCTGATTTTTAACCGCACTTCCGGCGGAAAGGAATCCCGCACCAATCCAAAGAGAAACGTAGTCGTTTAACATATACATCCAAGCGATATCGAATTCGTTATATATATTCTTTCCTAGTTTTCCGAGAGTGTAAACTGTTTGTCCATTGGCATTCGTTACGCCGGTATTTGCTTCGGTGCTGAAGCCGGTGTTCGCAGTTCCGTTAATCGCATACCAAGCATCTTGAACCTGAGCCTTGTCGTTCACGAAGTAGGACACGAAGAACGTTCCATATTCGTTCGATTTATAGGACACATGGACCGATTTACTGATTAAGTTCTTCGTATCGATATTCTCGGATAACCCTGCAACGTTATTGAAATACGGAATTACCCCGAACCGAGGATTCGCGATGGTTTGGAATGTCGAATTGCTTGCGCTAGCACGATTATGATTTCCTGAAGCATACTGATATTGAACGCCGAAACGCAACTTTTCAAAGAAGGTATATCCGGTTTGCAAAACCAAAAATTCTCCGGAATACTTTTGATTCTTAGTACCTGCTACGCTGCCGTTATAAGTGACTCCGTTAACGGTTAAAGGAAGGGTCACATCCTGGCCTGCGACCAAGTTATCCACTCTAACGCCCGTCGCTCCCGACTGCCATGCGCTCTCTAATGTCCAATCCCAACCTCCCCAGGGTCCTGTGGCAGGAAGGTTGTTATTTGCAGTCCGATTGGATATTCTGAATCCGGTAGTGATTAGATTATTCTGCTGCTTATTCCAAGCATTAGGCGTTAGATCGGCTCCTGCTGCCGAAGGAACGGTCAACGTGCCTGCCGGCGAAATAGGCGTCTTGTGAGTTAATACTCCTAAGGAATAAATATCCACTAAGAACCAATCTTTTGCTTTTACGGTATTATAAGTTCCGACTAAATACTGGTCAGGCTGCCCCTGATTCGTTACCGTTTTTCCTGTTACAGGGTCGGTATAGGTGATAGGCGCATTCGCAGATAAGACGCTATTTACCCCGTTAGCATTGGAGACTAATTTATAGCCGAAAAGATGAACGTTGAACCAGTCTTGATCGAACATAACCCGCGCTCCATCATAAGAAAGGCCGTTAATCGTCCAGTTGGCCCCGCCTATCATTCGTTGATCTCCGTAAGAAGGAATTTGACGACCGATTTGAACCTTGGCATTCATAGGCAGTTTTTTAATCATAAACCAGGCTTCACGAATGGAAGTCTGCCCGGCAGTATTATTCGAGGGTTGTCCCGGAACCACTGTCGTACCGGTACTTGCAAATGTGTTTGCCCGAGTGTCACCCACTGCAGCCGGCGTTTCCCCTCCCCAAATTCTCGCATCCTGAATGTTTACTTTCATCGAAAAATAAGGACTAGGATCGAAAATGAAAAAGAGCTGTGTTGTCTGCATGATTCTCGAGGTATCACCTTTATTCGCCTTATCGAATGAAAGGTTTTCCCGATCTTCATATCGAGGTCGTATATACGCTCCAACGCGGATCCAGTCGTTTAACCAGGCCTTTTTTCGATTCAGGAATTTTTTTCCTAATTCCGGATCGAGAAAGATAGCTCTATTATAATCTCCGGTTAAACCGCCGGCTTTCATAGGCGAGACATAAGTGTCTTCATCCGAATTGGCGGTCGTTTGAGCAGGAGTTGCAGTTATCAGCCCCGCATTTACCGGCGCGGTGGCTGGGGTAGATGCAGGGTGATTGGGTGCCGTAGTCGCTGGCTTTTCTTGTCCAAAGACCCCGGACACGACAGTAGTAAGGATTAGAAAGATAATAACGTTTTTTGAAAATTGAGTCGATTTATTTTTTGCAGAGTTGGGAACTTTCATTTGCTTCCTCCGAGTTTCATTTTTACCGGATTTCCCTCCGGACTTTACTTATCACTCCCGTCCATTGTTTTTAAAATGACGGAACTCGCGCACCTTGCTGAATACATTGGCGCTGAATCCGGCTTTGCTAAGCAAAGCCGGAAGGTCGCCTCATTTCTTTATCTTTAATCTTTATCTATTTTGTTTAAAGATAATCACTTAAGTCCGTTATGCTCCGAGCACCGTCTTTACTAAGTAATAGTAAAGAGGGATACCCGCGATAATATTAATCGGGAAGACGATCGATAATGCAACCGTGAGATAAATACTCGGGTTTGCATCCGGAATCGATCCTTTCATTGCTGCAGGAACGGCAATGTAAGAGGCAGAGGCGCATAATATGACGAACATAAATGCGTCGCCTAATGGCATTCCGATAATTTTAACGAGAACTATACCTAAAGATACGTTGATTGCCATGATAATCAACGTTGCAAGAATCAAGAACGAACCGACATGGGCCAGTTCTTTGAATCGTTTTGCGGCGGAAATTCCCATATCAAGAAGGAATAGAGTCAAGATTCCTTGGAATAAATTTTCGGAGAATGGTGATTCTTTCTTCCATCCGGATTCGCCGGTAAAGTAACCCACGAATAAAGAGCCTAACAGCAGATAAATGGAATATCCAAAGAAAGCCTCATGCAGCAAATGTTTCCAAGAGAACCCGTTTTTTCCCGCGCCCTCAGCTTTCGTGCGTCCGATCCTATCCATTAAAACTGCGATAACGATCGCGGGGGATTCCATCAACGCCATTCCTGCGACGATAAATCCGCCAAATTCTTGGCCAACGTTGTGCAGGAACGCGCCTGCGGTAACGAAGGTAACCGCGCTAATCGAACCGAAAGACCCCGCTAAAGCAGCGGCGTTTGGACGGTCTAGCTTAATTTTTAAGATGTAATACGCATAAATCGGAACTAGGGTCGCCATAAAAGAGCACCCTAGGAGAACGAAGAAATGCTCCTGAGTAAACGGGGTCTTATACAGCTCGTGCCCACCCTTGAACCCGATGGAGAACAGCAAAAACATTGAGAAGAACTTTCCAATCTGATCCGGAATAACTAGATCCGATTTAAAAAGAACCGCTCCCATACCCAGGAAGAAAAACAATACCGGGGGGTTAAGGATGTTCTCTATAACGGCATGAAAATCCATAAAATCTCCTTTGAATTCTCGGGTAATTTAGAGGTCGAATATTCGCGAACGTTTTGCATTCAGCTCTTTCGATTTCCCCCTCACCCGAGAAGGATTATGTATAACATAACCTTCCAAACTTATAAATTTGGACACCAAAAAAAATCTAAAATAGCAAAAAATGAAAGTTATTTCAGCATACTCGATTTGCTGCTGCAATAACCAGCAGTCTGTCTCTTTTTTAGATATAAGGTGTCAATTTGTCGGAAATATTCAAGGAATAGATTAATTTAAGCTCTAGATTTGGGTAGTTTTTAACTCTTACTATCCAATTTTTAAGAATTGGGGATGCTCCTCACGAGGCTGATGGATTGAGTAAACCGGGTTGTAGGAACTAAGACAGCCCCTCCGTCGCCTAAAATTATACATTCCAAGATTATAATCATGGATTGATTCAAAAAGAAATTTCGGAATCATAATTCCGGATAAAAATCAATCCTCTTAAGAAGGTCCTAAAAATAAAAAATGGAATGACTGGGAAAGATAATTGCTTATACTTTTTACTGTTCTTATTGGTAAATTAAGTTAGCCTGACATGGAACCTTAAGTAAGGAAGACTGTAAAAACGTGAATTGGAAAAGAGGAATAAAGCTAAAAGATATAGGACATATTACTTTATGGATCTCTTTTCTACTTTTCTTTACGACGATCTTTTTCATCGGCCCGCTCCTTTCGAATCCGGTAATCAAAGGAGCAGATACTGTTCTGCTAAAATTGAATTCTCCGTCTGAAAATATCAGTTCCAAAATCGAATATAGATACCGAGGATTTCAGTTTCGGCATTGTAAGGTCGAAACGATTGAGACCCTAAGTCGTATGGAATGGCATCATAACGGCTCGGAAGTTGTGAGAGTCAAAAGAAATCCGACTGGAAATTGGCTGCGATTTAGATTGGCTAATACTGGAGAAGAGCCGATTTTTAGAACTCTGGTTCTCGGTTGGTTAAACGTTCCTGATGCCGAACTCTGCTCGCTCGATAGTAACGGTAAATTCGAGGCAGGCTTTGCGGGATACGACATCGATCCGCTATGGAATGATCTGATCTCCCCGCCTCCGCATTTTAACATACGTTTGCAACCGCAAGAAGAGCGGACTTTTTATCTTTATGTTCTCTCCAACGAGGATATCAATTATCCGGTCCGTTTGCTTCCCGAAAAAGACTACATGGTAGTTGTTAGATTACGATCGGTGATTTTTGTTACGATGGGATTCGTACTGCTTTTGTCCTTGGGTTATAACGGATTCCATTTTTTTAAAACGCGAAAACCTCTTTTTTTAGCGTTACCGTTTCACTTATTTTCCCTGGCTGCTACTTTGTATTTCCTGCACGGAAAGGAATTTGCTTCAATTGTTGGAAACGAGAATAACCTATTTCGCCATAATTATTTCTTATTTCTAGGTATAACTCATATCGCCTTCTTTCTTTATTTGGCCGCCTGGGACATGGAGGATAATGGGAACGTTTATAGATCGCCTTTATTTTGGATAGTCTGCTTAACAGGGATCTTATACCCTTTAATTCCTTTATATCAATTCTGGTACGATCACAGGATTCTCATATTGGTAGCAAATTACGGTTTAATGATACTTTATTTCGGCAAAACGCATATATCTCTCGTACGACCTCGATCCGTATACGATTTGTTTTTTATTTCCGTTTGGGGGATTTTCCTTCTTCTCGATTTATATAAGACTATTTTCCATTTTGATTTTTATCCCTACAATCGTATTGCCGTTTTCGGCGTTTTGTATTTCATTCCGTTTTTGACTGCGTTCGTCTCCTTACTTTCTCGGGAAATTATTCGAAGGCGCGAAGAAGGAGAAGGGTCTGCAAGAAAATCACATCTCGCATCCTTGGATATAAATCATTTCGTACAACGAATTCGGCAACTCCTAGAATCGGAAAAAATCTTTCTCACTAAATCTTTAAAAGAAGAGCATGTGGCTCGCGAGTTAGGAATCACGATCCATCAACTTTCAGAATTGATTAATACTGAATTTAAAACCAGCTTCCCTTCCTTGATCAATCAGTATCGAGTTGAGGAAGCTAAAAATCTTTTAATGGAATTACCCGAGGAAAATACGACCGAAATTGGATCAAGGGCGGGATTCAGCTCTCGATCTGCATTTTATCTTGAATTTAAAAAATTAACGGGAACAAACCCGAATTCTTTCCGGAAGGATATGCTTGCGGATAAGGTTCAGGCGGGCTAAAAGAATTACGCGTTAACCCGAAAATAGATTACATCGCCGTCTTGAACTACATATTCTTTTCCTTCCAAGCGAAGCTTGCCCTCTTCTTTTACTTTTGCGGGGCTTCCCGTCCTATCTAAATCTTCGAATTTCATTACTTCGGCTCTAATGAATCCTTTTTCAAAATCAGTATGAATAACTGAGGCCGCGATCGGCGCCGTACTCCCTATGTCGGTGGTCCAAGCTCTTACTTCCTGCTCACCCGCGGTGAAGAAAGTCGCAAGACCTAAGAGTTTGTATGCGGAATGAATCATTCTATCGAGCCCGCTTTCGGTTTCTCCGATTTCGGTTAAAAATTCCAGTTGCTCGCTTCGAGATAGGCCGGAAATCTCTTCCTCAAATTTTCCGCAAAGCGTTACCACTTCGGCGCCTTCTTCCTCTGCCATTTTCTTTATTGCCACGACAAGAGGATTGTCCTTTTGAGCCGCCGTTTTATCGCTGATATTAGCGACATACATCACAGGCTTGGACGTAATAAGATTAAACGTTTTAACGATCTTTCTCTCTTCAGGCTTGATTTCCGCCAAACGAGCGGGTTTTCCGGCTCTCAAGGCACTGAGAATTTTCTCCAAGATTGCAGTGGCTTCGACGGCTTCTTTATTACCTGCCTTGGCATTTCTCGCGATTTTCTGTTGTTGCTTTTCGGCGGATTCCAAATCTGCAAAAATAAGTTCTAAGGTAACCACCTGAGCATCTTCGACTGGATCGATTTTACCGTGAACATGGGTGACATTATCGTCCTCGAAGGCTCTAACCACGTGGCAGATAGCGTCCACCTCTCGAATATGAGACAGGAATTTGTTTCCAAGACCTTCTCCCTGGCTGGCCCCTTTTACGAGTCCTGCGATATCCACGAATTCCATAATGGCCGGAACGGTTTTTTGAGGAATGTATAATTCGGCGAGTCTATTCAGACGCGGATCAGGAACTTCCACGATACCTTTATTCGGTTCGATTGTACAGAAGGGATAATTTTGCATTTCTGCCCCGGCTTTCGTAAGGGCGTTAAAGATCGTGGATTTTCCTACATTGGGAAGTCCTACGATTCCACAGTTGAGACTCATGGAGTCAATCTAGTCGAGGCATGAAATCTGTAAATTCGTTTGTGAAGGAAGGCAATCCTAGTTTGATTCTAGAATCCAGGATTTATTCGAATCGGATGAATTCAAGGTATATGATTCCTCGGAAATTCGAATCATTTTCCCATTTCTAAAAAACAATTCAAGCACGCTTATCTTTAATGAGTTCGGATTAGCGCCGCAACCGAAACTATATTCTCCTTCAAAGAATCGAAGCGGGCTTGAATAGGATAGTAAAGTCACTGCCGGTAAGTCCCCCAAAAGAATAGGACGTAACGAATGAATTTCCCCGGCGATTATATTCGGAGCGTCTATCGAAAGTTGGTTAGGATCCTGCACTAATAAGAAATGAAGATCCTCTTCCCGCTTCACAAGTGAAATTTGAGATTGAAATTCTTCTTTCCAAGACGCCGTTCCAGGGGTTTTGAAAACGGTTAATGCCGGAGAGTAGAATAGAAACTTCAAGCCGGCGACGGATTTGCTAACGGCGATCACCGGCGATTTATCGGAATTCGGTTTTTTTTCTCTTTTTCCATTCGCTTGATTGGATGGATTCTCTTTTTGTTTTACTTCTTTTTTTGCCTTCTTGGTTTTCCTACGCTTTATCGGTTTTGCGGTAGATTCTGTCGATTGCGGTTCCTTTTCTATCGTGTCGGTCGTTTTTACTTTGTCGGATACCGGTTTATCATTTATTGAAATAGTTTGATCGCCAGGAAACAGTATTTCAAATCCTATTTCTTGGCGAAGTCTTTCCAATTCGGGAGAGTTTTTAGGAAGCTGCGGAACGGATGCGATTAAAAATGAACCCCCGCCTTCCTCCTGCTTTCTTTTTTTATACGCTTTGTACCATAGAGATAGATTTCGTTCCCACACTTTCGAATATGGACCTTCTTTTTCAGGATGCGAGCAATAAACGACGATTCCTATCGGAGAATCCTTTCTCGCGGCGGAGACTCCTTGCGAGCGCAAATTGTCCGTTCCGATAGTTGATGTGAATGAAAGAACAATTATAAATGATAACTTCGACAATCCGCGTAAATTCATAGAAGTGTAAAATAATTTTTCATTCACTCTTTAGGAATTTATAGGAACTAAATTTCTAAGTGTCTCGAAGAATTTCGAGAAAAATATAGATTCCTTTTCCCGAAAGTAATCGGTTCGTTCGGTAAATTTCGGATCATTATCATGCAGATGAAAATTCATTTCCTGTAAATGAGTTTCCTCTTCTTTGATGATGCTTTTCAGGGAAATTCCACTTTCGCCCGAACTCAATACCTGCTCATATTCTTCGTAAACGAGTCCGGCCCTCTCTTCAATTAACTTTGTAACATAAAGATAACATAGAAGTTTCCGTTTTCCACGAGAGAACGTTTCGGAAGTTAAGGAACGATTTACTACAGAATCTAATCTTTGGAAATATATCACCGCGGAATTTCCTGCCAGCAAAGAAGCCGGTTCATAGCCTGAAAATTCTTCTGATCCGATCCTAAGAGTAAGTTTTTTAAAAAAAGCCGCGTGCCTGGCTTCTTCGGATGCATGTCGTAAGACCATTTCTGAAATGGAATTCCCGGTCTGCGAGGCATGGATTTTTCGAGCGCCGATATGCTCGAGAAGTGAAAGTGTATTTAGCCATTTTGCATGGATCGAAGGAATTTTTTCAATGTCTTCCAAAACGGATCGAATTTCGGTCCGGTTGACCCGAGTTCTTACTTTGACACTTTGCATTGAAGCCATATCTCCGAGCATTTACGCTTCGATGAAAAAATCACCTATTTTCGAATAGAAAAATAAAAAACTGCTTCCTTGACGGATAGGTTTTATCATTTTGAATGGGATGGTTTCTTCAGTATTAGAGACGTTTGGAAAGTACGGAAGATTTGTAAAATTTTCCCACACATTATTTGCGCTACCCTTTGCGGGTATTTCTTGCATTCTTGCTTTTTTAAAAACGCCTGGCGTCACCCTTAGCGAATGGGGAATCAAATTCTTTTGGGTTCTCATTTGTATGATAGGTGCGAGAAGCGCGGCGATGGGTTTCAATCGTTGGGTGGACGGCAGATTCGATATCAAAAATCCGAGAACGGCAAATCGGGAAATTCCGGCCGGTCAGATTTCGGATGTTGCTGCAGTCTTATTTATCATTCTATCTTCGTTCGTTTTTTTTATAGGGAGCTGGTTTTTAAATCCTTTAGCCTTTGCCCTTGCTTTCCCGACATTGTTTTTACTTTTAACTTATTCTTATACGAAGAGATTCACGTTTCTTTGCCATTTCTATTTGGGAGCTTCGATAGGATTGGCTCCTCTCGCTACCTGGGTGGCTTTACGCCAGGAGTTTGTGTGGGAGCCGGTTTTTTGGACAATAGGCCTAGCCTTTAATCTTTCCGGTTTCGATATTTTGTATGCTCTACAGGACGAATCTTTTGATAAGAAGGAAGGTTTGCAATCCGTGCCCGCACGTTTCGGACGAAATGCTTCGCTATGGATTTCCAGGATTTCTCATCTTCTTTCCTTACTTTTCTTGGCATGGGCAGGAATTGCCTCAGGGCTTTCCGGTATTTTTTGGCTTTTTTGGGTCGCAACGGGGGCGCTAATGATATGCGAGCAGTGGATTGCAATTAAATACAGGGACGGTATTTTCCCTCCTGCATTTTATGGAATTCATTCCTGGATCTCCTTGGTTTTATTCTTGGGAATTTTGACGGAAAAAATTCCGGAAATTCAAACAGCGATTCGTAATGTTTCTCTATAAGAATTTCGTAGTCGGAAAATGGAATTGAATCCTCATACGAATACTAAGCTAATCGTCGCGATGGCAGGGGCTAGCGGATCTATCTATGCGACTCGATTCATTCGTGCACTGATGGAGTTGGAAGGCGAGAGTTGGTTTGTGGCAAGTCCTGCTGCGATTCGAGTGTTTCAGGAGGAATATGAGACGAAGGTCTCCTCTTCGAAGGAGATTTTAGACTTCATTGAAGAGTGCTGGAAACCGACCGTTAGACATAACTTCAAAATTCGAAATCACAAAGACGTCGGCGCCGATATCGCGTCAGGTTCGAATACTTGGGACGGAATGGTTATAGTACCATGTTCGATGAAAACCGTAGCCTCGATTCGATCCGGAATTACGGATAATCTAATCGAGCGAGCGGCGGACGTCAGTCTTAAAGAGAGAAGAAAATTAATTTTAGTGCCTCGCGAGACTCCTTATAATAGAATTCATTTGCAGAATATGATCGACCTTCATGATGCAGGTGCGATTTTGCTACCCGCTTCCCCCGGATTCTATCAAATTCCTAAGACCTTGGATGACCTAGGCGATTTTATGGCGACTCGTATTTTCCGGCTGTTGGGAATCAATATGGATTTATATCCTCGATGGAATCCGAATCCGGATATCGAGTCCTAAAAATGCAATCAGATTTTATAATATTATCTTCTTCGTTTTTTCGGGAAGGGATATTAAAATTCGAAAGAATTAGCGAAACCGTTTAATCACAAATGCCGCCATCTATAAGGATGAATTCTCGGAGCTCGAAAAAGGCCGATACAATTACCAGATGGAAGGTTCCGAGAAATAGAGACCTAACCGCCTAATTATAAAATACAGGCTCAGGAATTGACGGATTCTATCTGTTGAATTCGTTTATTCAATGACGAAGCGTCTTCGTATCGCTCATACGAAATGGCATTAAACTTCTGCAGATATAAACCTATCAGTTCTTCGCCGGTCTGGCCAGGCATTTCAAGCGCTTTCCTGAAATTATGTAGATCGAATTCCGGGTGTTTTCCTGCGAAATTCTCCACCAACTTCTCCATATGTAAGAGAGAAGCTTCGCGGGCGATTCCGCTAGATCTCCGCACTTTCAAAGAAAGATTTGCTAACGAATCCAGGTAATCGCGTACTCCCTCAGGTTCCTTATCGTTAGCAGGAAAGGAATTTCCTTCACGATTCTTACAAAGTTCGACGTAGCGAATGACTACATTTTCGAAATGATCCATTCTTTCTTTGATATAAGAATTCGAATCTTCCTGCTCAGTAGGCATTTCAAAGTCTTTGATTTTAACGACGTCATACTTGTCGTAATTATCTGAGATGATGCGCTTCAGATCGTCGTAGCTGTCGAGTGAAACGGGTGGGAAGGTCACTACAGGAAAATTCTCTCCAATCCGCAGAAAACTAACTACGACATTGGATGCGATGATCTTACCGCCCGGATACAGAGGATTCTCCCCTACTACATTACAGTAGACGATGAGGTTTCCAGATGGGTTCTTTTCGGAGCCTTTCTCAAACTTCACAGTTTCCTTTCTCCTGTAATAACAGACTGACGATCGACGCTCATTCCCACTTTTTTATCTCTTCACTAAGATTTTCTAGAATGTTTTTGTACGCTTGAGCAACTTGGCCGTCAGGCTCTTGAAAGACAAGCGGCTTTCCGGATTCACTTGCGTTCATTAGATCCATCGTAAGCGGGATTCCGCCTAAGAATTTTGCATCGAGCGCGTCCGCCAATTTTTGACCGCCACCTTTCGAGAAGATAGGCGAAGAATGGCCACAATTCGGACACACAAATTCACTCATATTCTCTACTACGCCTAAAATAGGCACTTTCACTTGTTGAAACATTGCGGCGGCACGATTGGCATCTAGTAATGCGACCGATTGAGGAGTGGTAACCAAGACGACCCCGTCCAAATCGATCAATTGGGCTAACGACAATTGAACATCACCTGTACCAGGGGGAAGATCGATAAAAAGAAAATCCAACCCACCCCAAACAATATCGTAAAGAAATTGTTCGACTGCTTTTCCGAGCATCGGTCCTCTCCAGACGACCGGCTGCTTTTCATCGATCAGAAAGGAGAAGGATATGATTTTTAGACCGTCTTTTTCTAGAGGATAGATTTTATCTTCTTCGGCTTTTAATGCTACCCTGCCGTTAATTCCGAACATTTTTCCGATGGATGGACCGTAGATATCGGCGTCCATAACCCCGACCTTATATCCTAAGGCGGCTGCAGTCGCAGCCAAATTAACAGTGACTGTGGATTTTCCGACGCCTCCCTTTCCGGAGCCGACGGCGATCACCTTTTTTACTCCAACGATTTTATTTGAATCGTCTAGTTGGAACTTAGGATCGACTTCGAACTTTATCTTTATTTTTCCGATTCCTTCTTTCTTAGAGAGAGTTTGACGGATCTGTGCTTCCAATCCGATTTGAATACGTCTATCTTGGCTCGGAGTTTTTACTAGGATATTCGTTTCGTCCTCATCAATTTCTAAGGAAGCGATCATTCCTAAGGAAACGATGTCCTTCTTCAACTCGGGATGCTTGATCTTGGTTAGTTCACGTTGGATTTCGATTGGTTCGATTTTTCCGGCCATTTTATTCCTTTTCTTCGTAAGAGATCGTTTGCGCTTCTATAAACTTGGACATGTCTTCCGAGTAGGTAAAGCGCGTGATTTCGGTGCTTTCATTATTAATTTCTAGGAAGTGAAACCCGCAATCATGCCTTGCATCGGAAATCCGAGTGCTGGAAGCGGAATTCACCACATAATACGGTTTTTCTTTATCCGGGGATTTTACCCAGTTAGTATGAACATGCCCATGCAAATAGGCTATCGGGGGATTCCCCTTTAATAATTCCGCTATTTCTTCCCGATTGCGCATCTTATGCCCGCCCGATTCCTGCCTTTCGGGAGGGTTCCAAATCGGGTGATGGCAAACGAGGACGTATTGACTCGCCTTTCTATTATGCAAGAAAGCTAATGCGTCCCGCACGATACTCGGGTCCACATATCCATACGCGTTTAAGACAGAGAGAGGCTTATTCGAATCTAATCCGATTAAATAGAGAGGCCCTATTTTTTTCCAACGCAGGTAGCCTTTTGATCCTTCCACAGGATCCCCCATCCATCTGGAAAAAAACCTTTCATAATACGGCTCCGATCCCCTGACTGCGGCGCGCGTATATCGATCATGGTTTCCAGGGATCATGAAAGTTTTGTCGTTTAATATTGGTCTTAAGTATTCTAGAGAACCGAAATATTCCGTGATATGCGCGACATTCGTAATATCTCCGGAGATAACAATTCCATCCGGATTCAAAGAAAGCACTTTCTCGACTAGCGATTCCCATAAATAGATCGGATACTTTCTTTTACGCCGAAGGGTGTAATTTAAGTACCCCGGTACCATCTTTCCTTTGAGACTCGACAAAGGAAGGTGTACTGGAAAGTGCAGGTCCGATAAATGGACCAATTTCACTCGGTTTTTTCCCTCCGAATCACGCCTAAAATTTCTCCTTTTGATACGATGGAACCTTTCTCTTTTAGAATTTGTGACAGAGTGCCATGAATCGGAGACTCCATTGGGAAAGAGGCCTTATCGGTAACTAATTCGCACACCTCTTGACCGATCTCAATTGTATCTCCTCGCTTCGCATTCCATCGAACGAGTTCAATTTTATCCGTATCGCCTAAATCAGGAGTGATTAGTTCGAAATCGTCGGTTTTTGGTATCATATTCGTAAAACCAGCTTGCCGAATAGAGTCCAGCCGCCATCGTGTACTAAATTTTCCAAGTTCCCTCTTATGGCAAACCAGAAATCTGTCCTCAAAGGGGCTGAAATCCTCCGAAACATCTCTGATCTTAAAAAGAGAAAGTTCTTTCATTTACGATTGAAAGGGCTTACGAAACCAACGCGAGATATTCTCTCCGAGTTGGTAAACGGGATCCTAGAAGAAGTCGGAGCGAATCCCTTAGCGGCTTTCCACCTTTTCAGCGGGTTGATGGAAGCACTTCTTAACGCAATTAAAGGTAATATTCGTCATATTATCTTTCGCGATGAACTCTTGAAAAAAATAGCCAATCTTGGCGATTCTCAAGAAGAAGCCGAAGAACTTTTAGAAGTGATTCTAGATACTTCTCCTCTCCGCGATGCGATGCAACGATACGTTGTTCCGGATAAGATCAAGAAGCAGGTGCAAAATGTGCTGCAGCTTGAAGATCGAATTCGCGCAAAAAAACAAACTCTCGTTCCGGAAGAAAAGGAATTTCTAACGGATATTCGGTCCAAGCTCGAAAAGAATCGAATGAATATTTCCGTTAAGATTCGGATCACGAACGATGAGTTGAATTTGCGAATTCGAAACGATTCTCCCATTCATAATATGGATTTCGGTAGAATTGAAGAATCTCGATTAAAGCATAAGGAATTGTACGATCAGGGTAACTCTGCTGATTTTTTCCGTCCGGAATTTTTGGATGAGAAAGAGAGCGCGGGCTTTGGAATCGCAATGATTGACGAAGGTTTCTATACGATGGGTCTAAATCCATTGGATCTTCTGACGATTACTTCGGGAAGTAGAACTACCACAGTTTATATGAGATATCCTATCTCCGCTCTCAAAGAACTGACCTTCTAAAAAACCGGCTAGTTTTTCTTGTGCTCCTCCATGAGTTCGTTCGGGATAAGATAATGATAGTATCCGATCCCGAACGAACTAGAAAGCTCATTCTATAGAATATAGCGACTAAGGTCCTTATCTTCTACGATTCCCTTTAGTTTAGATTCCACGTAGGATTTATCAACGAGCACCTTTCTCTTTTCGGCAGGAAGATCCGGACCTTCGAAGCTTACGTCTTCCAATAGTCGTTCCATAATCGTATTTAATCTTCTGGCGCCGATATTTTCGTGTTTCTCGTTCATATCATAAGCCATACGAGCGATTTCTCGGATACCGTCCACGGAGAACTCTACTTCGATTCCGTCGGTTCTTAACAGAGCCTGATATTGACGTGTTAAGGAAGAACGCGGTGCAGTCAGAATTTTTTCGAAATCTTCCATGGAAAGTTTTTCCAATTCCACCCTGATCGGAAATCTTCCTTGCAGTTCCGGAATTAAATCGGAAGGCTTTGACATATGAAATGCGCCGGCGGCAATGAAGAGTATATGATCGGTAGCGATCGGACCGATCTTGGTATTGACGGTAGCTCCTTCCACGATCGGAAGTAGATCTCTTTGCACTCCTTCTCGAGAAACATCCGCACCTGATCTTCCTTCCCGTCCCGCAATCTTATCAATCTCGTCCAAAAAAACGATTCCCATTTCTTCTAATCTTTTTTGGGCTTCTCGTTGCACCTTTTCCGGATCCAGCAATTTCTCGGCTTCCGTTTCTTCTAGTATTTTTAGCGCTTCTTGGATCGGGAGTTTTCTTTTTTTCTGCTTCTTAGGCATCAAATCGCCTAGAACATTTTGAATAT
Organism: Leptospira broomii serovar Hurstbridge str. 5399; assembly: GCF_000243715.2. NCBI lineage: Bacteria > Pseudomonadati > Spirochaetota > Leptospiria > Leptospirales > Leptospiraceae > Leptospira > Leptospira broomii. Next base: position 24,612 of record NZ_AHMO02000011.1, read on the forward strand.
GATTATCCAAATCTTCCATATTGCCGGCTCCGAAAACTTGAAGCATCGGAATTCCTTGCGGACCGGCTTGAGGTAAATCTATCTCGACCTCTTGATCGTCTAGTTTTCCCGATCGAAGTTTTTTACGCATCGTTTCCCTAGTTTCCGAAAAACGGCGTTTACGCTCCTCCTCGTCGACAGTTGTCGCGAATCCGATGGAAGGAGAATGAGGATCCGGACTCGGCTTGGAAGGGAACGGTAAAAGTATATCTAGAAGAGCTTCTTCGGCGCCTTCTTTAGCTTTGGTTTCTACTTCCTTTCTAAATTCCTGCTTCACTAAATTAAGAGATACCATTGCAAGATCACGAATTATACTTTCCACGTCTCGTCCGACGTAACCCACTTCGGTAAACTTCGTGCTTTCCACTTTTAGAAAGGGAGCTCCACAAAGCTTGGAAAGTCTTCTTGCAATTTCGGTCTTTCCAACGCCCGTTGGACCGATCATGATGATGTTCTTCGGATAGATCTCTTCTCTGATTTCCGGATCTAATTTACGCCTACGCGTCCTGTTGCGTAAAGCAATCGCAACCGCCTTCTTCGCGTTTTTTTGTCCGATAATATGCTCGTCCAATCTTGCGACGATTTCTCTCGGAGTGAGATCCTCTTCACGAAGCCTAGGTTCGTCAGGGACGATATTCGTTAAATGATTGCTATCGCTCATTGGCTGATTTCCTCGACGACAATATTATGATTCGTGTAAATACAGATATCGGCTGCGATACGCATCGATTCTTTCGCTATATCCACCGGCTCCAATTGGGTATTGGAATACAAGGCTCTTGCCGCAGCTAAGGCGTAATTGCCGCCCGAACCGATCGCAAGAATCCCGTCATCCGGCGAGATAACATCCCCAGTTCCCGAAACGAGGAACGATTCGTCTTTATCGGCTACGATTAGCATAGCTTCCAAACGACGAAGCATTCTATCGGTTCTCCATTCGCGAGCAAGTTCCACTGCGCTTCTGGAGAGACTTCCGCCGAACTCATGGACTTTCTTCTCGAATAGCTCGAATAAGGTGAACGCGTCCGCCGCCGAACCTGCAAAGCCGGAAACGATTTTATCTCCGTACAATTTTCGGACTTTTCTTGCTGAATTTTTCATGACGGTGTTTCCAAAGGAAACCTGACCGTCTCCGGCAATGGCTACTTTTCCGTTCCTACGAACACAAAGAATGGTAGTTGCGTATATTTTACTGGGATGATGGATCGATTCGTTTTGCATGCGGGTGAGCCTTTCGGTAAACCTCTTTTATCTTTTCCTTACTAACACTCAGATAAACCTGAGTAGTGGAAAGGGAGGAATGGCCCAAAAGCTCCTGGACTGCACGGATATCCGCACCCGCATCAAGCAAGTCCGTAGCAAAGGTGTGTCGGAATTTGTGGGGGGTGATGGGTTTGTCCCATCCCATCCGTTTCCTTCTTTCGTTCAGAATATAACGGACCCCCCTGGTCGTCAGTTTCTTTCCCTTTTGGTTCAGAAAAATTTCATCGCATTGGGGGCGAAACCTCGGTCGGACTTCCAAGTATGCAGTGAGACTTTCAATCGCCTCTTTTCCAAGATAAGCAAATCTTTCTTTGCGACGCTTTCCCAACACTTTTAAGATCGTATTGTCTCTTGAAAGCTGGGTTAAAGACGCATCGACAAGTTCGAAAACCCTAAGTCCGGTTGAATATAAAACTTCTATTATAGCCTTATCTCTCAAGTTCAAAATTTCGGAAGCTTTGCCGTCCTCGTATTCCAGGATTTCTTCGGTTTCTTCGATTCTGAAATTTTTAGGAACTTGTTTTCGTGTCTTTGGAAAATGGACGGAAAGAATCGGGTTACTTGGAACCAGACCGTCCTTTTGTAATACTTTATAAAATGTGCGAAGACTTGAGAGCTTTCTACTTTGCGTCTTTCGATCCAAACCTTGATTTTTGGAAAGGTAGGCGAAATATGATCGAACATAGACCGCTTCGAGTTGGTAGATATCGATCTGTTCGCGCTCGCTAAATTCGAAGAATGACTTTAGATCTAGAAGATATGCATTCAAGGTATTTTGGGAATAATTTTTTTCGACACGGAGATATTCGTGAAATCGTCGAGCGGCCTGGTTCAAGGTTTCTGAAGAAAACTCGGGCACTTTGATAGTGTATTCGCTCACTTGGATCTCCGTAAAAATGGTTCCCGCTCCCGAAACGGTTTGCTGTCCGACGACTAAGTCCTGTCCGGAACAGATTTGTTCGTAAGGGTTATTTTATTTATCGGTGACTTTACGAAAAAGGGTCTCTCTTTCCCGAATCCAATCTGCGATTTTTTGTTTGGATTGCTGGAAAAGACTCGGAAGTTGCTCTAGTTCTTCCTTGTTGAAATTCGAAAGAACGTGGTCCGCCGTTAAAGAACTGTCTCCCGGCTTGCCGACCCCGAATCGAAGCCGAAAGAAATCGGAGGCGCCTAATTTCTCGATGATGTCGCGAAGACCGTTATGGCCCCCGTGCCCTCCTCCTTGTTTGAATTTTATTTTTGAAAACGGGAAATCGACTTCATCATGGACGATTAGAATATTCTCCGCAGAAACCCCGTTTTTTCGGGCCAAGTCCGCAATGGCTCGTCCCGAAAGATTCATAAACTCCAAGGGTTTTAGAAGAAAGATCGAGCTCCCGTTCCGATCGATTCTGGCTTTTTCCTCTTTATTGGATTTTTGGAAACTAGCTCCCCATTCTTCCGCAAGATCGTCTACCAGCAGAAATCCTACGTTGTGACGGTTTCTCTCGTATCTAGCTCCGGGATTTCCAAGGCCTACGATTAAGAGTTTTAGTTGTGCCATGCTTGAAGGATTAGGTTCAACATTTTTTCCGTAGCGAGTACGGCGGCTATCGTTTGATCGCAATGAACCCCGATAGTTTTGAAATTATCTTCCTCATGATTTTCCGGAGCCCGATTCCAGGTAATCATCGTTTCTACGAGGGCATCGGTTTTTCCCCCGGGGGGAATTCGTACTTCATAGTCGACGAGTCTAGGCATCGTTACCCCTGCCTGATTAAGGATTCCGGTAAGAGCGGTCATAAATGCGTCGTAACCTCCGTCCCCTTCTCCCTTGCCTGAAAATTTTTTTCCATTTAATTCTAAATCGACTTGGGCGGTCGGTCTCGTTCCTAAACCGGAATTGAGTTTGCAACCGGTAATCTTCAGAGCTTGGTTACTAGTGCCTCCGGATACGTCGGCAATCAGGAAAGGTAGATCTTCAGGAGTGACAGTTTTATTTTGATCTCCTAATTCGATTACCTTTTCCAATACTTTGCGTTCGATGTCCGGCGAAAGTACCATTCCTAATTGTCTTAAATTTTCAGAGATGCTGGCTTTTCCGGCCAACTTGCCCAAAGCGTAACTACGTTTTCTACCAAACCGTTCCGGAAGGATCGGATTCGCATAAAGATTTCCTTTTTTATCACCGTCCGCGTGAACTCCGGCGGTTTGTGTAAACACATCCTCTCCTACGACGGGTCGGTTAGCGGAAATACGTTTTCCGCTGAAGGTTTCTACAAGACGGCTTGCCTCGGTGATCGACTTTTCATCGATTCCCGTTATCACTTTTCCTTTGTCATGCAGGGCCGTGATTACCGCTTCTAATGGGGAATTCCCGGCTCGCTCTCCTAATCCGTTTACGCTTACGTGAACTCCCTTCACTCCGGCTTTAACCGCAAAGAGACAATTCGCAACGGATAAGTCGTAATCGTTGTGTCCGTGGAATTCAAAATGAAGATGCGGATATAACTTTACTAGTGCATTGACTCCTTCGAAGGTTTCGTCGGGGGAAAGTACCCCCAGAGTATCCGGAAGAAAGATTTTTCCCACAGTCTCCCGGGATAGATGTTTTACGAAATCCAATACATATTGAGGGCTGTTTAGGTAACCGTTCGACCAATCTTCCAGATAGATGTTAACCGAGAGACCGTTATTTACCGCATATCGTATCGTTTCCGAAACTTCGGAAAAATGTTCTTTCGGAGATTTCTTCAACTGACCTTCGAGATGCTTTAGCGAACCTTTCGTTAGCAGATTTAGAGTTTTTGCCCCGGCGGCTAAAATCCAATCGACACTTTGGCGAGAGTCCACGAATCCCAGAATTTCGATTCTGTTTTCAAGACTTTCTGAGTTTGCCCAACGCATAATTCCTCGAACGCTTTCTAGCTCTCCTTGAGAAACTCGTGCGGATGCGATTTCAACTCGATCCACCTTGAGATTTTGGAGCAAAAATTTGGCTATATTCAGTTTTTCTGATGCGGAAAAGCTGACACCTCTTGTTTGCTCCCCGTCCCTGAGAGTCACGTCGAGTATTTGGATTTTCGATTTAGAATCTGTCATCTTAGGTATTTTTTTAGATCCTGAGCGGAAGGACCCATAATTTCAATCAAAGTGGAACCGGGATTTCCGATAAAAAGTCCCCCGTCTTCCAAGACCTTTAAAAAATCGTGGTTCTGGATATAATCCTCGGTCATTCGTTTCAAGACCCCTTCGCCTATCCCGTGTACTACTTCTACCAACGTTTCCCCTTTTAAGAACGCGTCTTGAATACCCGAGTCCAAAAGTCGATAGGCTTCTTCGAACCGGAGCTTTCGGATATAGATTACCTTCGGTCCTTTTTCTCTTCCGTTGCCTGGACGTCTCGACTTGGGCATCGTAGGACCATACTAGCAGTTTGTTTCGGGACGAAAACAAAGAAATTGGATTTTCTGCTTTCCCTTTGGGAACCCCATGATACAGTTTCCTTTCTCTAAAACTGTTTAAGGAATCCGCAACACGTGACAGAGGAACCGGAACGTAAACTTCCCCGATATACTGATAAAAGAAGGGCCGCGATTTGCGGTGGAACTCTAGGAAGGGAGAATCGCTATTATATCCGCGGACAGGTTTTAGACCTGAGCATTACGGAAGAAATGAAAGATTCTTCCCGCTGGAATCTTTTAACAGGCTTATTCGAGGGTCAGGAAAAGGAAATTACCCCGTTTTTAGATTACGGGTTAGAGTCGGTAAGAAAACCGATTCTGTTAGCCGAGATTGTGGACGAATCCGGTATCGTCGTGCATCGGTCCCCCGAAATTCGGGGTGATGAAAGCGGGTTTTTCTTTCACGAATTCACTTTTCCTTTAGCGCCCGGAAATTACGTATTTCATATTCACTTCTTAAAGCCGGATTCGTACCGACAGTTCGGAAAGGATTTAGCCTACTTAAATATTCCAGGTAAGCATGAGATTGTTGCGCAAAGTCTGATCGGCAAAGGCGCACTAAGAATTTTACCGGAAGATTATTCCGGATTGGTAACGACTTCGGATATCGATCAAACCTATCTTGCGACGGATATCCATTCTAATAAAGGCAAAATTTCCACGTTATTCGAAACTCCGGAACAAAAATTACCTTTGCCCGGTATGCCGACATTCCTAAATGAATTACGTGAAAACACGAACGATACCCCGCTTTGTTTTATCTCAGCGAGTCCTCATTTCTTTAGGCGAACGCTGTTGCAAACGTTTCGTTCCCAGGGAATCAAAACCGAATCTCTCCATTTAAAATATCTGGAAGGAACGATTAAAGGAATGGTGGATAAATTTTGGGACTCCCTTTCTCATCCGACTCGGTTTTTGACTGACGGTGTTTGGGGGGCCTTGGAACGAGTTCGAAAATTCGCAGGGTCCTCCTTCCAAAGTCTATTCGATCAACTCGCGTATAAGCTGACTATTTTACTTCGAGATAGAATTTACCTACCGAAGGATGCGAAGGAACTGTTATTAGGAGATAACACCGAAAGCGATTATTTAATTTTTACTCTCTACCAAATGATTCTTTCCGGAGTTCTGGAAGGTAAGGACTTGGAAGATTTTTTATACCGATTGAATTTTCTGGGACGGGATGCGATCACAAGAGATAATGCCAAATTGATTCGGGAGTTGGCCGAAGAAAACAGAAGAATTCATGGGGATCTAAATCCTGTAGAACTCGTCTTAATTAACAAAACCGAATTAGGTCCCCCGTCCGAAGAAATGCGTTGGAATGTCCAAAGTGCGTTGCCGACCGGTATCGATCCTTGGAAAATGAAAGGCATAAAGCCTTATATTCCCACCGACGGTGCGTTGGGTTTTTCGCTGATCCTGGTTTATTACGGAATTCTTGACCTTTCTTCGGTAATAAAAATTGCCGGTGAGATGGCTGGGGAATGGTTTGAGGATAAGGTGATAGATTCCGACGCCTTGCTGGAGCTAGCGCAAAAAATCGAATTACCGGAAGAAGTCAAAGAGCTTCATCAAAGATTCTTGGAAACTCTAAAACAAGCCTTAGGAACCTGACTTAAGGGGCCTTGGTTTTGGATTTGTTTTTGTGCCGATAGATTAGGAATCCTATACCTGCCGACACTAGTAAAATGGAAATAATCTCGTTGTATACCGCTAAAAATTCGACGACGATTTCCCAATGACTTCCTAAATAATGGCCGGCATAAATAAGAATCCCGCACCAAATTGAAACCGCTATAGAAAAGCAGGAAAAGAATAGAATCGGATTCATCTCCACCATTCCTGCAACAATCGAAACGAAGAATCGAATTCCCGCAGAAAATCGGGAGAAGACGACTACGATCACGCTATTTCTGGAAAACCAGTTTAGAGTCTTTTGAATGGCTTCTTCATCATAAAGCTCGGCTTTAAACGGAAAGTTTCTATGCTTTAACCAGGCAAGAAGGTGATGTCCGAAGGAATACATAAGCCAAGCGCCTATGAGATTTCCAACCAAAGTACTTGTGAATAAAGACCAAAAACCGATCTTTCCTCGTGCGAGTAAAAATCCTCCGAAAGCAGTTACGGTATCTCCCGGCCAGGGAGGAAAAACATTTTCGGTCAAATTGGACAGGGCGAAGAACAGCCAAACTAAAATAGGAGGCAGGTTGGCTACCCAATCGAGAAGATATTCTAAGGTTGATTCGAATCCGGCCATTGGGCTTAAGAAAAGGATTGTCAAGGGCGGCCCGTTCGATTCAACTAAAATTCGTGAATCTCAATCGTTTCCGAACCGCGAAAATTGTTTTCTTTCTTTTAATATTCTGTTTTGCCCTCCCTTCCCTTGCGCAGGAGGAAACCTTGCCTAATTTTACCGAGCAGGACCCTCTTCCCCAGCGAGCGACAAAGGAGAAACCTCGTATTTTTAGACACAATCGGTTGACCTATCAGGAAAATCCGTACAAGGCACCCTCTTCGATTCCTTCGGATTTCGTACCGAGGGAATCTAAATTGTTATTTTCCACCGAATTAAAGTCCGAAAGAATTTTTGAAACTAGAGAATCGGCGATAATCTTAAATCATTCTTTGTCCAAAGAACGATTGGAGATTTATTACGAAACGGTATTTTCCTACCTGAATTTTAAAGTATTACAAAATCAGAAATCACCTGAAAAAAGCGTTTATTTGGTGGAAGGCATGAATCGGAAAACGGTAGCGGTTTCGATTTCCCCCGATGGAACCGGGTCTCTGGTGAAATTGTTTTACAGAAAGTCAGGAGGATTTTGATGGCTGGCCGGGAAGGAACCGATGATCCGAATAGAACCGCGTTTAACATACTTCTGACGATACTATTCCTAGGTGCGGGAGCGCTATTATTTTTCGTTCTTCGTCCTTATTTTTACTCTTCGCTCGTTGCATTGATTTTGTATCTGGCAACGAGAAAACAGTATAAACAATTACGTAAATTGATCGGGCTTAAACTCGATTTTCTAGCTCCCTGGATTATGATCGGTTTCGTATGTATGATCGTTTTATTACCTTCCTATTTCGTCATACGTACGCTGATAGACGAGTCGTTATCCATCTTATTTAAGATACGAATTTCCTTGTCGGAAGACAAGATTATCGAAACCCTAATGAGCCTGAATATGCTCACCGATTTGGTCACTGATAATCCTTTTTTTTGGGTGAAGTTACCTGAAATTTACGGAGATTTTGCCCGTAATTATATCGATATTCTAAACTTAGATAGTTTGTACGCGGTTCTTAGTAACGCTTCCTCATTAATACTTGGATCCATCGATTTGCCCGCCGGTATTATCATGAATCTATTCTTTTCTCTACTCCTTCTGTTTTTTCTTTATCAAGACGGTAAAAAGGTGGAGAGATTTATTTTGGATAATCTTCCCTTTTCCCGCGAATTGGAAGAGCAAGTCGGTCGAAAAATCGCATCCGCAGTACAAACGGTCTTTCGAGGAAATCTGATCGTTTCCATTATGCAAGGGGCGGCGGTTTACGCATTGCTTATATTTGCACGCATTTCAAACCCGTTTCTGTACGCTAGTTTGGCCGCCTTCTTTTCGATCATACCGGTTATCGGAACCTCGGTAGTTTGGTTACCGATCGGTTTGTACATTATGTTCATCGAAAATAATATAGTAGGCGCGAGCTTATTTATGATTGCCGGACTTACCTTTTATTTGGTGCTCGAAAACGTGGTCAAACCTAAGATGCTGGATAAAAAACTAAGAATCCATCCCCTACTCGTTTTTCTCTCGCTAATCGGAGGGATCCAGCAATTCGGAATCATGGGACTAGTATTGGGGCCGGTAGCGGTCACTCTGATCGTTATACTTTGGGATTTCTGGAAGTTGTATCGAAAAGACTTTTTTGTACGATGAGGAAAGGCTGACGGAATTATCGTGGAAGAATCAAAACCGCTTTCCGTATCGGAAGTCAACTCTATCGTCAAACAACTTTTAACCGGACCGGATCTACTCCGAAACGTCTGGGTTCAGGGAGAAGTCTCTAATCTTTCTAGATCCCATCAAGGTCATATTTATTTTAATTTAAAAGATCCTAAATCCCTATTGGCATGCACTTTCTTTTCGTATAGTAACGGACGGTACAAGGGGCGACCTTTGGAAAACGGGATGGAGGTCCGAGCTTACGGAAGTATTTCCGTCTATGAGCCCAGGGGCCAATATAACTTAAACGTAGCCAAAGTCGAGGAAGTCGGCCAAGGAGACCTTCTCCTTAAAATCGAAGCCTTAAAGCGGAAACTCGCAGCCCAAGGATTTTTCGATCCTGAACGAAAGAAAGAATTACCACCATTTCCCTGGACAATCGGCGTAGCAACTTCGCCAACCGGTGCCGCAATCGAAGATATCATTCGAATCGCTAAGCAGCGCTTTCCTAAGATTAATATTCTAATTTCTCCATGTCTCGTGCAAGGAGACGGCGCCCCGGATTCCATCGTAAGCGCGATTCGAGAATTGAACGACCCCGCTTGGAACGTCGACGTTATCATAGCAGGAAGGGGCGGCGGAAGTTTCGAGGATTTGATCGCATTCAACGATGAAAAAGTTGTTTTAGCGTTTGCAGAATCTAGAGTTCCGATCGTGTCCGCAGTAGGTCATCAAATCGATTCGGTGCTTTCCGATCTTGCTGCAGATGCTTTTGCACCGACTCCTACCGCTGCGGCCGAAGTCGTGGTTCCGGAGATGGAGGTAGTAGAATCGGAATTGATGGAGTTTGAAGCTCGTTTAGAAACGGCATTAAAAAACCAAATGAGATACTTAGCGGAGCGATTGAGAATTTTAACCAATAAGATGGCATTTACCGATCCTAAGTCCATGTTGAATGAGAGAATTCTTCGATTGGATGAAACGAGTTCCAGAATTCAATTATTGAGTAAGAATTTTATAATGCAAGCGGGCAATCGGTTACTCCCCTATTCTACGGGATTGCCGATGACTTTCAGAGCTCTTTTGGAAAGGAAAAGGAAAGAATTTCAACTTTTAGCGGGTAAAGTCGAGGGACTTTCCCCGCTCGGGACATTGAAACGCGGTTATTCCGTAGTTAGAACAAAAGGAAAAAAAGTCGTTACTTCTACAACTCAGGTGAAAATTGAGGAAGAACTCGAGGTAATCCTATCCGAGGGAAGACTTAGCGTCATAAATCGAGGTGAATTACATGGCAAAGAAGACTGATATTAGCTTCGAGCAAGCCTTATCCGAGCTGGAACAAATTGCTGAGAAATTGGAAAGAGGTCAATTAACCTTGGAAGAATCCATCAAAGCTTACGAGCGGGGAATGGAACTTCGAAGTCTATGCCAGGGAATTTTGGCGGAGGCAGAAGGCAAAATTGAATATTTATCAAAATCGGCGTCCGGAGAAACCCAAAAGAAAACGGCTTCTCCCAAAAACGAGGGCTCGACTCGGGCTGCAAATCCGCCGTCCGAAGACGACGAGCTATTTTAGGTTTTTAAATCATATAAATTCGTAATTTTGCCTTATTAAGCGACTTCGCAATTCGAACGAATCTCCTGAAATTTAGTCATTTTTTTCTTGATTTATTTTCAAAAACTGTAATTTTTCCGAAATTCTTTAATAATTTGGGAGCATAAAATATATGGAAGGCAATTCCGGAGTCGGAATCGTAGGGATCTTAGTATACACGGTCATAATCGTCGCTTTTCTGGCCGCGAACTGGAAGATATATGAGAAAGCTGGAAAACCCGGCTGGTCGGCAATTATCCCCATTTACAACCTTGTGGTTCTCATGGAAATTGTGGGAAAACCGGTTTGGTGGGTAATCCTATTCTTTGTACCTTGCGTAAACTTAGTCGTGTTCATATTGGTGGCGATAGAGCTTGCAAAAGCGTTCGGGAAATCGGCTGGATTTGCCGTACTGTTCTTTGTAGTGGGAATTGGCTATTTTATCCTCGGATTCTCGGATGCAAAATACCAAGGTCCTGCAAAAGCAGCCTAATCAATTGATTTCAATAGAAAACCGGCTTCAGTTTGGAGTCGGTTTTTCTTTCTTTTCAAGATTCGCTAGATCCAGACCTCTCCTAACTTTTTTGTTAGGAATAGTCGCCGTAATATCGTTTTCATTCTATCTTTCCTTAGACACCGAATCGGACCGCTGGTTTACGCTTTGCTGGTGGAAGCAATTAACCGGCTCGGATTGTCCCGGTTGCGGAATCGGCAGATCTTTGGTTTGCTTTTTCAGAGGAGAAATTTCCGCGTCCTGGAAATACCATCCTTTCGGGATTCCGCTGGGAAGCTCATTTGTTCTACTCTTTGCAATGTTTTGTAAAATGACGGCCGAACAATGGGATTCGTTTCTTTCGGGAAAAGTTTTCACTCTATATGCATTCAGTTTCGGTATTTCCCTTTTTACTTGGTTCTTATTCGTAAAACCTTGAATATCATATTTATTGAATACTCAGCGTAAAGCCGCCGCCCGTGCTGACCGGAACAACAACACAACGAATTGCGAGATTTGTAGTAGATACGTTCGAAATCGTATCGTTCCCGATATTTTCGCTTCTAAGCTCGACTTTACTAAAGTCCGAAGGCGTTAACGTATATCCTTCCGCACCGATCCAAAGATCCGCTTCCCCCGAACTGACCGATACTGTAAACTTTTCCGTAGAAGTGCTGTCCCCTACGAATTTATAAAAATAGTACGTAAAGTTTTGGCTGGTAACCGGGGTGCTACTTCCTCGCAGTATTGTTGTAATAGAAGAATCGGCACAGCCCTGAGTCGGAACAGGAGTAAAGCTGGCGCCGTATGCGGAATATAATAACGCTGCTGCAGAATCGTTAGTACTGCTGGAACTACTATTATTAGTATGGCAAGTCCATAGAACTGCCGGCAATAAGTAAAAAAGAATAAAAGGGACTTTGTCGATTCGCACTAAGCGCTCTCCCAAATCGATGGCTACGTATAAGTTAAGAACCTGCTCGGGGTCATTCGGCTCCCTAAAAAGAAGAATGGTTCGGAAATTGTATCTGAAAATATACCGGGATTTGAATCTCAGTCGGACTCATTTTGAACCGGATTTCTAATTCTAATTCGCGGAGAAATTTAATGAGAACGACATCTTTTATATTCAGGAATAAAACGAAAAAATAACCTGAAATTAACTAAACAAATGATTGCTTCTTTAGTCTAAAATGAAAGCAATAAAAACGGTAGGAACGCTAGAAATGAGCGGATTTTAGAAGAAGTAGATAGGATTGCCCGAGTGGCTCCCCCTGCTGGGCTCGAACCAGCGACCCAATGATTAACAGTCATTTGCTCTACCGACTGAGCTAAAGGGGAGTTTCCTCGGTACGACGCCTATTTTTTCGAATCGGGGTAGGTTGGCAATGAAATTTCTTTGAGACATAGCCATTTTTCAAACGGGAATGAGTCGAGAAAATTCAGCCAAAACGAGAACTGTTTGTAAAAAATGCTTTGGTAGATTTGGAAAGTCGAGATAGCGTGACATAATCCAAAAACGCAATATATCCGACCGGAGTTTCATATGAGGAGCATGCTATGAAGCTAAATAGACATTTCACTAAGCCAACTGAAGGCTTTTCCGCAGAACTTAAATGGGCCAAACGAAATTCTAGGATTTCGAACCCAGACGGTTCCGTTGTTTTTGAAGCCAAAGACATTCTTGTTCCCGAACAATGGTCGCAAGTTGCCGTGGATATCCTCGCTCAGAAGTATTTTCGACGAAAAGGTATTCCTAAATATTTAAAACGTGTGGAAGAAAAAGGGATACCGCATTGGTTGCAACGCTCCGAACCGGACATGGAGAAATTGGAATCCTTGAAACCGGAAGATCGCTTCGGCGGCGAAACCTCCGCTCTGCAAGTGTTCGAACGCTTGGCCGGTTGTTGGACCTATTGGGGCTATAAATACGGATATTTTACGGATGAAGATAGTGCCAAAGTCTTCTTTGATGAAGTTGTTTTCATGCTCGCTTCTCAAATGGCCGCTCCTAATTCCCCTCAATGGTTTAATACCGGCCTTCATTGGGCTTATGGAATCGACGGAAAATCCCAAGGGCATTTTTACGTAGATCCAAAAACGGGAAAACTTGTTAAATCAGCATCCGCTTATGAACATCCGCAACCTCACGCATGCTTTATTCAGAGCGTGGACGATGATCTCGTAAACGAAGGCGGGATCATGGATCTTTGGGTTCGCGAGGCTCGCCTATTCAAATACGGTTCCGGAACTGGAACGAATTTCTCCAATCTGCGTGCAGAAAATGAGTCCTTATCCGGAGGAGGAAAAAGCTCCGGTCTAATGAGCTTCTTAAAAATCGGAGATAGAGCTGCAGGAGCAATAAAGTCCGGGGGTACCACTCGTCGAGCCGCGAAGATGGTTTGTTTGGACGTGGATCATCCTGATATCGATCGTTTCGTAGATTGGAAAGTTGAAGAAGAAAAGAAAGTCGCCTCTCTAGTTACCGGTTCGATACTCAATAATCGCCATCTGAATGCGATTATGAAAACCTGTTACGAGGTTGAAGGTTCCGACCGCTTCGATCCTAAAAAAAATGCGGCTTTAAAAAAAGCCATCCTCGAGGCCAAGAAAGTCTTAATTCCGGATAATTATATCAAGCGAGTGATCGATCTCGCTAAACAAGGATATAAAGAAATCTTATTTGAAGAGTTGACTACGGATTGGCAATCGGAAGCGTACAATACCGTTTCAGGCCAGAACAGTAATAACTCTGTTCGCTTACCGAACGAATTCATGACTGCCGTCGAGCAAGACCAAGCTTGGCATCTTTACAATCGTACTGAAAAAGAAAAAGCGCTTAAGGAAAAACGATCTCCAAAACCTTCGAAAACGATCCGTGCTCGTGAACTTTGGGATCGAATTTCCTATGCGGCCTGGTCTTCCGCGGATCCAGGAACCCAATATCATACGACGATCAACGAATGGCATACATGTCCTGAAGACGGGGATATTCATGCATCTAATCCTTGTTCAGAGTATATGTTCTTGGACAATACCGCTTGTAATTTAGCTTCTGCGAATCTTCAGAAGTTTATTAATCCGGAAACTCTTATTTTTGATGTGGAAGGGTTTCGTTATCTTTGCAGCCTTTGGACGATTATTTTAGAAATCTCGGTTACTATGGCGCAATTTCCTTCGAAGGAGATCGCGGAACTTTCTTACAAGTTCCGAACTCTCGGTTTGGGATATGCAAATCTAGGGTCTGCTTTGATGATTATGGGGATTCCGTATGATTCTAAGGAAGCTATGGCGATCACCGGTGCAATAACCAGCATTATGCACATGACCGCCTACTCTGTATCTGCGGAAATGGCTAAGGAATTAGGTCCATTTGCAGGATACGAAAAAAACAAGAAGCATATGCTTCGCGTAATACGAAATCATCGTAGAGCAGCTTATAATGCCCCTTCTCAGGATTATGAAGGACTCACGATTAAACCAGTAGGAATCGATCCGGCGTTCTGCCCCTCGTATTTACTAAAAGCCGCTCAAGAGGATTCCGACACAGCTCAGGAGTTGGGAGAAAAATTCGGATACCGCAATGCACAGGTCACCGTAATTGCTCCTACTGGAACTATCGGTTTAGTTATGGATTGCGATACTACAGGTATCGAACCTGATTTTGCATTGGTGAAATTCAAAAAATTAGCCGGCGGTGGTTACTTTAAAATCATCAATCAATCCGTTCCACTAGCCTTGAAAAAGCTAGGTTATTCTCCTGCAGAGATCGAATCGATTATCAACTACTGTAAAGGCCATGCTACGTTAAACGGTGCTCCGGTAGTTAATACGCAAAGCTTGAAGGAAAAAGGTTTTACCAATGAAATTTTGGAAAAGGTTGAGACATCTTTACCTTTAGCGTTCGATATTAATTTCGCTTTCAATAAATTCAATCTGGGAGAGGACTTCCTGCATAAGAACCTAGGTATTTCGAAAGAAACTTATGATTCCTTTGGATTTAATCTTTTGGAATACTTAGGCTTTTCGAAGGACGATATTAATAAAGCCAACGACTACGTTTGCGGAACGATGACTATCGAGAATGCACCGTATCTGAAAGAGAAAGATTATCCGGTATTTGATTGCGCAAATAAATGCGGAAAATACGGAAAGCGTTACCTTTCCTACGAATCGCATATTCGAATCATGGCGGCGGCTCAGCCTTTTATCAGCGGAGCAATTTCAAAAACAATCAACCTTCCTGAAGATGCGACGGTCGAAGATATTAAAAACGCATATTATCTTTCTTGGAAAGCAATGATCAAAGCTAACGCTCTTTATCGCGACGGCTCTAAACTTTCACAACCTTTAAATTCGGTTCTCGAACTATTGAACGGAATCGAACTTGAAGATCAGGAGGAAATCGCCGAAGCTGCGGTGTCGAAAGATCCGATGCAATTTGCGGAAAAGATCGTTTATAAATATATCTCTCATCGCCGTAAATTACCGAATCGCAGGGCGGGCTATACGCAAAAAGCGGTTGTCGGTGGACACAAAGTATATCTACGAACCGGAGAATACGAGGACGGCCAAATTGGAGAAATCTTTGTCGATATGCACAAGGAAGGCGCCGCATTCCGGAGCTTGATGAACGCATTTGCGATTTCGGTTTCTTTAGGACTTCAACATGGAGTGCCTTTAGAGGAATTTGTGGATGCTTTTACCTTCTTCAAATTTGAACCGAACGGAATCGTTACAGGAAATAAACATATTAAAATGAGTACTTCCGTAATTGACTTTATCTTCAGAGAACTTGCGATTACCTATTTGGGCAGATATGACCTAGGTCAAGTCGCACCTGAAGATCTTCGCGGTGACGAAATCGGATCTAGAAAATCTTCAGAATCGATTCGGCAGACGACCACCTCTTCAACCCAATCGGTTTCTACAGGATCGTCTTTCTCGGATGTTCCGCGTTCCGAACCGGAAACTATTTCTTATTCCCAGATGATTGCTAAGGAAAAACCTTCTTCGGGACTTGCCTTGATGGAAGAAATTAAGATGGCTAGGATCAAGGGGTACACCGGCGATTCTTGTACGGAATGCGGGTCCTTTGAAATGGTTCGAAACGGGTCTTGCTTAAAATGCATGTCCTGCGGTGCGACCACCGGGTGTTCTTGATTTATAGATAGAGGTGCAGGTTATAGAAATTTAAGAATTAAGTAATCTACTACCTTTCAATTCTAACGCTTCGAAAAGCCCCTCGCGATTCATTTCGCTTGGGGCTTTTTTGCTGGCGGGATGGTTCCGAGTCAGATGCATCGCATAGGCTATTTGCGAATTTACATACGCGGTCTCGTCTCAGTGCTTTACAGCTGATCTTTCAGAGTTCGAAAATTGAAAAGAGTGCAACTATCTGAATAACGAATATTCGAATTAGAAAAGACAAAAGACGTAGATATTATAGTGGAAAATTTTCTTCATTATAATATCGCAATATATTAATCTCTCTTAAGGAAAACTAAAAGCAGGACCGCTATGCGATGATAAATTAATTACAAAGATCACGGGGGCGGGCCGATTGGCGGCGGTCCAGGAGGACCCCCGTTTAAACCCGGAATTTTAATTTCCGGCTTTTGCAAAATTCCAGTGATCGGGAGACATTTGCCTCCTCCACTCTTTTCTAAAAGTGCAAGCATTCCGACGATATCTTCCCGTTCCAAGGCGAAATTGCGTTCTAATTCAAGGCAAACTTTCAGGTTTAATTGGGAAAAACCGAATGAATCTGAAAGCCGAATATTTCCGGTTATATCGAAACGCGCAATCGAGGTATCCAAGACAAATTCGTCTATATCCAAATTCCCTTGATTCAGTCTAGATTTAAGCGATAATTTATTGATTCTAAAATTCTCAAGTTTATCCAGAACAGGGAGTTCCGGTAAACCTGGCAGAAATCCTCTGCTTCCGGAAGGCATCGCTATTTGAAAAGATCCGCTCTGTCGGCTTGCGGGCAAAGTTATGGAATCTAATTTTAAGAAACCTTTTAAGGAATCGATCGTGCCGAGAGGATTTCCGTCGTAATCAAGTTTGATTCCCGAAATCTGAAATTCTCCGTTTATCTTCTTGCGAAGTAAAGAAATAAGGCCTGCTTGAATACTTGCTTCGTTGGCCTTGGCGCGAACGCTCGGGCCGCTAATTTCCAGGGATTTTGCGGAAATTTCGCCAAATATAATAGAAACTTTAAGTTCTCTGAAAGATAAGCCCGATGGGCCTCCCGGACCGGAGTTGATTGCACTTCGAACTATATTTTCGTAGGGAAATAATAGAAAAGAGAAGAAAAGAAAGAAAAAAGTCCCTAACCCGACTAAGAGCAATTTTTGTTTTAAGCTAAAACGTGGAGAGATCTCCTCCTCTACCTCTTCCGGGAGTTCTTCCAATTCCATAGTGAGAAATTCTTCTTCCTCATTTGAAATAGCTTCGTCCTCTCGTATTTTCTCTCGCGGCATCCTGTATTACCTGGCCTTACCACTGTATGCGGCGATTTTCATATTTACGTCATAAGTACTACGATCTTGGTACGGCTTACTGACTTGAAAGAACTCTACTTTCGCGTTAACACGTTTGTTTTTATCGATATCGTAAACGACTTTCATCATCGATTCCAAAGTGACGCCTCGAAAATTCACGTCGAAAATCAAAACTTGATATTTTCCCTTGTCGATATCCTTTGCCGGAATGGGTTTCATGGTTGAAATTCTATCTTTCACTCCATGATCTAAAAATATTTTTTCAAGTTTGCCCGAGAATTCGCTTGGATCTCTCTCTCCACCAGTCGTGTCTAACGTGCTAAAATATAAGTATTCGCCGATGATTTTGTCCAACTTGGTAAGTTGGCCGGGAGTATCGTTGACCGTATCCGACAAATCGGTCCTTAATTTGTAAATTTTCCTTCCGGCGACGAAAAGCAAGACTATAATCGCCATTCCACAGGCGATTAAAAGAAGAAGGCGTTCCCGTGGTTCTAATTTCTGCCACATAAAACCTACATAGGCTTAAAGTTCGGACTCGCCGAGCTTAGAGGCCACCTCCATCTTGATTGTGAAACTGACTTTATATGTTTTGAGTCCAGGGTTGATCCTGTTGTCCTCGATCGTGATTTTTTTGAACATCTGAGAGTTTTCCAACGATCTTTGAATTATTCCAATTTCGGAATATTCATTTACCCTTCCTTGGATTGAAACGTGTCCGTTGTCGTAGGTAAGACTATGAAATTGAAAAGCTTGCAATCCGGGATCCGGAAATTTCGTAGAAATTTCGTAGAAGACATCTAAGATGCTAGGTTTCGACAAATACTTACGATAGAGTTCGGTTCGACCCTTTGCTTCATCTTTTAATTTTCTCGCATATTCCAGAGGATCGGCGTCCGCGGGAACCGTTGTGCCGATGCTGGACTTTATTTTTTCGGCTAGTATTCTATTTGCGGCGGCAAGCTTGCGCTTATCGGAAACTATGCCCAGAAAAAAAACGCTCAAAAAGAGAGCTACGGAAACTCCTGCTAAGATTAAATGCGGGTAAAATGCGGATAAATCGAAGAGATTTTTGTTTAACCGTTTTACGTAAGGCGTTTCTAAAAAATCCACTTTCGATTTTTTAGGGAGTGTAAGTTGGTAAGCCATTCCGTAGCAGGTCGCATAAAGATCCGGATTAACCGATAGAAAATCGTATCTACGAGTTTGAAGAGATAATCTCTCTCCTAAAAACGAATCCAAATCCCGGATTTTACTCCCTTCTCCCGAAATATAGATTGCTTCCGGTCTTTCGGTTTCCCCTACAGAAAGAAAGCTTCTTCGTGCCTCTTCCGCAACTCGATCGAAGAATTCCTGGACCACTGAAAATGCTTTTTTTACGTCCGCGATTTTTAATCGGTATTCTTTCGCAAATAAATTCAATCCGTCTTCCGGAGGGTGAAACGGTTCGAATTGCAGACTGGTTTTTAGCGAGTTCGCTTTTTCGAAGTCGATCTTGAGCGCTTTGGCAATCTCTTCGGTAAGCGTATCACCGCCAAGGGAAAGGAATCTCGTATGGACTATTTTCCCGTCCTTCGTAATATTGAGCAGACTTGTTTTTCCACCGATATCGATTTGTGCAATATTCGAAAACGGTATTTCTTTACCGATATGTTTTGCTATCAAAGAGCCGAGGCAGACGGAATCCACAAAAATCCCGCGAAAGACAGTCGAGCCTTCTCTAAATGGATCCGCTAGCGTATCGAATTCCGCGTGATGCGCCGTATAGGTAATAACATCCGATTTTTCTTGATCGATTCTCCAAATTGAACCTAGTACTTCGACCGTTTCCATCGGAAACGGAACCCTACTTTCGACCTCATAAGGTATCACTTCCTTAACCGCTTTTTCGGTGGTTAAAGGAATTGAAATTTCTCGTATGAAAAGTTTGTCCAATGATAAGGCTAGAACTAAAGAGGATTCTCCGGGAAAGTAAGTATTTAAAAACCTTTGTATATTGGTTTCATATTCTTTTTCTTCCATTCGCGAAATGGGCATCGATTCCGCTTTCAATAAGGTTAGGTTCCCCATAACTCTTTGAAAGAGCGCTCCCTTAATGGAGTGAGTACCATAATCGATGGTAAGGAATTTTTCGTAGAGGAACATCAATCCTCCCTATAATAAAGCATCATATTGTTTGTTAGATCGAAAATTCCCGAAATTCTACGGACAGCGATTTTACTCGAGGTTTCTCCCTCTGATTGTTTCCCCGAATCTAGGGGAACTTCTCCAACAGCGGTTATCTTGAAGACCTCTCCCTTAGTTTTGATCCTTCCACCAGACACATCGGTTCCCTCCCCGGCCAATTCTTTATAAAGAGTAATTCCTCCTACGGATGGAACCTGAAATTCGGGTAGATTTTCTATGTCTTTTGTGTCCTTGATATAGCCGCCTTTTTGAATCTTCAATTTTAGAATTTTCATAGCCGCCTGTCGGGTCATAAAATCGGATAGGGACATTAAAACGAAGTACGGTGCGGCATTCAAGTTGATTCTGTCGTCGTAATTCCGCTGGAAAGGCACGAACGCTGTCATATTATTCGCTAGCACAAAGTCCGCTTCTCCCACTAAGACTTTCTCTTCTTCTGACATGAAATCCTTGGAATACTTTTCGTCGTAGTCGGGAGGTTTATGAGAACCGTAAACGATTCTAGGGTCGAACCCTTTTACCGAAGTGAGCTCGGAAAGCGAATATAAATATGAGTTCTTTATTTTTCTCGGGGGGATTAGTTTCTGGTAGTAAGGAGCTTCGGTGCTTCCTTGGGAATCGTCGTCGATCCAATCGATTAAGGGCGTTAATAACTCTCTCTTTAAACCCAATCGTTCTAAAAGACGCTGTGCCATCTCTTGGTTTCGCAAATTGATATCTTTCGTATCCGCATTATAAATGGAGTTCAGATTTATTTTTCCATCTTCTCCTTGAATTTTATAATAGATGAATCCGCCTCCGAGAGGAACGGGAGGCGGACTCAGACCGATTCCGGATTTGTATAGTTGTTCTTCCGGAATTTTTCGTAATGCTCCAAGTCCGCCTTGGAAACCTGCTTTGGCCAGGAGTAGCGCTCTAAAGCCGGACATTTCGCCTTTCGATATTTTATATTCGCTCAAACTACGATCCGCAAAATCAAGCGTAGTTGTAATTGCCGCCATCCCGATTCCCGCAACAAGCAAAATTACGATCGCGCCACGTCTCCTTGAAAATCGAAGTCCTTTGTATCTTAAACCGTAACTACGAAGATTCATTTGTATAAAATCCCCGGAAATGCGAGTGTCTCGAATCTTCTTTCCTCGGTTCCGATTTTCGCGATTAGTTCGATGCGAATAAGTCTGGGAATATTCTTTGCTTCTCGGGAATCCCATTCTTCTTCCCATTTGGAACCGGTACGGGAAAACTTAAATGCAAGACTTTTAACGCCGTTGAGAAGAGTGTATTCTTGACCCCCCGCAAACGGGAATTTATCCACGATTTGATCTTCGCGTCTAATCAGAAGGTATCCCGGTGCATCTTCGTCTTTCTTTAGGAAATACTCCACTTCTCTCACTTCGGGTAACCCGGTCTCTTCCGAGTTAGGATGAGCGGCGGCAAATACGATAAAATAATCGTTACTGCTTTCTCTCGGGTGCTTATTTCCGTCTTCCGATTTGCGGCCCCGCCTACTCACGAATACGAGTCGCTTTTCGGTGGCGAAGAAAAAGGTCATTGCGAGCGTGCTTCTAATATTTTCCAGCGCTAACATTGCTTGCTGCTTGTCCGCGCCTTCTGCGCTGGAGTTATCTCTAGAAACTCTTAGCAGAGAAGTGTAAGTACCGAAGATCATTACCAAAAGTCCGCCGAGTAACATTGCAACGATCGATAATTCCAGTAACGTGAATCCTCGACGGAATCGTCCCTTCGTCGCAAAGAAAAATCGCTGACCTCCCAAATTCCTTGTACGAACCATTAGTTCATCGACGCCTTAAAAGTTTCGACAGTATACTTTTCTTTTTTAAGATCGCCCTGGCTGTTTCTTTCTCCAGTAGGATATTCGATCGTGACATAGATATGGAAAACTTTGATCAAACCTCCGGTCGCAGAACCTTGATTGTTTCCGGTTCTTTGGCTTATGAGTTTGTTCATTTCGGAATTACTGCCTCCGAGTAGGTCTTCGGGTTTTTTCCCGCCCTTCCCGGACAATTTCAGCAGATCCAGATCTTCTTCGTTTACTATTGTGCTATAACGGAAGCCACGATATCCCGGAATGTCTCCGGAAGAAACGTCTTTCTGTAATATACTCGCAGAGTCGATTTGCGCCATTTTTATCTTGGCTAAATGAACCGCCTCGGTCTGCAGGGTAGCTAATCTTCTTAAGCGAATTCCATCGCCGACCGTTCTTAATACAAAGGCGATCCAGCCTGCCGAGATCAGTAAGGCTATAGTGATTTCTATTAAGGTAAAGCCCGCCCTTTTTCCTTTACGTCGCTTGTTGCGCTTTTTAGAACTGGCTGGTACCGTTGTTTTCATTCTGTTTATACCAATCTAGTTCGTCTTGAGGAATTAAAGCCTCTCCATCTCTGATTTCGGATTTTCCGCCGTATCTCCTAACTATCAACGTCCTCTTGATTTCCGGGTCGGGTCCCAGATGTATATAAAAATCTTCGGCTATGGAAAGAGGAGAAAAAGGAATCCGAAGCTTACCCTTCACATAACGATATCCTCGTGCATCCATTATATCTACTATGGAGGAGGAAGACGGTAGATCCCGTTCCTGAAAGATCGGTTTTTCCTTCATCCCTTCTTCTCCTCGTTCGACTTCGATGACGGTATATTTCTCTTCGTCTATGTTTAGCTCTAAGAAAATCGTTCTCTGATTCAGCTTCGCTCGACGATAACAAAAAGTGACCACATCATGTAAAAGTATGGCCTCTTCCTGGGCTCCGGGAGTAAACATTTTTGCAACGGAAGGAAGAACTAAAATCATGATTGCGCCTATAATAAAAACGACGATCGCAATCTCGATTAGAGTAAAACCCGATCGGCTTGACCGCCTCCTTCCTCGCATCTAATTTACTTTTTCTTAAACTGAGCCGGATAATCTTCCTCTTTCAATATATTGAAATCGGCGTTCGCGCCTTCTCCGCCTTCCTGTTTATCTTTACCTAACGTGATGATTTGCATTTCGCCGTATTCGTCGAATTTGAGTTTATAAATTCCGCCCCAGGGGTCTTTAATGATATCCTTATTGCTAGCCATCGGACGCCAATCTTCAGGAACGTCTCCTGTCGTAGGTTTTTCCACTAAAGCTTCTAGTCCCTGCTCTTCGCTAGGATAATTTCCGTATTTTTGAGCATAACGCTCTAAGTGCATTTGAATTTCGCGGCCTTCTTTCCGAAGTTCCATCGACGCCGTATCATCCTTTATATCTCCAACGTTAATGCTGGAGATTATAATCGCCATGATCGCGCCTAAGATTGCTACGACGATAGCTAACTCTATCAATGTGAATCCCTTTCTGCGTTTGTTTCCCGTTTTCAAGTCGGTTCTCCTATTTATCTTAATATTATTATATGCCCTTCAAGTTCTGGGTCAAGCTGAACATTGGAACTATAATCGAAGCCATAATAATACCTATCGCAAAACCCATAAATACGAGCATTAGTGGCTCGATTGCCTGAGTCATCGCTTTCAAAGAGTTATCCACTTCTGAATCGTATATTTCCGCCAACTTATTCATCATTTCCGGAACTCTGTCGGAAACTTCTCCGGCAGACATCATTCCCAATACCATCTGAGGAA
Source organism: Leptospira broomii serovar Hurstbridge str. 5399 (assembly GCF_000243715.2). NCBI lineage: Bacteria > Pseudomonadati > Spirochaetota > Leptospiria > Leptospirales > Leptospiraceae > Leptospira > Leptospira broomii. The sequence continues at coordinate 47,714 of NZ_AHMO02000011.1, forward strand.
GAATTTCCGAGCTTAAAAATGAGGAGGATAGTTTTTCTCCTTCCCGGATTCTGGAGGCCGCGTTTCGAATTTCTTCTCCGAAAATAGTATGGTCTACGATCTGCTCTACGATTTGTAGAGAAATTATTAACGGAACCCTATTGGTCAGAAGGATTCCTAAGTTTCTTGCGAAATTAGAAATCAATACTTTCTTAGAAAGACCGCTAATGATGGGAATTTTAAGAATAAATCTTTCCCATGCCAATTTTCCATCGGGAGTACTCTTATAATATAGAAATCCCGAAATAGTTATGATCAGTAAAGGAAAGAGTAGAAACCACCAATCCGTTACAATCCTGGAACTTCCGATTACGATCTTTGTGATCAATGGTAAGGGAGCATCGAATTGGATGAATAATTGTTCGATTTGCGGGACGACAGTTGTTAAAAGAAAGATTACGACTGCGAATAACAGAACGAAAATGATAATCGGATAAACCAGCGAGGTCGTCACTTTTGATTTTAACTCCTGGTTTTTTTCCTCCATTTCCGCCAATCGAATTAGAGCTGTTTCGTAATCTCCCGTGCGTTCCCCCACGGAAACTAGGGAAGGATATTGGTTCGGAAAAATCTGCGGATGTTTTTTCATCGCGTCGGAGAGCGAACTTCCTTCGGTAATATCTGCCTGCATCGCTACAACGACTTTCCGAAAGACTTCGTGATCCGTTTGTTCAACGATATTGGCTAGGGACTTATCCAAAGGAATTCCTGCGCCCACTAACGTTCCTAATTGGCGACAGAACATTCCGATTACTTTTCTCGGAACTCGATATAGTAGGTTCGCTAAGAAAGGAAAAAGTTCCCTGTCTTTTCGTTCCGTATCTTCCGAAATGAGTCGAACATAAAGCCCTTTCGATTTCAATTTGGTTCTAGCAGATTGAATATTAGGAGCGTCTATAATTCCTTTTTCTTCCTTCCCTTTTCGGTTGAAGGCTATGTACGTGTATAGAGCCATGTAAATAAAATCAGGTTACCCGGAGAACTTCGTCCGGAGTTGTCACTCCGTCCAAAACCTTACGAATTCCGTACTCTCGCATCGTAAAAAAACCGTTCTGGATCGCTATGTCGTTTATCTTCGTGGTATCGAGTCCGGCTAAAATGGCGTCTTTAATCGTATTATTAATCACTAAAAATTCATAGATGCCGGTTCTTCCTTTGAAACCGGTTCCCATACAATTGTGACAGCCTTCCCCTTTGTGAAGGTGTCCGTTCTTTAGCGCTTTTCGCGCAATTCCGAGCGCTTCCAGTTCCACGGGCGTCGGCTTATAGGTCGTTTTACATTTTGGACAAATCGTTCTAACGAGTCGCTGAGCTAGGAATCCCAAGACCGTCGATGTGATTAGATACGGCTCGATTCCCATATCTACCAGACGAGTAGCAGCCGATGCGGCGTCGTTCGTGTGGAGTGTGGAGAACACTAAGTGACCGGTTAAAGAGGCTTGGATCGCGATTCTAGCCGTTTCCTCATCCCGGATCTCCCCCACCATTATGACATCAGGGTCTTGTCGGAGTATTGCTCTTAGACCTGTCGCAAAAGTCAGTCCGATCTTATCCTGCATTTGCATTTGAGAAACTCCTTCGATCTGATATTCGACGGGGTCCTCGCAGGTGATGATGTTACGCTCTTCCGTATTTAATTCAGTTAATGCGGAATACAGGGTCGTGGATTTTCCGGAACCGGTAGGTCCGGTTACTAAGATAATTCCGTGGGGTTGGTATATAAGTTTCCGGAGTTCCTTTAATAAATCCGGATAAAATCCCATGGTTTCCAAAGAATATTTTTGATCCGTCTTGTTTAAAAGACGCATTACGATTCGCTCTCCGAATTGACACGGAATAGTAGAGACCCGAATATCGACGTCTTTTCCGGCCAACCTAAGTTTGATCCTTCCGTCCTGAGGGAGGCGGTTCTCAGCGATATTCAAGTTGGACATGATCTTGATACGAGACGTGATCCCGGCGTGATAGGACTTGGGAGGAGTTAATACGTTATGCAAAATACCGTCGATTCGGTACCGGACTACTAAACTTTTTTCATACGGTTCGATGTGAATATCCGATGCCCTTTCGTTCACTGCTTGGGAAAGGATCACGTTGACCATCTTAATGATCGGCGCGTCATCGGATAAGTCGATCGTTTCGTTATCAAATCCTTCGGCTAGTTCGGAAAAGCTTCCCTCCATTTCGTTGAGAAGATCTTTTGCCGCCGCCGAAGTCGTATCGAATTGAGAATGAATGATTCTCATAATTTCCGGCTCGGGAGCGAGAATGAACTCTACTTTATAATCCCTGAGACTGAAGCGAACATCGTCCATCGGATGCAAGTCGCTAGGATCCGAAATCGCCACTTTTACGGTCTTTCTAGAAACTTCGAAAGGTACTAACCGACTTTTTTGGATTAGTTTAAGAGGAATTCTTTGATAAATTTCCTCCATGCCTTTGAATTCCAATTTTTCTTGGAATTCCATTCTGTACAAGCGGGCCATCGCTCGTAGTACGTCCACTTCTCCGGCAATCCCTTTCTTTTGAAGGATATGCCCTAACGGGAGATTGTTTTTTTTCTGGAGTTTAAGGGAATCCTCCAGGTCTTTCGAGGAGATGATTCCCTCTTCGACGAGTATATCGCCTAGAGTTTTCACGTTTCTATTCCCCTCTTTCTTTGATCGTAGTTTCCTTGTTTAGGATCCTTTCTCTTTCCAATTCGTATCGTTCTTGCTGGAGCTTTTTCTTGGAGGTCATCTTATCAGCCAATTCGCGATTATCCAGAATATGCGGAGTAATAAAGACCATTAGATTCGTCTTTTTATTCGACTCTGTAGTTCTACGGAAAATCCAACCAAGGTACGGGATATCTCCCAAAAGCGGGATCTTAATGAGTCGCTTTTCCTTATCACTAGAAATTAGACCCCCGATCACGATCGTTTGCTTATTTTCGAGCGTAATCGTAGTTTTTACTTCTCTTCGATTGAAAGTCGGGTTTCCTCCGGTTAGGGCGATGGAGGCGATATTCTTGATTTCCTGAAGCAAATCCAAAGTAATCTTATTATTCTTGTTAACATGCGGCGTAAACTTGAGTTTGATTCCGGTAGGTCGGTATTCGTAGTTATCAACCGTCACTGCATTTGCTCCGCCTAAACCCGCATTACGACTTTGCGTACGAACTGGGACGTCTTGGCCGACGTTAATTTCCGCTTCCTGATTATCCAAAGTTAGGACTTGTGGAGCGGATAATACGTTGAAGTTTTCGTTACCTTGGTTCGCACTCAAAATACCCAAGATTTGTTGGGATCCGGCTTGCACGAATCCTAAAGAAAATCCCGACAGAGTGTTTACGTTCGGGTTCATCCGTCCGCTAGAATTAATGATATTTCCTTCTTTGGCTAAGCCGGAGTTAAATTGGCTATAAGGACCCTGATTTAAATATCTCCAGTCGATCCCGAAATCGTTTTGGTCGGTCGAAGAAAGCTCAACGATAAGTACTTCTAACAGAACTTGCTTTCGGGAAGAATCCAAAATTCGGATAATTTTGCGAATCTCGTTCCATTCGGCTTCGGTAGCAGTAACGATGACCGAGTTGGATTCTTTGTGAGAAACCGCTTTGATTTTTTCGACTTTGGCTGGAGGTGGGACCGGTGCTCCGGGCTGTCCCGGAACGGGCGTAGGCTGATCTCCAACAAGCGGGTTATCCAACTTGATCAGGGTTGCCGCTATTTTTTCCGCCTCACTATGCTCTAACGTATAGATGTGAATATCTCCGGCTGAAGAAACCGAGCCCGGGGTAGTTTCCCCAGGTTTAGCATCCAATTCGTTGATAAGCACCATTAGCTTATTGATGTCCGCAGTGGAACCGGAAAGGACGATTGTATTAGTATTCCTATATACGATAATATCCGTATTTGGAGAGGTTAACCTTTTTAAAATAGGTTCCAGCTCTTCCGGCTTTACGTTTTCTATCGGAATAATCTGTGTGATAATTCGATTGTCGCTCGCTTCGGATTCCGTAATCGGTTCTTTACCGACCCGGATAAAAGAAGATCTTGCTAATGCATCTTTGAGTTTGACGATCGTTATTAAATCGGTTTCTTCAATAATTGCGAAGCCCATCGATTCCAAAACGGCTTTCATAAATGCGAAAGCGTTTTTGACCGGAATTTCTTTTTGGGAAATGATGGTGATTTTCTTTCCCTTCAAGCTTTCATCCAAAAGAATATTTTTCTTAAGGATTGCGCTCATACCTTTAAGGAAATCGTTTAATTCGGTATCTCGCCAGTTCGCAAAGAAGGTTCTTTCTCTCGCGTCTTCGGTCGGCGGCGTCGAACGTTTGGTTCCTTTCTTGGTGGATTGGGAAAGAATCGTTTCGGTAGAAGTCAAAAACAGCAATAGAGTTATTGTAGCTGTTTTAAGGTACCTGACTTTTGGATCTAAACTTCGCATGCAACCTTCAATTTCGAATGATAAATTCATAGGAGAGAACTTTCCCTCCTCGTTCCACATCTACGGAAACTTTTTCCGCCGTTTTGATGGAGTTCCAGATTTCGAGCATCTTTTCGGTTTCATTTAAAGGCATACCATTTACTCTTCGAATTACGTCTCCGCTTCTCGCTCCTAACGCATAGAAAATATGGTCGTTGCCGATGCTATAAATCTTATAGCCGGTGATCGCGTTATTCTCCATATAAGGTCCAAACCGGGCGTTTTTATAGATGCCAGTCGGATCTTTTAACTTTTTGTTAACGTCTTGTCTGGATAGAATTTTGCGGATAGAATCCCCGGCCGCAGTATTTTTTTGGCCTGCATCAGCGGTTGCCGATCCCGCGCCCAATTTGGCTCTGGCTTCTCCGGGAGTCTGCCCGATTTCCACTTTTAGAGAGCCGCTTCCTTTTTCCAGTACTACGTGATTTAAATTGATCGCTTTGATTTTATAGCCGCCTACCGTTTCTCCGGTAGCAAACTCTTCGGCGGCCTGCTTTCCTTTTTCGAGAATCGTGACTCGAGCAAAACTCCAGTGGCCGCTTAGCGTTCCGGTGACCCTCATTTCTTCCCCTTCTCCTGTATCCGGCGGAAGCCCCGATTCTGCACCTGCTCCAGCTTCGCCCGGTAAGGGGGCAAGGCTTCCGCGAAATAAATTGCCGGTAACCATCTCTTCGTAAGAGGACATTGCAATATTGATCGGGGGAGCGATTCTTCGGATCGACGCGGACGACGAGCCGGTCTGGATATCGGGTGTCAGAAATAGCAAGAGTACTCCCCTAAATAAATACGCTAAGGAAAGGGAAAACAAAATAACGATCGGAATCAGGGCGTAAAAAGTATTCTTCCGTAATTCGATAAAAAACGCGTTCATTAGCACCCTTAGCCCTCCTCAGAACCAGCACCCGATATAGGAATCTCCTTCTGCTAAAGGGGGACGGGGTCCGATGGGCAAAGATTTCTATGGGGTAGTTAGAGTCTCGCCACCTTTCCTGTTTCCAGGTTAGTGACAATTTTTAAAGTTTTCCTAAGTGCGATTTCTGGGTTGATCCTATTACCATTTAGAAATACTTCAAAATGAAGGTGAGAACCGGTGGCAGAACCGGTGCGGCCTACTCCACCTATGACCGTTCCTGCTCTAACTTTGGTTCCCTGTTCGACAGTTATTTTCGCACAATGTGCATACATTGTTTTGTAACCGTTTTCGTGGTCGACAATTACCGTATTTCCGTAACCACCGTTTACTCCCGCAAAGGAAATGGTTCCTTCCGCAGATGCTAAAATTGGGGCTCCCTGGGGACCTGCTAAGTCGATTCCGGTGTGATAGCCTCCACTCCCGGTGTGGAACGGATCTTTCCGGCGACCGTATCGAGAGGTGATTCTGGAATTTACTACCGGTGTTAAAAAGACTCTTCGGTGTTCGATCTTTTGTCGGGTAGCGTTCGCCACCTTTACGGGTATGCTTAAGCTTTGACCTACTTTTAAGACGGAACCTTTCTGAAGGCTATTGGCTTCTGTGATGCGCGCGGCGGTCGTTTTAAGAGTTTTGGCGATTCTGAAGAGCGTATCCTTCGGTTTTACGACGTAACTCTTGATGATTATGCCGCTTTGGTGAACAATCTTAGAGGAAATGATGGGATTAATATTAATGAATGCAGGTAATTCGATATTCGATTTGTCTTTATGATAGCTAACCGCGGAATACTTATCCGCTTCCCATTCATCCGGAGATTGCGAAAATAATTGCTTTATCTTTCTCTCTTCGCGATCGGTGAAGAAGGAAGAATCCTTGCTGGTATAATCACTAATGGCCGAATCGTAATTTTTAAGCGGATCGGCCGACAGCGATGACGCGACTATCGCTGAAATTATCGGAAGGTAAAGAATCGTCCGGTTCACGTATTTAATATCGGTCTGCCGTACTTCGGTTCTTGAACCGGTCAGTCGGGGACGCTTATTTTTTCTTTTTATATTCCGTGAGCTCATTATCGATCAGTTTATCCAGGTCTTCAATCTTAATGGATTTTTTCTCGAAATCGTCGTTCACCTGGTAAGCCAAGAGCCTACCGATCGCATGTTCCCGCTTTTGATCGGCTGGAAAGCATTTGATTTTCACAAGTGAAGGGGTCGATTCTATGTATATCCGAACTAGCATCCCTTTCTTAAAGGTCTCAGTTGAGGACACTTTCGCATCCTTTTTGAGCGCATATACCTTGTCCTGGTAATATGCATTGATATCGGATAATCTATCCTGCTTAATCAACCTGGAACCGCAGTGTAAGAGCAGTAAAGCCAGGAGAAAAGTAGGTATTCGCACCATTTCAGGCAAAGGTTATTCGGGGAGCAGAAGGGATAAACTAGTTTTTCGAAAAAAAGCGTTTAGGTGAACTTTTCTCGCACCTGTTTTCCGTATGCAAGATGTCCGGCTAATTCGATTAAAAGGGGCTTCGCTCGAAGGTTTGCAGGCATTTCCCGTTCAAGTTGAAGTCAATTTGAAACGCGGAATTCCTCGCTTTACAATTACCGGATTAGCTGCCACCGCTATAAAAGAATCCGCTGATCGGATTAGAATTGCGATCGAAAATAGCGGTTTTGACTACCCTCTTTTAAACGTTCTAGTTCATTTAGGACCCGCTGGGAGAAAAAAGGAAGGTACGTATCTTGATCTGCCGATTGCGGCTGGACTTCTCACTCTTACGGGGCAATGGAATCGAACTGATATATTGAAAGATCTACTTCTGTTAGGAGAATTAGGGTTAGACGGAAGCCTTCGTCCAGTAAAGGGGATCCTACCGATTCTTCAACAAACTGCAAAAGATACCTGTAAAGGAGCAGTGGTTCCTTTCGAAAATCGCCATGAAGCGGCCTTACAGAATAAGTTTCCTATTTATTCGATTCGTCATTTGCGTGATTTGGAAGCCTTACTTTCAGGAAGATTACTTCCGGAAGAAAAAGAATCTTTGAAAATCAAGAATGAATCCTTTCGTGAAAGAATCGAGGTATATCAAGACCAACTACCGGGATTAAGAGCGATTCAAATAGCGGCAGCCGGTTGGCACCATTGTCTCTTATCCGGTCCTCCAGGCGCCGGAAAGAGTCTTCTCGCGAGACTTGCGTTTACTCTTCTGCCTCCGATACGGGAATCGGAAGCGCTTGATCTATTAGCTCTCCGTTCTCTCCGTGAATTGGTATTCGATTTGGAGGTGGGTCGTCCATTTCGGAGCCCTCATCACACCACCTCGGATATTGCACTTGTTGGAGGTTCCCGGACTTTGAATATGGGCGAAGTTACGTTGGCGAGTCACGGAATTCTTTTTCTAGATGAGTTGGCCGAATTTAGACCGGGCACTCTGCAAGCATTGCGAGAGCCTATGGAAGAAGGTCTTATCACCGTTTCACGAATTTCCGGTTCTATCACCTACCCTTGTCCTTTCCTACTTATCGGTGCGATGAATCCTTGTCCCTGCGGTTACTTCCAGGCCTTTGATAGACCCTGTTTTTGCAGATTTCAAAAAGTGCAGACCTATCAATCTTCAGTGACAGGACCGTTCATGGATCGTATCGAAATATTTTTACATTTAAAGACCGGAAGCAAACCAAATCGAGAACGGGTAACGATCGACCTAGGGCTCCTGCGCACGTCGGTCGCTAGCGCGGCAAGAATGCAAGAGGTCCGGTTATTTCAGAAAACCGGAAAATTATATAATGGTACTCTAAGAGGCGAAGAAATATTGGAGACGATTCACCTTTCGACAAAATGTAGGGAGTTAGTTTCAAAGGCGGTTCAGAAACGAGGGCTTAGTATTCGGAAAGCTCTTCAATTGAGAAAAGTTGGACGGACGATTGCCGACTTGGAGGAAAGTCAAGAAGTTGAGGAGAGGCATTTGGAGGAGGCCCTTGTTTTCCTAAATTCCGGATGGTTTCCGGAAAACAGGGCCGCTGCCTAAGTAGGTTCTTTCGACGTTTTTATTTGTGGTTACTTTGACAGGAAATGCGAGAGCTCCATTGCGATCTTATCGATCGCGAAGTCGATATAACTTTCGTCTTCGATCTTCTTTTTGTAGTCCTCGAATTTCCGCTTCTTGATTGGAATTCCTCGTTTTCTCAGTATCACCGGATCGGGACCGAATTGTTCGGTCTCGGCCAGGTTGCCGAGAATTTGGATGCTTTTCATAGTTACTTCCTTGTAACGATTTAAGGTCCTCATCCTTGAGAACCCGCAGACAATTCGAAAATCGACCCGAATTCAAGATCGCTTAACGAAGGTTTTCAAAATAGGTTACGATAAAAATTCAGTTCCCTTTTTTCGTTCAAAAAGGCCAAACAGAAAGAGACAAAACAATGTCTTAAGGAAACGTGAGTGGATAAATAAGCTTCTGCCGCCAATTTCATCTTCGTTTCCTTCGTTTTATTGAAGGTTTCTAGCGGATGAACGAATAAGCTGCTGTTCCAATACTTGACTTCCGTAAAAAATATCAAGTTTCCGCTGACACTGATTATGTCGATTTCAGCGAACCGTAGACGGTAATTTCTCTCTAAAATCGTATGTCCGCTAAGAATCAGAAAGTTTACGGCGGTATCTTCTCCGAGTTTTCCCTTTTTCTGCTTTCCGCGTAAGTCGCGCATGCATAAAGACCGGTTTCAAAATCCATGATTTCGGTGAAGGTTTTTAAGCTCTGAAAATTTTTAGTTAATGGGCGTGGGTCGCTTCCTGCAAATCCAAAGCCTTTACTATGAACAGATGATTTTCTTTTACTAGATCGACTAGAATTAAATTTCGCACGAACGTACCATACTCGTCCTTTACAATCCGAATACTTGGCCTAAGCGGCTTATCAGGATTGGAGCTTAAAACGAGTCCGATTCTCTTATCGGAAAGTTCAACACAAGAGCCGACAGGATAGAGAGAAACATGATTTAGGAATGTTCTGACGATTTTTAAGTCGAACTTACCGACATCCATACTAATCATCGATTTTATCGCTTCGTGGGGTAAAATTCGTTTTCGATGCGGACGATTCGTAATTAACGCCGAAAAATTGTCCGCGATTGCATAAATACGGGCGGCTTCTTCGATGGCACCCGCCGTTAATTTTTGCGGGTATCCCTTACCGTCATATCGCTCATGATGTTGCAACGCGACGACTGCAAGGCTGTTCTTCATTTTTATTCTCTGAGTCAGGATTTGGTAACCGATGATCGTATGTTTTAAAATGGATTTATATTCTTCATCGTTTAGTTGATCCGTCTTTTCGGAAACGGTAGCAGGAACTTTAGTCATGCCCACGTCGGCAACCAAACAAGAGATAGCCAAGTCCACCATTTTGGGGCGAGAGTAATCCAAAAGTTTACCGATGATTAGGGCATAAAAAGTTGAATTCGTGATTTGGTTGTAAAGATAATACCCTGGATTATTCATCCCGAGAATTAGATACGAAAGATTGTTATGAAGGCGGACGAAATCCGATAGACTCTCCGCTTGATCCCGAATTGGGCCGAAATCAAAAATTTTATCTTCTGCCGCCTTTCGATAAACGTCCTGGACGACGTTAAACGTGGATTTGTACAAACTGGAAAATTGAATTTTAATTCGATTTAAATTATCGTAGATCCCTTTTAACGGGAGTAGATCCTCATCGACTACCGTACTTACGATGATATCTTCGATCTGAGTTTCTAGAAAATCGGGATCGGCGATTAACTGCAGCGGATCTCCGTGAGTCAAGACCTCGGTAATTCCAAAGCGTTTTAGTCGTTCTAAGTCCGAGTCCGTAATGGGTGTATTGGAAGTGATAAAGAGATTTTCTTTGTCCAGATAAACCGGCTTAGAAAACCGCATTCCCGGCTTAAGTTCCGCAACACTTACTTTTTTCATTTTTTCAATTCCTTATTACATTTCACTTGGCACGTTTTCTACTAACAAGTATGCGAAAACAGCTGCAACTGCCCGATATAAATTCTCCGGAATTTCCTCTCCTAAGGGTAATGGGGATAAAGCTTCGGCCAATGGAGCGTTCGCTACGATTGGAATCTTATGACTCTCGGCTACCTGGCGAATTCGATCCGCTAAAAAACCTTCTCCGGTTGCTATGACTTTAGGAGCCGATTCGTTATCCGGGACGAACTTAAGAGCAATTCCTAATTTCACGCGTTCCATTCCCTCCTCTGATAGGAAGGTTTGTACGAAATTCTGACTTCTTGGAATCGTACACCGTATTCTTCCAGAAATTGCATGAATTTTTTCCGATTTTCTCCCATATGCAAGTACATTTTAAAGCTACTATAAGTGGCCCCTAGAATCAAGTCCGATGCATCCTTCTTTTTCCATTGAAGGCGGTATAGACTCGGGTCCCCTGTTTTGTTTTCAATTCGCAAAATAAAAACTTTGCCCTGAACATCCTCTCCCAAATATCCTTCCGCATGTCCATCTTTTGGAAGCTCCCAAGAAAAAACGAGGGTATCCGGCTTCCAATTTAGAAACGGAAAATACGTTTTAAGGAACGAAAGGATTCCTTCCTGGGACTGCGGACCATCCTCATGTTTTAGTAGTTTTTCCAAGGTTCCTAGTAACCCCGTTTTCGAAGGGGAGAGAATTTCGTTTGATTCCGGTTTCTCCGTTAGTCGTCTTTCTTGAATTCTCCATTTGGTGCCTTGGCTGGTCAGGAAGCGTTCCAATTTCAGCTCCTCCCCCTCAAGCAAGTGAGTTTCGGTACGAACTTCGTGAGTCTCGCCTTCCCAAAATAGTTTTGCTTTTCCGTCTCTACTTCCCTCTCTAACCCAGACTCTAAAAAACGGGGCTTCCTTCGATTCACCGTCAAACGTCTCAGGCGGTGAAATCAGATGTATGAATCCGATCGAGTCTACACTTCGGACCGGTTCCGCGTCGGGATTTCTGACCTGTGGTACCTTCGGAACTTCTCTTGGATTGAATGGAACGGGAGGGATTGGACTCATTGGAATTTCTTTGTAAAGGAGCGCCGGTGAATTCGACAGAGACCTAGGGTTCTGATCGCTTCCTCATGTCCGGCACTACCATACCCTTTATGCGATTCGAATCCGTATCCGGGAAACTTACCGGCAATTCCCTTCATCCAACGATCCCGAGTTACTTTTGCGATAATGGAAGCGGCCGAAATGCTTACAATACGGGAATCCCCCTTCGTATAATAATGAGACTTAGACGAAATGAACTTGGATTCAGGATATTTTGAAAAATTATAATTTCCATCGATAAGGAGAGTCAGTGAACCGCCTACTATCGCTATCGGCGTCCGAAGCGCCATTCTATAACACTTCCATATACCTTCAAGAACGGCTCGGTTGATTCCGTTGCGATCGATAAATGAGTGGGATACGAAAGTGTGACAGCAAATACTTGCTACATCCCTTATCTGAGAATAGAGCATTTCTCGTTTGGATTCGGAAAGTTTTTTGGAATCGTTCAATCCCGATAAGTTCTTACCGACCAGGATAGATTCTAGAATTTCCGGTGAAAATGCAACGAGTGCGAGCGATAAGGGTCCTGCATAAGGCCCCCGGCCCGCTTCATCAATCCCACAGGGAATCCCGTGGGGGAAAAAACGGGACTCTTCCGGCTCGAAGTTTCCCGTCGACAAGGGTTTTTATTCCGAAGCCGGAACTCCAGACGAGGTGGCCGCCGCGTCGGCAGCTGCTTGACGTTTTTTATCTTCTGCCACTAACGTTTTTCCGCCTTTCAGTTCGCGTATACGAGCAGATTTGCCGGAGCGTTCGCGAAGGAAGAAGAGCTTAGAACGACGAACTCGTCCTTTGCGGATCAGTTCGATTTTTGCGATTCGAGGTGAATACAGAGGAAATACTCGTTCGACACCAACGTCATAAGAAATGCGTCGGACGGTGAAAGATTTTCCGTTACCGCCGTTCGCGATAGAAATCACGACTCCCTCATACACCTGAATACGCTCTTTTCCGGATTCTTGGATTTTATAATGTACTTTAACGGTATCCCCGACATTGAAATTCAGGGTGCGGTTAGCGTCAGTGGGCAATCCGCCCTTAAGAAGTTCTTTCATAGATTCCTCGTTTTATCGGGGTTGATTCTCTTTCTGTTAGTTTCGCGCCAAGATTCAATTGCAGCGTGATTTCCGCTAAGTAGAACCTCGGGAACTTTCCACCCGTTATATTCGGAAGGCTTCGTATATTGGGGATACTCTAGTACGTCCCGATCATTATGCGACTCGTCTTCCAGACTTTCTTGGTCGCCCATAAATCCCGGCAAAAGCCTGGACACTGCATCTACTATACAAAGGCTGGCCAAATCTCCGGCTGAGATTACATAATTTCCAAGGGACAGTTCTATGTCAACAAGATGTTCGGTAACTCGATGATCCACACCTTCGTAGTAACCGGAGATCAGAGTGATAGGACCTCCTTTCTTTGCCAGCCTAACTGCAATTTCCTGTGTGAAGGGAATTCCGGACGGAGTCGTCATGATCACCAATCCTTTTTCCTTTCCTAAGGATTCTAGAGCGAGATGTACCGGCTCAACTTTTAATAGCATTCCCGGTCCTCCGCCGTAGGGAGTATCGTCAACTTTAAGATGTTTATTATTGGAATAGTCGCGGAGATGTACGATTTCGATCGAGAAAACCTCGTTTCGAATCGCTTTTTCTTGAAGCCCTTCGGCAAAGTACGATTGAATTTTCGAGGGAAAAAGAGTGATAAAGTTAAACTTCATCCCAGATCTCCGGATTCTTAAGAAATATTTTCCCTTCGGTCAGAAGTATCTTTCCAACAAACTGATCTATAAAAGGAACTAAAATCTCTTTTTCCCCTTCTCGAAACAATAAGATCGGATGTGCCGGGTTTTCCATGATATCCTCCAAAATCCAATTCAAATCCTCGCCGGATTCTGCAATACCGCGAAGACCTTGGAGTTCGAACAGATAATATTCATCTCCTTCACTCGCCGGAAATACAGAACGATCCACGAATACGCTTGCACCGGTTAATTTTGTAGAGTCTTCCGGTGTACTATAGTCCTGGAAACGAAGATGAATTCTACCAGAATGAATTTTCGTTTCCAATAATACGAGAGAAAGGTCCGGTTTACCGGGAAAACGAAGAATGACGGATAAGGGATGTTTGAGAGTCGGAAGGGAGCTTTCTTGGGCGACAAGCCGGATAAAACCCTTTAGTCCAAAGGGTTTCCCTAGCTTACCTGCAAGGATTTGGTTCTCAGTCAATAATTTCCAGGGAGATATTCTTACCTGCTTTAATGGAAGCAGCGGTCAAAATTGCGCGTAGAGATTTTGCAATCCTGCCGTTTTTACCGATCACCTTCCCCACGTCTTTCGGAGAAACCCTCAGTTCTAAGACTGTTTGCTCCTCGCCTTCTATTTCCGTTACGGAAATCTCCTCCGGAAAATCTACCAGGGAAGTTACGATGTAGCGGACTAGTTCTTCCATTACTTCTTAGCGGCTTGTTTGTATTCCGCCCAGATCCCCTCGTTCTTAATGAGGTTCAGCACGGTTCCCGTAGGTTGAGCACCCTTTTTTAGCCAATCCAAAACTTTCGTTTTGTCTAAAACGGTTTGTCCCTTGATTTCTGCCGGGTGATAATGCCCAAGAATATCAATGAATTTTCCGTCGCGCGGAGAGCGGCTGTCCGCTGCTACAACCCGGTAATGGGGGTTGTTTTTGGCTCCAGTTCTCTGTAATCTGATCTTAACCAAAATAAAAATCCTTCGTTGGATACGGTGGCAAACTGAAGCACAGTTTGCCTTAATAAGCCATTTTTTAGAGCCGTTACCGACTGTCAAGGTTTTACGGCATTATGTACCTTGTTTCGCTTTGCCTTAAGCGAAAGCCGATTTTCTATGGGGGCAGTTAGTCCTCAGATACCGGAAGCAAGTTTCTTTAAATTTTTTCCATTATCGTTCGGATGTCCGGACTTAAACAATCCAGCACCTACTACACAAATATCCACTCCGGCCTTTGCGAGCTCTCGAATATTCGAGTCGTTAATGCCCCCGTCTACTTCCAATTCAATTCGGTAAGGAGAGATCAGAGATTTTACTTTCTGAATCTTCTCGATACCCCCCTCGACGAACTTCTGGCCGTAGAAACCGGGTTCAACCGTCATAATCAGCACTAAATCGATATAAGGTAGTAGAGTTTCTAAGGCAGAAACTGGAGTGCCTGGATTTAAGGAAACTCCCACTTTGGGACCATTCTTCCTAATTTCTTGGGCTAGACGAATCGGGAATCTGGTCGTCTCCGCATGAAACGTAATGCAGTAGGGATCCAGTTCGTAGTACTTAGGAACATGATTTTCCGGTTTTTCTACCATTAGATGCACATCTAACGGGATCGAAGTCATGCCCTTTACTTCTTTGGTGATCGCTTCTCCAAAGCTGATTTGGGGTACGAAATTTCCGTCCATCACATCCATATGAATCAAATCGATGTTTTCTTGCCGGAAGGATGGGATCTGGGAGGAAAGCGAAGTTAGTTGTGTCGCTAAGATGGAAGCGGAGATTTTCAAAATTCGTTCTCGTAGTCTTTGGATTTTACTTTCGAGCCGGATTGATCCAATAAGACCAGGGTGACATCGCCTGCCCGATAAAATACAGTCTGGATTTTTTCCCCTTCTTGATACGGGGTTGCAGCGGATAATTCGACTTGTTTCGATTCGTCTTTTTGGTCTTTGAGAATTAATTTATAATTTCCATTGTCTCGGATCTTATATTCAAAGCTTTCATAGCCGCTTTCCACCCGATCTTCCGGTTCGAAATAAAATACTTTGAACCGATATTCGGAACCGATCTTTTGCACCGATTCGATTTTTCCGCTTTCGGGGCGAAATTTCGTTTCGACTATATCGGCTTTCGACGGAATTCCTGCCCGAGCTAACGTTCGTTGGGCAAACACGAAGGAGTCACCGGGTTTAAAATCCAGAGTCTGCGGCTCACCTTCTTTCTTTTTCGCAGGGGCTTTCGTGACTAACAGAAAGACTTTCTCCCGTGCAGTTGTATTTTTTCCGGCTTCAGGAATTTGATCTACGACCGTATCCGGAAGTTCACCTTCCTTAGGTTCCACATAGGTTACCCCACCTAGTTGAAGAGATACGTAAGTTTCTCCGGATAGGACTTTTTCAAGAGCGTTTTTGGCCGAAGCCAATGTTTGTCCTTTTAATTCGGGCATAATGAGTCGATCCAATCCGATATTCACCGTTAAGGATACTTTTGATCCGGCCTCTATTTCTCGACCTGGGCGGATGGATTGATAAATAATGATTCCGTCCGTTTTATCCGGATATCGTTTGGATTCGAGTCGAATCTTCAACTGAAGACGACTTAATTCATTATGCACTTCGTTATAGGACTTCCCGACGACATCTGGCATGACAACCAAAGTAGAACTTTTGGTTCGAACAAAAACGACGAGAAAGGCCGCGATAAAAAAAACGACCAAACCGAATGCGATAAAAAATAGATAACCTCCGATTGGGAGGTATTTGGAACGGAGTTCTTCCTGAGTCACTGGAACCGATCCTCTTCTGTGATGCGGAAGCCGTTCAGGAAATCCGCCGCGCTCATGCGGTTTTTATTCTCCGGTTGGAGAGAAATGATTTCCAAGAATCGACCATCTCCACACTGAAAAAGAAGGCCTTTTCTGTCCATTCGTTTCAATCTCCCTGGTACGGTAGGCGATTCTAAGATATCAGTCCAAGCAGTTTTGCGTAGAACTAGTCGTTTGTCTCGAAAATTGCAAACCGCTCCGGGATCGGGAGCTAGGGCGCGAATACGATTATGAACGTCAATTGCAGGAAGAGTAAAATCTAGGATTCGATCCTCCGATTTCAGTTTAGTACAGTAGGTAGCTTTAGAATGATCTTGCGCAATCGCCGGAAAGCATTCCGATCTATTTTCTTTAAGCAAGGACTTTAAACATTCGATCCCCGTTTGGGTAATCCGGTCCATTAGAGTTCCGGTATCATCTTCCATAGAAATCGAAATTTCTTTCTCTTGAATGATATCTCCTTCGTCCATTCCCTCCCCTATATATTGAATACTGATTCCAGTCTTCGAATATCCTTTCCAAAGGGCGGTTTGCACCGGCGATGCGCCCCGCAATTCAGGTAGAAGCGATCCGTGTAAGTTAATCGATCCGAATTTGGGAAATTGAAATACTTCTTTCGGAAGGATAGATCCGTAGGCAAAGACTACGTATAGCTCGGCTTGGAATCTGGAAAATTCTCGGACGGCTTTTTCCTTTTCCTTTTTAATCGATTCGAATTGAAATACCGGTAATCCTGCGCGTTGAGCGACTTCTTTTACGGGACTTGGACTCGGGGTTTTACTACGACCTTTTGGACGATCGGGGTTTGTTACGACGAACAGAATTTCGATATGTTGTTCTTCTAAGAGTGAAGAAAGAAGTTTAGCGGAATGTTCCGGTGTGCCGAAAAAAGCGATTTTCATCAGACGAGGTCCACTGGATTAAAATCCAATTCTAAGTAAACGTTTTTAGGGATTTTTATCGTTCTTACTTCCTCACGCAAGACGTCTCTCCATTTACTCGGAGTAGTCGTTTTGATGAGTAAATGATTCCGAAAGTTTTTATCTATCTTATAGAAAGGACAAGGTGCAGGGCCGAGAAGGATTGTGTGGAGGTCAGGAAGATGTCGTTTAATGATCGTAGAAGCTGCTTCGATCGCTTTCAGAGAAGCTTGTTCATCCGGCGATCTAGAGAGGATTCGGATAAGTCTTGAATACGGAGGATAGAACAGCTCTTTTCGAATCGGAAGTTCGGATTCGTAAAATTTTACGTAGTTCTGGTCAATTGCCATGCGAATGATCGGATGGTCAGGCGTATGAGTTTCTATAATGACTTCTCCGAGTAAATCGGCTCTTCCTGCCCGTCCTGCGACCTGGGTTAAGAGGGAGAAAACTCGCTCTCCAGCCCGGAAATCGGGCAGACCTAATCCAATCCCTGCATTTAAAACTCCTACCAAAGTAACTCTTCCGGCATCCAATCCTTTTGATATCATTTGAGTTCCGGTTAGTATATCGATTTCTCCATGAACGAGTCTGCCTATCACATCCGTCAACAAGGACCGATCCTGGATTGAATCTTGATCTAGACGTTCGATCTTGGAGCCGGGAAACGCCTCCAATAAATGTTCCTCCAATTTTTGGGTACCGGTGCCTAGTAATACTAACTTTTCTCCTCGGATTGCCTCTAGATGCGCCAAAGAATCCGTATAACCGCAAAGGTGGCAAATGACGGATCCTTTTTTATGAAAGCAGAGATGCGACGTACAGTTGGGGCATGGAACGTACGACTTTTCATTTTCTGAATATAATAAGGGGCTATAGCCTCGCCTATTTAATAGAAGGATTACTTGTTCCTTCTTGTCTAAACGTTGCTTTATTGCAAAGCCGAGTTCTGAAGTTATGAGTCGTGAGTCTTTCCGATTTTCCACGATCCTCACGATAGGCGGTTTTGCATTCCCCGGGCGTTTACTTAGAATCTGTAAACTGATTTTACCTGTGACAGCTAAGTGGTAGACTTCCAAGGCGGGAGTTGCAGAGCCCAAAACTAAAACAGCCTTGCTCTCCCTGCATCTTTGAAGAGCTACCTGACGAGCATGGTACCTGGGAGAGGAATGCTCTTTAAAAGAACCGTCATGTTCCTCGTCTATAACGATTAGACCGAGTCTTTGAACAGGGGCGAAGACTGCGGATCGTGTTCCTACCGCGATCCTCTTCTTTCCCAGCATTAAATCCATGTACGCTTTAAATCGTTCCGAAACTTTTAATGCGGAATGCAATAGTGCAACTTGTCCGGGAAACACTGCTTCCAGTTTTCGGATAATATGATACGTTAATCCGATCTCGGGAACCAGAAGTAAGACACCTTTATCGCTTTTCTTTAATAAATCCCCGATTAAATGTAAATAGATCTCCGTTTTTCCGCTTCCGGTAATTCCGAAAAGTAGATGAACTGCATCTTTGCCGAAATCGTCTTTAATATTCTCGAATGCTGTCTGCTGCTCGTCGTTTAACGGTAACGGTAGAGACTCAGTTTCTTCTCGATCGAAGGTAACTTTAGAATGCCTTCTTCCCTTGGGAATCATCTTATGTATGCACTCGCCCAAAGAGGAAAGATACTGTTCCTTCATCCAGTATGCGAGCTTTATCTGCTCGTCCGTGATGATAGGAATCTTATCGATGATTTTTTCGATCGGAAGAACCTTGTAGTTAGGCTCGTTGGAATGGACTGATATGACGATGCCCTCTTCTTTCCGACCTCTCAATTGCGCTCTAACTCGCACTCCGATAGGCGTTTCCGGGGGAACTTCGTAAGTGAAGGTGTCTTCTTGGATAGGAAGGTCAAAGGCGATTTCGGCGTAACGAATCAAATCCGATCCTTAACCTCTTGGTGAAATAGATTCAATTGCGAAAGAACGCTTTCTTTCACTTCGATTTCTTTTTTCTTCGCCTCCAGGAACTCCGAACTATTCGGCGAAGCTTCTTTTCTTTTTTGTTCCGACGAAAGAATCGCTTCAGGAGAACGTAATATAACCATGGGAATTCCCGGTTCGAACTCTACCGTCTTTCCAAGAAGCTTAGCTGCCTCTTCTTTCCCGAATGCCAACGTGGCCGCCGCGCCGAGCAATATAATACCTTTAATTCCTTCTTTTTGAACGGTTTCCTTTACATGAACTCGGCAATTTTCGACTCGTCGTTTCCAATCGAGTTCGCTCGACCGATCCTGAGAAAAAAGGCAGGCCGGATATTCTTGATAATAGAATTCCCGCATTGAAAATCCGAATTCCTTTTGGATCATCCGATCGAATAAATTCTCCGCTTCCGGCGTTCTGAAAATTCTTTGGGGTGAAGTCTTGGCATACGAGGGCTTGTTCGGCTGAAATTCTCCGGTATAATGAAGAACTAAAACTTTCTTTCTGCCGCGAACGATAAAATGCCGAACGGCGCTTAAGCGCTCCGGGCACAGTTTGCAGGAAAAATTCCTATCCTGTTCTTTCGGAGGTATTCTAACTTGAACTCCACGGGTTTGAGTTGGGACCCCTGATTCGGTCGATGTGTATCCAAAATTCCAATTTTCTTTCCAAACCAATTCCATTGTTTGAGGATCGGGTTCTCCTCGTTTTCGAAAAATCGGGAAATCCTCCTTCTTTATTAGAAATCTAAGGTCTTGTAGGATACTCTTCAATTCCTGAAGAAGAGTCGGTTGGCTAGTCATGGATATCCTCCGCTTGGATCCCAAGGGATTTCATTTTGCGGTAAAGATGCGACCTTTCTATTCCGAGAGTCTTGGAGGTCTTTGAGACGTTACCTTCGTTCATCTGCAAAGTTTTAACTATGTATTGCCTTTCAAATTCTTCCTTAGCTCTTTTGAAATCCCCTTTTTCGACCAGGTCGTTCGCCTTTAGGAAACCAGTCAGCGAATCTTTGACATCTTGGGATCGAATCGTATCTCCTACGGTCATAATGCAGAGACGTTCGACGACGTTTTTCAATTCTCTGATATTACCCGGCCAGAAATGATTCTCAAGAATTGAAATTGCCTCATTCTCAATTTTTTTAGGAGATAAATTATTCTCCGTTAAGGTGAGCGCGACGTAATAGTCGACAAGTAACGGGATATCGGATTTGCGATCTCGCAACGGGGGAATCACGATAGGAATTACGTTCAATCGATAGTAAAGGTCTTCACGAAACTTTCCTTCCTTGATCGCTTCTTCAACGGGTATATTAGTCGCGGCAATAATTCGAACGTCCACAGAAATTGTCTCCGTACTTCCCAGTTTTTCGAATCGCTGCTCTTGGAGAATTCTAAGAACCTTTGCTTGCGTGGATAAAGACATATCACAGATTTCGTCTAAGAATAAGGTTCCTCCGTTAGCGGCTTCGAATTTCCCGATTCTCGATTCGGTGGCTCCGGTAAAAGCTCCTTTCACATATCCGAACAATTCGGATTCGATTAGTTCTTCGGGAATAGCCGCGCAGTTTACTTCAACATATGCCAGATCTCTTCGTTTGGAGTTTTTGAATATAGTTCTTGCGACCAATTCTTTGCCCGTTCCGTTTTCTCCATAGATGAAAACGCGAGCATTCGTAGCTGCAGCCTGTGCTATTGCAAATTTCACCTTTTGTATTGCCGGAGAACTTCCTAAAATTTCATCATATTCCAGTTTCACTTCCGGAATTTCGACTCTTCCTTGGCCTACAATCGCTCCTTCTACGGCTTCCAATACCTTATTTATCGACAGCGGTTTTTCAAGGAAATCGACAGCCCCTTTCTTTGTCGCTTGTACGGCAAGTTCGATCGTTCCATGACCCGAAATCATTAAAACGGGCAATGTGGGATACATTTTCTTGCATTCGTCCAAAAGTGTAAGCCCATCTTCTTTTCCTAACCATACGTCTAAAAGTACAAGACCAGGCCGTTCGGATTTAAGTTGTTTCAAAAAAGATCTACCGTTCGCGAAATGTTCGACTTCGTAGTGCTCGTCCTCCAAGATATCCTTGAGGGATTTTCGGATTTCGAGTTCGTCGTCTACGATGAAAATTTTCATACTGGCTTAAGCAACAGGGAGTTCGATTCGAAATTTACAACCGCCCAGTTCGGATAAATCTACTGAGATATGACCGCTATGGTCAATCACTGTTTTTTGAACTATCGCGAGCCCTATTCCAGACGTATGTTCGTCCTTTGTCGAATAATATGGTTCGAATACTTTGGCTCGGTATTCACTCGGTATTCCCGTTCCGTTATCCTCCATCGTTAATACGACAGACTTTCGCATGATTCTTCTTTCGAGTCTGGTCGATACGCGAATTCTTCCTGCATTGGCTCCTAGTTCGCCTTTCGATTTCTTTCTCTCGATTGCCTCTACGGCATTCTTAAAGAGGTTATTCATTACCCCTAAAAACAGCTTTTTATCCAAAAATATTTCAGGTAAATTCTTAGATAGATTCAATTCTATTTGAATTCCCGGAGTATGCTCGTATAATTTTTCGCTCTCCAATATGATGGGTTCCAAATTCTGATTGATCAGTCTCGGCGCAGGCATCCTGGCGAATTCTGAGAATTCGTTTACTAAATGTTGTAGTATCTTCACTTGGCCGACGATTGTCTCGGTTCCTTTGTTTACGATTTCATGAAACGGTAACGGAACACTGGAATCCAATTTTCTCCTGATTCGTTCGGCTGAGAGTTGAATGGGAGTCAACGGATTCTTAATTTCGTGGGCCATTCTTTGGGCGACTTCTTTCCAGGCGGCTACCCTTTGGATATGCATCAATTCTCGATTTTTGGACTTTAAGTCCTTAACCATTTGATTAAAGGATTCCACTAATGCCCCTATCTCTCCTCCCTCCGTTAAAGGAAGATTAATATCGGTATCTCCCAGAGAGACTTTTTGGGTGGCGTTTGCTAAGTCGATAATCGGACGGGAAATTTTTCGGGCGAAAACTAAAGAGAAAAAAATCGAAAGAAGAAACACTACGATGATCATAAGGCTAATCGTAATTCTGAGTTCGTACGGAAGTTTTTCTTTTGCAAGATCCGCCTTATGATAATTCTTTCTTGTGTTTAAAATCGAATATGCTTTTTCCTCTTCTCCGACAAAGATTCTTTTTCCGATAAGAAGATATTTTGAAGGATCCGGAGACGGAACTTTTAGAAAATAATACGAGTGCGCCGGGCTTACGGAAAGATTCTCAAGAATGGATTCTCCATTGAGAGGTAGGAATCCGGAACGGTCAGGAGGTAACCTGAGCGAACGGTTTTCGATAATAGGAGTTTCACGCTCGTACCATCCTATATAATAGCCGGGGTTTGAAATTAGATTCAATTCATGGGCACGCAAAGTGAGAAGATTGGTGTTTGTATTTTCCTTTTTTACTAGATTTTGAAGCAGATGGGCCTTGATCAGTAGGTCCTTACGATCTTCCTGATATTCCTTCGTAATGAAATAATCTCCGGCATCCAAGGCCTGACCGATATCCAGCCCGTAAAATCCTTCGAATAGACGACTCGTAACGTTCGAGGAAAGGAAGAATACCGGAATGGACGGAAGCATCGCCACAAATAGAAAGGCTAAAGACAATCGATATCGAATTGAACTTCTCAATCTACCGGTTTCTAAATTTCTCTTATTCCTATATAAGTATGAAATTGCGAGAGCGAGAGCGAATAGAGGAATAGTGTAATAGATATACACTAACACTCGATCCACGAATGTAGATTCATCGGATCGTCGAAAATGAAGCAGTTCGGCTAAAATTATCGCAACTACGATGACGCCGCACAGGATAAAGAGATCGCGCAGATAGTAGCGATTTTCCTCATTCCTAAAAGGAAAAAGGTTCATATCGCAAAATCATCGGCCACAAGTCTGGCTAGAGCGTCGATCGCCTCTCCTTCTTTTTCCCCCGTAGCCTTGATGGAAAATTCTTGCCCGGGCGCTAACGCCAACATCATCAATCCCATGATACTCTTTCCGTTAACTTCAACGCCTTCTTTAGAAACCAAAACTTCGCAGGGAAATTTTGACGCACAATTTACGAAGACGGAGGCAGGGCGCGCATGCATGCCCGTGCTATTTTCATTAATTTTGAGGTGGATTTCTCTCAACTTTACCTTGCTGCAAATAAATATTTAATTTTTGACTGAATTCCGCCGCCGCATTTTTGCCTAATTTTTTTAGTCGCTGATTCATTGCGGCGGTCTCTACGATAATCGGAATATTCCGGCCTGGACGAACCGGTAGTTTGATCAAAGGAATTAAAACCCCTAGAACTTCCTCGGTGCGATTTTCCAATCCGGTTCTGTCGAATTCCTTATCATCCGACCATTCTTCTAGATGTATGATTAATTCGATTAGCTTATGGTCTCGTACGGATCCTATTCCAAATATATCTTTAATATTTAATATTCCGAGCCCTCTGATTTCCATATGATGCCGAAGCAGGTCCGAACAAGTACCGATTAAGTAACTTTCCGAAAGTCGTCTAATTTCAACCATATCGTCCGCGACAAGTCTATGACCTCGTTCGATTAATTCCAATGCGGTTTCGCTCTTCCCAACCCCGCTTTTGCCGGAAAGAAGGATTCCGATTCCGAAAACTTCTATTAAGACTCCGTGTCTCATCGTCCGAGGAGCCAGACTCCTGTCTAGAATTTGCGAGATTAAGGTGATAAATTTATGAGTGGAGACATCGGAAATCAGCAGCGGAATATTTAGACGATTGCAATATTCGATAAAGATCGGCGGAGCCGAATTCCCGTGCGTAAAGATAATACAGTTTAAATGAAAGTGGAAGAATTCGGTTGCAATTCTAGTTAAGCCGTCTCCTTCCCTGGAGATTAAATATGCCCATTCTCCTTTCCCGAAAATTTGAATGCGATCGTGAGCGAAGCTTTCGTAAAATCCGGTAAGAGAAAGCCCGGGTCGGTTTATTTCAGAGCTATGAATTCGGTTCTGCAGGCCGGCTTCTCCTGCTATCAATTTTAACCCGAGTTCGGGATGATCTTTGAGTATGTTAGCGACGTTAATTCCCGGGACGGACATCGACCTATCTTGCCTCCAAAGATTTAACTTTCTTTCTTTGGTTCGATGGAAGTATTCTTAAAATTTTACGGTATTTTGCAACCGTTCGTCTTGCGATTTCGATGCCTTTTTTCTCGATATGCTCGACAATTTCCTGATCGGATAAGGGATTTTCAGGATCTTCTTCTTTTACTAAATTCCGAATCATTTCATGTATCGTTTTGGAAGATTCCATTCCTCCTTCGGAGCTTTTGGATTTAAGCCCGGAAGAGAAAAACCATTTTAATTCTAGAATTCCCCAGGAAGTCTGAACATATTTGTTCGAAGTGATTCTAGATACGGTGGATTCGTGAAGTTCGAGTCGTTCCGCGATATCCTTTAGAGTAAGAGGCCTGAGAAAGCGAACTCCCTTACGAAAGAATTCGGTTTGGAGTTCGATAATTGCTGATACGACCCTATATAAAGTTTGCCGACGTTGATTGACGGAACGAATCAACCATTCGGCGGAACTTAATTTAGTGGAAATATACTCTCGATCCGAATCTTTTGCTCCCTTCTTTAAGAAACCCTTATATTCCTTATTAATTTTCAGCTTCGGAAGCCATTCGTCGTTTAGTAGAATATTGAATTCTCCGCCGATCTCCCTTACGATAACATCGGGAAGTATATAATCCGGTTTTTTAGGGGTATATAAAGTCGCGGGGAAAGGTTCTAGTTTCTTAATCTCCGCAGCCATTGCCTCTACATTTTCCACGGGAATTCCCATCTTTTTTGAAATTCCTTTATAATCCAACTTCTCCAAATCTTTCAAATGGTTTTCGATTAAGTCATGTAGCTTAGCGTCTTCGGGCTTTAAAATTTTAGCCTGAACCAATAATGTCTGTTGAATATCTTTCGCTCCAATTCCAAGGGGATCTAATTGGTGAATCTGATCCAACACCTTTCGAATCATCTTTATGCTGACTCCGATCTCTGCGGCCAGTTTGTCGTGAGTTTGAGGAATAAAACCTCGGTCGTCCAGCATGGAAATGAGCATTTCAGCTATCTCCATTTCCTTTCCTTTTAAGGAGGAAATGCGCAATTGCCAAAGAAGATGCTCCGACAAAGATTGAGTATTGGGAGAGGATTCGATATATTTTTGATTTCGATCGGATGCGTCTGACCCGCGTGTTTGGGGCCTATCTATACTAAATGATTCCTGCCAGCCGACATCCGTATTTTTAAGGAAATCGTTTTTTTCTTTTCTGCGAAGGTCGTCTACCGAATATAATTCCGGATTTTTGCTCCTTTCAGAAGAGGCTTCCTCTTCTAGCATAGGATTTTCCACCAACTCTGCACTGATTCTGTCCGCAAGTTCGACTGTTGAAAGCGGCAATAGCTCGATGGACTGGCGAAGGTCCTGAGTCATTACCAGTTTCTGAGTTTGCTTTTGGACGAGTTGGTGATTTAAATTCACAGTTTGAAATCCTCGCCTAAGTACATTCGCTTTGCTTCTTTATCGTTCACAAGTTCCTTCGGTGTTCCGGCGATCAGAATTTTGCCGCTATGCATTATATATGCTCTATCCGTTATTTTTAACGTCTCTCGCACATTATGGTCCGTGATAAGTATTCCTAACCCTTTTTCTTTTAGGCTATTGATTACCGTTTGAATATCCTTAACCGCTATAGGATCTACCCCTGCAAAAGGTTCGTCAAGAAGGATAAAGTCCGGATTCGTAACAAGTGAACGAGCGATTTCGCATCTTCTTCGTTCTCCACCCGAAAGCGTATACCCTTTTTGATTGGCAACGCGCATAATTTGAAGCTCTAACAGTAGTTCGTCTCTTCTTCTGACGATCTCACTTCTGGGAATTTTTAAGGTTTCTAGAATAGCTTCCAAATTTTCAGCGACAGTCAACTTACGAAAAATAGAAGCTTCCTGTGCTAAATACCCGACTCCTAATTTAGCGCGGGTATGCATCGGAAATTCCGTTACGTCTTGGTCGTCTATGAATACGTGGCCCGAGTCGGGTTGCACGAAGCCGACGGACATATAAAATGAAGTAGTTTTGCCAGCCCCGTTGGGACCTAATAATCCGACGACTTCTCCTTTCCGAATATCGAAGGTTACCCCGTCAACGACCTTGCGTTTATTATATATCTTTACGAGGTTCTGGCAACGGATTGTCGTACCCATGCGTCTCCTAATTTCCTAGATGGACTCCTTCCGTCAGGATCGCCCGGCCTTCCCTAGGATAAAAGAGGATTTTTCCCGCCCGTAAAATCTTGCCGGATCGATCTATCCTTGGATTCCCTTCCAGATAGATCGTCTCATCTTTTTCATAGTAAGTCGCATATTCGCCCATCGCTTGGGAGCCTTTTGCCTTTATGAACACATTCCCGCGTATTACGGTTTCGTCTTTATCAAGAAAACGTTCGAATTCTTGCGCCGTCATAGTAGTCGTAACAGCTCCGGATTTCGAATCTAAGAATTCCATCTTACCGTCGTCGGTAACATGCATATATTCTTCTTTGCGAAAGTAATCCAATACGTTTCCGGAAAGAATTAAATAATTCTCTCTGTCGTGGATCCGGACGTTTCTCCTTCCTCGAATCGTATGCGAATCCGTCCCTAAAGATTCCAATACGTCTGCGGTTATTTTTACGTTCTTTCTGAAAATAGTGGAGTTCCCCTTTAAACTAATCACTCTTTCCTTATTTTCGTCGTTGCTGCTCTCCAATCGATCGCCCTTTAGAATAGTAATAACCTTTTCCGTCGTTTCCTTACCCTCTTCCGTTTGTCGTTTCTCGTAGGAAGTCTGGAAAAGAACGGTATTTTGCTCCAATAGAATTCTATTCTCACTTGTATAGAAAGAAAGCTTCGTGCCTGTTAGATATCGATCTTTGGAGAGTAAAAATGGGTTCGGATCCGTAGTTATCACATTTTCGGATTCTTTAAACAATGCTTCCTTACATAAAATAGTTACATCAGGGTGAGTGATGATCACTCCGCCGATCAGCTTCGTGATTTTCGTACTAAGCTGCCTTTCGATCGTCTGAGCGGCAATTATAGTGGTTTTTCCGGTTTTATCCTTAAAGAATAACCTTGGTCTATCTTTTATGATGACAATTTCCGCATATTTATCGTATTCGCCCGTGCCTGCCTTAAGAGTTGTTCCGTTTTCCTGATCGTCCACTTCGACGCCGTATTTTAAGAATGCTTTATATGCTTCTTTCCCTATCACTTCAATTCTGTTGGCGGAAAGCTTTACCTTTTTATGTTGGATCCAGGCGCCTCCTTCAAGAGTAAAAGTCGTGACTTTCAATCCTTGGATCTGCTTATCCTCTTGGGTCAGCGTGCTGCCTCCCCAATACGTCGGAAAACTTTCCTTCTTTGTCGGATCGGATTCACCGATTCCTTGAATAGGCTTTCGTTCCAACGATTCCGGTGAGAATAGCAAAGGGGGACGTATATGGGGAAAAAGATCGTCTACGAACAGAAGAGCGAATATGAAAAGAAATGAACAGAGTCGATTTTTCATCGGTACTTACTCCGGTGCGGAAGACAGAGGATTGGATCCTCCCTGCGTAATTGCAGTCGGATGCAGAATAGTGAATTTATTTAGATCCTTATCCGCTCGCAGACCGATTCCTCTGATTTTGGTACCGTCGGCTTCCACCACTACCTCTTCGTCCGAGGAAAGTTTTTTGGATTCGGTATTGTATTCCAACGACTTAGCCAGCAGTGTTCTACCTTCGTCGGTACGAAGATGGATATTACCGTTCAAAACCATTAGCTTTGAAGTATGATTGATCTCGCCCTTATCGCCTGTGAGCTTCGATTTGAACTTACCGTTTTCGTATTGATCGAAGTCGACGGCGTAAAAGACGGTTCTGCCCTCTCCTACAAATACGTATGATTCTTCGGCCTTGAGTTTCCAAATTAAAATTCCGCTTTCATCATACTGATCCCTTTCGAAATTCTTAAAGGATATCGTAGCTCCGCTTTCTTTTTCGTTTTCGACTCGAGTGTATTTTGCCTCTTTCTTGCCCGTAACTAGAAAGAAAATTACGATCAATCCGATGCCGGCCAATATTCCGGCGAACATCCTATATTTCTGGATGGTTTCCGCGTCTATATTTTTCAGAAAGGCGAGCTGAAATTTCAAAGTTCCGCCTGGTCGACCGGGGACGGTCAACCTTTATTGAGAATTTCCCGTTTTACGTATCGATCCAATCCGATCAGTTCCTTTAATAGAGCTTTGATTTTGGAAATCGGATATTGGGTTGTCGCATCCGAAAGCGCTTTCTCAGGATCGGGATGGACTTCCATAAAGATTCCTTCGATACCGAGAGCGACGGCGCTTCTTACCATGCTTGGAATAAATTCCCTCTGCCCCCCGGTAATATTTCCGGCTGCACCCGGAAGCTGCGCGGAGTGAGTCGCATCGAAAACGACAGGAATATCGTACCCGTGGAGTATGGGAACGGTTCTGCCATCGAATACTAGATTTCCGTAACCGAAAGTGGTTCCGCGTTCCGTTACCAGATATTTTTCGGATCCTGATTCTTGGATCTTCGTTTTGATATGTCTGCAGTCTTGAGGAGCCAGAAATTGTCCTTTTTTGACATTCACCCATTTGCCGGTTTTTGCCGACTCCGAAATTAAATCGGTCTGTCTGCATAGAAACGCAGGAATTTGGTAGATATCTAAAATGTCTTTTAACGGAATAATATGAGAAGTCTCATGGATGTCGGTTAGCACAGGCACATTGTACTTTTTCTTGATGAATTCTAAATGCTTGATTCCTTCGGCAAGGCCCGGTCCCCTATACGAATTCACCGAGGATCGATTCGCCTTATCAAAGCTGCTCTTAAATATATAAGGAATTCCTAATTCTCCGCAAATTTCCACCATCTCGCCGCATACAAAATCGAGAAGCTCCCGATTCTCCATTACGCAGGGACCTGCGATTAAAAAGAAAGGACTGCCCCCGCCGATTTTAGTTCCGTTCAAAAACTCCCTTGTGCTTGCAGTTTGATCGCTCATGAAACCTTCCTTGTTAGTTTGACGGCAGCACGAATGAATCCGGCAAATAGGGGGTGAGGTTTGGTCGGTTTGCCGGTAAATTCCGGATGAAATTGCACTCCGATAAACCAGGGATGATCGGGAATTTCCACAATTTCGATCAAATTTTCATCAGGAGAAATTCCGGAGAAAACCATGCCTTTCTCTTCGAAAGATTCCTTAAAGCGATTCGTGAATTCAAAACGATGTCTATGACGTTCGTAAATTGATTCTTGCTTGTACTCCGCAAACGCGAGAGTGTTTTTACGGATTCTGCATGGGTACGATCCAAGACGCATCGTGCCCCCCATTTGATCGATATCCATCTGCTCCTCGATCAACGAAATAACCGGATCCGAAGAATCCGGTCTAAATTCGGTGGAATTCGCATCCTTCAAACCTAGAACGTTTCTGGCATATTCGATGACTGCACATTGCATTCCTAAGCAGATTCCGAAAAATGGAATGCCTTTGGTTCTAGCGTATTGGATGGCCAGAATTTTTCCTTCGATTCCTCTATCACCAAAACCGCCGGGAACTAAAATTCCGTGAACACCCTTAAGGACTTCTTTCACGTTCGTCTTATCCACTTTTTCAGGATCGACCTTTACGAATTCAACGTTTGCCTCGTTAGCGATTCCGCCATGAGAAAGACTTTCGTAAACGGAACGATATGCGTCATGGAGAGAAATGTATTTTCCGACTACTGCGATCTGGACGGTATGCTTTGCGGATTGAAGACTTTTAATAATCTTTTCCCATTCCGAGAAATTGGATTTTCCGAGCTCCATACCCAGCGTTTTTAAAACGACTTGATCTAATTTTTCTTCTTTATACATTTTGGGAATTTCATAAATGGAAGTACTGATGTCCGACGCGGAGATCACGTTTTCTTCCTTTACGTTACAGAATAAGGAAATCTTGCCTTTCATATCCTTACTCATAGGTTGGTTTACTCTACAAATCAGAATATCAGGTTGAATTCCTAAAGCCAGGAGTTCTTTCACAGAATGTTGAGTCGGTTTAGTTTTTGCTTCTCCTGCTACGGTAATCGTCGGGACCAATGTCACATGTATGAATAAAACGTGGGTAGGTCCATGCTCGTATCTCATTTGTCGAATGGCTTCCAAAAATGGAATCGACTCTATATCCCCTACAGTGCCTCCGATTTCTACGATTACAAAATCGGTAGCATTCTCTCGTGCGAGAGTATAAACCCGATTCCTGATTTCATTCGTGATATGCGGAACGACTTGTACGGTTCTTCCTAGGTAATCGCCTTTTCGTTCTCTCTGAATAACGGTATTATAAATTTGGCCGGTGGATACGGAATTTTTTCGGGTGAACTTGGATTTAGTAAAGCGCTCGTAGTATCCTAGGTCCAGATCCGTTTCTGCCCCGTCTTCCGTCACATAAACTTCTCCATGCTGGTAAGGGCTCATCGTTCCAGGATCTATATTGATATATGGATCCATTTTTTGAAGAGAAACGGTATATCCCCTGCTTTCGAGCAGGCAACCTAGGGCCGCTGCGGAAACCCCTTTTCCTAAGGAAGAGCAAACTCCTCCGGTAACGAAAATAAATCTGGTCTTGGACAAGTCCGTCTCCTTCCTTGCTGAACAGGGTTTTTCTCGGTTCGTGAAAAACCAACTCCGAAATTCAAAGAATTTCCGGGAAAGGACAACGATTGGATTTGGATCGGGGAAATCCCGCCCTTTTTGTTAGACTCCTCGAATCTTACGGATGATTTCTGTGCTCGAAAAACCTTGAATAAAGGGAAGAATTTGGACTTCTCCGCCAAGACTACGAACAAGCGGGGTTTCCGGTAGTGTCTCTCTATCGTAGTCTCCACCTTTGGTATGAATATCGGGACGAATCCTCGAAATCAGTTCGATAGGGGTTTCTTCCGCAAATACGGTAACGGCACTCACGAAAGAAAGACACACGAGAAGAAAAGCCCTATCCTCCTCCGGATTAATAGGTCTTTCCGGCCCCTTGATTTTTTTCACTGAAGAATCGGAATTGAGACCGATCCAAAGAAAATCGCCCAGTTCTGAGGCCTGGGCAAGGTACGTTAGATGTCCTTTATGCATCAAATCGAAGACACCGTTCGTAAATACGATTTTATGAGTTTTACGAACGCGATTTGCAATCGCCGAGGCCTCCGAAAACGATATAATTTTATCCAAACAGGATTGAATTATGTTCAACGAAGCAGACCTCTTTTTTCCAAGGCTAATTGCAGCTCTTCCAGTGAAACGGTTTCCGCTCCTAGTTTACCTACGACGACTCCGGCCGCCACGTTTGCAATTAATGCCGATTCCAATTCCGTTAAACCCGCGGCGCAGAAGGCAGTGTATGCGGATATTACAGTATCTCCTGCGCCGGTAACGTCGAAGACTTCCTTGGCAACTGTCGGTATATGATGAGTTTTTCCTTCCTCAGCTAGATAGAGGCTCATTCCCTTTTCTCCGCGAGTGATCATCATGGATGGGGACCGGAGACGTTCCGCGATTTCCTTTGCGGCGATCTCTACTTCCTGATCCGAATCCAATTTTCTTCCTAGAGCGCGCCCAGCCTCGTGATGATTCGGAGTCATGATGCTTGCAGTTTCGTACTGAAAAAAATGAGAAACCTGCGGATCGACGGTGACGATTTTCCCTTTTTTTACCGCTAATGAAATGACTTCATGAATTAATCTAGGAGTAAGAGTCCCTTTATCATAATCCGATAGCACAACCCCGTCCACTTGGTCGATTCGGTCCGCGAATGCTCGAATCAATTCGGACTCTTCCTCTTGGGTTAAAGAAAGTGTTTCTTCTCGATCGATTCTACAAACTTGCTGATGACCTGCTATCACTCTTGTTTTCAGTATCGTTGGTACTCTCTCGGAACGAATCACTTTGTTTTCTCTTGCGTCCGTCTTTTCGGCGGTCAACAAATTACTCAATGTTTTAGCGGTCTCGTCGTTTCCGGATCGTCCTAGAACGACGGATTGCACTCCGAATCTAGATAAATTTTTGATCACATTCCCGGCACCGCCTAAAGTCGTTTTTTCTTTTCGAATCCAGACGACGGGAACCGGGGCTTCGGGAGAAATTCGATTTACTTCGCCGAACAAATACTCGTCGAGAATTAGATCTCCTAAAACGATAATCTTTGTCTTGGAGAGCCTTGAGGAAGCGGCGGCATACTGATGTTTTTTTATAGAGTACAATTTCAAACCGAGATTAGCAAATTCGTTTGCGTTTTCTCTTCAAAAGGTTAGGATATTCCTTCGGTGTCAACAACTACAATCCCTATCTTTCCCCTTCCCGGCATCATTCTATTTCCGGGAACGTTTCTTCCTCTACATATATTCGAACCCAGATATCGAATGATGTTGGATTATTGTTCCGAGTCGGGGGAAGAAATGGCGGTGGCTCCTATTCGAATGGATTCCTTAAAGAAGCAAGATCCTCATCCGGAGATCGAATCCGTTTTTGGCTGGGGAACGATTATCCGACGGGATCCCCTTCCGGATGGAAGATCGAATATTCTTCTCGAAGGGAAAGGTATCGCTAAACTAAGCGGATACGAGGTTATGGATCCGTTTCGAATCGGAATCATCGAGAAAATTCCCTCTGAGACTAAATATACTCAGGAAGACGTTTTTCGAGACGTTTTCGATAAGATACTTTCATTAACGAAGCGAATCCTCTTAGCCGAAGGCGCACAGGAAGATCTGATTTTGCGAATGAACGAACTCTGGAATCATCCCTTTCCGATTGATTTCATTTCTTCAATTTTAAATTTCGAATTCCAGAAAAAGCAGGAGATTCTCTCTCATCCGGATCCGATCGCGAAAGCGAAAGTATTACTCTGGATCGTAGAGGAAATGAATTTGGGAGAATGAACTAAGAATTTTTCTTTTCTTCGTCGTCCTTCACCGAAGCTTCAACCGACTTAATCGATCACAGTCCGAAATAACCGTCTTGAGAGTACGAAGCGATCCAACCACCACTTCGAATTGACCTTATCGAAAATTACTCCGCGAGAAGAGGAAGCGTGTGCAAACTCAGTTTCCGAAAGCACTAATCCGACATGCGTTACTTTCGTTTGGTTGGGCGATGCGGAAAAGAAAATTAAATCTCCGGCCCTCATTTCATTATGAGTGACGGAGATTCCGAGTTTTGTCTGAGCGCCGGAGGCGCGGGACATTCGATTTTCAGGGACTCCGATTCTACCATCGGTCAAAGCTCTATACGTAAATCCGGAGCAGTCCGTGCCTGTTTTTGCAGCCCCTGCCCATTTATAAGGAGTTCCCACCCATTCTCCGGCAACTTTACGTAACATAGATGCCGATAAGGTTTGCCAATTTTGTTTTATAATGCTCGGTTCGGGCGACGGTTCATTCGGTTCGGGAAGATTCGGAACTAAAGGCGGTTCGCTAACCGGTTCGAATTTCGGACGATCTCCGATTATAATTTGACCTATTTCGTTTAACGAGCTTTCTATCGCTCTCGCTTTACCTAATGCAGGTTCTTTCGAGTTCAAACCTTGGTTGTACACCGTCTTCAGATTTGAAAGAAGAATGTACGACCCTCCCTCCAACTTATCGTCCAAAACCGATTTATAATCTTTTTCCCAACGCCCGAAGCTTTCCTTTTTGCCACGCGGACTAAATTGTTTCAGAATCCTTGTCGCAAGTCTATTTTGCGGAAAATCGACCAGCTTTCCGGCGGAAAGGGCTCGTCCACCCGCTAGAACGGAAAATCCGGACCATTGTTTCTCTAACGCGGCTTCCAGAAATCGATTTCGAACCTCCTCTCGAATACCCGCCAATTTTGTTTCTTTTAAATACAACGCAATGTAAGGAAAATCTTCATCGCTAAGATCTCGAGTAGCAGAAGGAGGAATTGCGTCTTCCGCTTCTTCAAAACTAAGTCCCGCAGTTTGCGCGATATCAATTTTTAAAATTAGATCCGCTACCTTCTCCGGCGGCAAACCTTCCAAAATTGCCCAAGGGATGATTTTCTTAGTGATTGTCAGGACATCTTTATCGCCGGATCTTTTTCCGATTTTTTGAAAGACAGTATTCTTGATCAGTAAGGTCTGCCCTCTGGAGAAATCATCCTTTAGTAGATCTTGAAACGAATCTGCAAGCAAGGGATGCTGAAAAATACAAAGCAGAATAAAGATAGAAATTCTTGATTTCATCTTACCCCGTGCATCCAATATTCTAATTTTTTCCGAAATAGAAATAAGAAGATTCCTACGAGTCCCGGGAAAATGACGAAGATCAAAAAGAAGACGGATAGGTTTTCCCGTCCACCCATAAGGCCGGCCAACTCGCCGGCAATAACGTGTCCGAAGAAGCTAGAAAGAAAAAAAATTCCCATCATCATGGATGCCATTCTAGCCGGAGCAAGTTTTGTGATCAAAGACAAGCCGACTGGTGAAATCAAAAGCTCTCCGATTGTATGAAATAAAATCGCAAGAACGATCCACCCGGAAGAGAATTTACCTGACGATACCGAAGTTACGACGGAAAGAATCAAGAAACCGCAGGCTAAGGTGATTAATGCCGAGCAAAATTTAGTGACGCTTGAAACGTGAATTCCCGAGGCCTCTAACTTTCTCCAGGCCCAAGAGATTCCTAACGAAAATAAGATTACAAAAATAGGATTTAAGGATTGGTAATTAGCTGCCGGAATTTCCCAACCGTAGAAATTTCGATCCACATATCGATCAATGATTAGGTTCAAAGAGGAACCCATCTGTTCGAACGACGCCCAAAAAACGATCGTCACGCTGGAAAAAACCAGAATGGCCCGTATTCTTCCGGCGGTAACAAGGCCAGTCGATGAACTATCCAGTTGCGAACCTTCGGATCCGATCTTCGAATTTTTATCTTTTCCGGGAAGGAAGGCTTCTCCTGCGATCTTCCTCCCTAGAAAGGCGAAGATAAGTAATCCGGTCAGCATTCCGACGGCTGCGACTCCGAATCCGTAGTGCCAACCGTAAATGTCGGCGATATTAGCGCAGGCCCAGGTTCCTAGTACGGCGCCAGTATTGATTCCGAAATAGAAAATCGTAAAACCTGAATCTTTTAAATCGGACTTTCCTTCCAATTCGTAAATTCTACCAACCACAGTCGAAATACAGGGCTTAAAGAATCCGTTCCCTAGGATCAAAAGAGCCAAGCCTAAAAAAAAAGTAATGCTTCCATCGATGGCTAAGGAGAGGTGTCCGAACATCATCAACAGTCCTCCAAGAAAGATGGAGGATCGATAACCTAAAAAACGATCCGCTAGAAATCCTCCGAAGATCGGAGTTAGATATACAAGTCCGTTGTAGACTCCGTAAATTCGGTTTGCCTCAGGATCGGAAAGCAGCCATTCCTTAGTCAGAAACAAAACGAGCAATGCACGCATTCCGTAAAAGGAAAATCTTTCCCACATCTCGACTAAGAAAAGAATAAAAAGTCCTTTCGGATGTCTTAATTTCCCTTGGCTCTCGACTGCCATTGAGGCTCCTTTATATTGGATTCGAAATTTGCATATCTGGCGGCTACGAATAAATGATCCGAGAGACGGTTTAGGAATTTCAGAGTTTCCGGATAGATCTCCACGCCCGAATCCTTCGCCTTTACTAATTCTCTTTCGAGCCTACGGGTAAGAGTACGACTTACATGTAGAAGCGCCGAGGCCTGAGAACCTCCTGGCAGTATAAAATGCTTGAGTGGGGAGAGGGAATTTTGCCAATCATCGATTTCTCGTTCCAACTGGAGAGTATCTTCTTCCAACAAGCAGGAAGTGCCGTCATCCTTTTTGTAACCTGCGAGTTCGGATCCTAATTCAAATAAAAGATTTTGGATTCGTTCTAGGCTAATTCTTAATTTAGAGTCCGACTTCAGAAATGAAGTCGCCACACCTAAGGAAGAATTCAATTCGTCTGCGGTTCCGTACAATTCAACGCGGTCGTCTGCTTTGGAAACTCTCAATCCGTTAGCAAGGGAAGTTGTCCCAGTGTCGCCCTTTTTAGTGTAGATTTTCATATAAATAAGGAATTAGGGGACAAAATCTCCGGAAGCGGCAGAAATTTCCCTAGGAAAAGGGTTAGTTATTGGAAAAAAAGTTGCAGATTGATTAAAAGGGAGTATATTTAAATCAGAATTTCCCTTATAGGATATATCGTCTTCGATGGTTTAGTCCTTTAGGAAAAATTATAAAAAAAGTCCGCCCCTTCGGAAAATTAGGGAGCGGAAATTCGCAGTGGAACCCGGTGAGCCCGGGGGGCTCCCCTCCCCCCAAAGAGCCGGAAATATAGGTACGGACGGATCCGTACCTCATCTACAGGGAGGTTGTTGATGATAATCAATCACAACATCAGCGCTCTTCGTACGAATAATGTACTGAAGACAGTAAACCAAGATCAAGATAAAGTCGCAGAAAAGCTTTCTACCGGAATGCGTATAAATCGTGCCGGAGATGATGCATTAGGATTTGCAGTATCGGAAAGAATGAGAACTCAAATTCGAGGTATCGCTCAGGCGGAACGAAACGTAATGGATGGGGTCTCCTTTATCCAAGTTACGGAAGGAAACCTGGAGCAAGTGAATAATATTCTGCAAAGATTGAGAGAACTTTCCGTTCAGACTTCAAACGGAATCTACTCGGACGATGATCGAAAATTGGTTCAACTTGAAGTCGATCAACTGATAGACGAAGTGGATCGATTGGGAAAAACGGCCGAATTTAATAAGATTCGTCCGTTAAGCGGAGCTTATTCGAAGGAATCCAAGAATCCCATCCAGCTTCACGTCGGCCCGAATCAGAATGAGAAACTCGAAATTTTCGTGGACGCCATGAATGCCGCTGCTTTGCAATTAGAAAGCAACGGGAAAAAGCAGACTTTATCCACTCCGGCTTCTTCCAATTCGATGATCGGCATTTTGGATAATGCAATCCAAAGAGTCAATAAGCAGAGGTCCGATTTAGGAGCTTACTACAACCGATTAGAGATTACCGCGGAAGGTTTGCAGGCAAATTACATTAATATGGTTTCGGCGGAAAGTCGTGTTCGAGACGCGGACGTCGCGGAACATATTGTGGAATTTACGAAAAATCAAATACTGACTAAGAGCGGCGTTGCGATGCTTGCGCAAGCAAACATGCGCCCCGAACAGGTCGTAAAACTTTTGAGTGAGAGATTCGGCTGATTTTTTATTTTAAAGCTAACTTGAAGCTTGAAAAAGGAGTCCGCTCGGATTTTCTTAGTTGAATGTCAAACCATGAACTGCAAGCCCGCTAAATCAAGCGGGCTTTTTTACGCTTAAAGATATTAATAAAGGATAATTCTTTCTATGAATTCCGAAATCGCAAGCTTACGATTTTTAGGAGCGGTAGGCACGGTCACCGGGTCCAAATACCTACTTACCGTATTGGGCAAAAATATTCTGATCGATTGCGGATTATTCCAAGGCGTAAAGGAATTGCGCTTACGAAATTGGGACGTTCTTCCGGCCGAGGCGGAAAAAATCGACGTTATCCTTTTGACCCACGGACATTTGGATCATACAGGTTACTTACCTAGGCTGGTAAAATCGGGATTTTCAGGAAGCATTTTGGCAACTGCTCCTACCCTCGACGTGGCCGAAATCATTTTGAAAGACAGCGCTCATCTTCAAGAAGAAGATGCTGAGGCTGCGAATCGTCACGGTTATTCCAAACATTCACCCGCCTTACCTCTTTATGAAATGAAGGATGTAGAAAAGACCATTTCATTCTTTCGAAGACAGGAAATCGGAGTTTGGTTCGACTTATTCCCTAGGATACGGGTCCGTTTTTTTTATGCAGGGCATATTCTAGGCGCCAGTTCCATTGAGATCCAGGTGAACGGGAAGACGTTTCTATTTTCCGGAGATTTGGGAAGAAAAGACGATCCGCTTTTGTTTCCTCCCGAGAAGCCGAAACATGCCGATTTACTTTTGATCGAATCCACTTACGGAAACAGACTTCATTCAGGAAAGTCTGAGGATAAATTCGCGTCGTTGATAAACGAATTCGCGGAGAAGAAAGGAAGCATAATCATTCCTAGCTTTGCAGTCGAGCGGACTCAACTTCTCATGTATCTCCTTTGGAAATTGAGGATTGAAGGAAGAATCCCGTCGACGCCGGTTTATATGGATTCCCCAATGGGGCTTCATATTCTGGAAATCTTTCGTCGTTACGGCGCAGATTGGCATAAGATAAATAAATCGGATTTGGACGCAATGTGTGAACAAATTACGATCGTTCAGCACGCGGATGAAACTAAGCATATTTCCGCATTGAAAGGTCCTAAGATAGTAATAGCCGGAAGCGGAATGGCTACCGGAGGGCGCGTGCTTACATATTTGGAGGAGACTTTGAAAGATCCTAATTCATTGGTTTTACTCGCAGGATACCAGGCGGAAGGGACTCGCGGAAGGAATCTCTTGGACGGGAAAAAGGAAATTAAAATACGAGGGAAATGGCATCCTGTCCGGTGTAGCGTTGATATTATAGATGGATTCTCCGCACACGCGGATCAAGCGGAACTTGTCGATTGGTTATCGGATCTAAAAGGATCCGACCCTAAAATATATATCGTTCACGGGGAAAAGGATGGAGCCGAAGGATTGGAAAAGAAGATTAAGGAAACCTATGGTTGGGAACCGAAAATTCCCGAGTATAATTTCGTTGCTTATCTTACTCTCGAATGAATAAACGATTTGAATAAATCGGTTTCCCGAATTTAAAAGAATCCGGAAAACCTTTACGCTTGGATTCCCTTACAATTTATCCGCTTGAGCCTTATACTTTTCGGCTTCCTGCGCGACTTGCTCGGAAAGTTGCTTGTACTTCTTTCTATCTGCATCCTCGGAGGTCGACTTCCCGCCCCGATTCAGGTTGCTTAAGGTTTTATATTTTTCCGCCAGCTCTTTTTGATCCTGAGCTTTCCGGAGAAAATAATCTTTCGCTATTTTCTTTAACTCGGGTGTGGTCGCTTCCGCGATTAGCAGTTTTTCCAAATCGCTAAATGCATAAACGCCGATCGTTGGAACGATTGCCAACAACAGGATGGTTGCGAATAATTTTTTCATAGTGTCTCCACGGGCTTTTGTAAACATTTTCTCGGTAATAAATACCGAATTGATTACATTATACGGATGGCGAATTCCTCGATCAAGATGAAAATTTTATTCGCTTAACATTTAAACTCTTAATCGTCTTTTGCAACGCAAAAGACGATTAAGAGAAACGTAATTTCCTTATTGCGTATTTTTGACAAATACTCTTGGCAAGATTGTCCGAATCAAAGCTCTATCCCTCGATGTTAATCCAGAAGAAAGTGAGCGAGTCTATGAAAGTGTCTTTTTTTTAAGCTTCTTTCCTTTGATTTGGGCCGACTTTCGAATCTCATCTTCGTACAAGTCTCCCTCTATCTGCGTTTCGTTTTCCGATTCGGTCTGCGATATTAGAACGTCTTTTTTCTTCGATTCGTTTTGGCCGAAATATTTGGAAACTGCCGGTAGAGATTGTCCAAAAGTAAGCTTCCCTTCTTTCCATAATAAATAGATAGGCGGATACACTAAGAGTTCTAGTAAGAAGCTCGTTGCAAGTCCGCCTACCATTGGTGCAGCGATTCGTTTCATTACGTCCGAACCGGTCCCGTTGGACCACATAATCGGAAGTAGACCCATCATTGCCGCTAGGACGGTCATGATTTTGGGGCGAACCCTGTGGACGGCTCCGTGTATGATCGCTTTTATGCGATCTTCTCTGGTTCGAACCATTCCTTTTCGTTCGGCAGAATCGTAGGACAGATCCAAATAGAGCAGCATAAAAACGCCCGTCTCGGCATCCAGGCCCATCAAAGCGATCATTCCTACCCAAACTGCGACCGATACATGATAATCCAAGATGTACAATAATCCCACTGCGCCGATTAATGAAAAGGGAACGGCCAGGAGAACGATTAAAGTTTTGGCATACGACTTCGTATTAAAATACAGCAGTAGAAAAATAATAAATATTGTTAGCGGAAGAATGTATTTCATCCTTTCTCGAACTCTTAACATATTTTCGTACTGACCGCTCCAAAGGATGGAATAGCCGGCGGGGAGCTGGATCGATTCGGAAACCTTTCTTTTTGCATGATCTACAAAGCCTCCAATGTCGGACGTGGAAGGATCTACATAGACATAGCCGGCTAAAAATCCGTTTTCGTCCCGAATCATCGACGGTCCGGTTTTGGTTTTGATATCCGCAATTTCTCCAATCGGGATATGGCCGAATTCCTGAGTCGGGACCAGAATCGATCGTATTTTTTCCACCGAATCCCTGAGTTCCCTGGGATAGCGAACGTTCACGGAAAAACGTTCCCTCCCTTCTATCGTTTGAGTTACCTGTTCCCCACCGATAGCTGCTACTATAATTTGTTGGGCTGCCTCGACGGAAATGTTATATCTAGCTAACTTTTCTCGCTTTAGTTCTAAATCCAAAAAGTAGCCCCCTGCCGTCCTTTCAGCAAAAACGCTTCTCACGTCCTTATCCGTCTTCAGCAAAGTTTCGATCTGAATTCCTATTTTTTCAATTTCATCTAAGGAAGAGCCGAGGACCTTGATTCCGATCGGCGTTCTCATCCCGGTGCTTAACATGTCGATCCGAGTTTTTATGGGCATTGTCCATGCGTTCGTCGCTCCAGGAAATTGCATTTCTCGGTTCATCAACTCGATAAGCTCGTCCTTACTTAATCGTTCGTTTACAAAAGGTAAAAACGGGTATTGTAGAATTCGCGGCCAATTGGAATAAAAGCGATTCGCAGTTCTCCATTCATCCTGCGGCTTTAGTAAAATCACCGTCTCCATCATTGAAAAGGGAGCGGAATCCGTCGCGGTATCGGACCTTCCTGCCTTTCCGAATACTCGTTTTACTTCTGGAAAGGATTTGATCTTCTTATCCATCGCCACCATCAGTTTTTCAGCTTCAGCTACGGAGATACCAGGAAGTGTTGTGGGCATGTATAAAAGGGATTCTTCATAAAGTTGAGGCATGAACTCCGACCCCAAACTCAAATAGACAGGAATCGTCAAAAAAACCAAAGCCAGCGCCGAAGCGATAATGGTTTTGGGTCTTTCTAAGACCCAATGACAAGCCGGTTCGTAAAGTCGGAAAAGAACCTTGCTGACCGGATGTTTTTCTTCCGGATAATATTTTCCTACAAATAATGTAGTCGCGACCTTTGAAAGTAACGCGTTCTTGAACCTAAACGGTTCCATCCGTGTAAATAGCATTCTAAAAGCAGGATCTAGCGTTATCGCAAGTAAGGCCGCCACGGCCATCGCGATATTCTTAGAATAAGCTAATGGACGAAAGAGCCTACCTTCCTGGTCCACAAGAGTAAAGATCGGGAAGAATGCCACCGCAATGACTAATAAGGAAAAGAATACTGACGGACCGACCTCTAGCAAAGCTTCTAGGCGAACCATATGATAATCACCTTTTCTTCCTCCGGATTCCCATTCCTCCAACTTCTTGTATGCGTTTTCTACCTCGACTATCGCGCCATCCACTAATACGCCGATAGAAATTGCCATCCCTGCTAAGGACATTATGTTTGCGTTCACATCCAAAAGATTCATAGGAATGAATGCGACGATGACGGAGATCGGTATGGTAAGTATTGGGATGATTGCCGACGGGAAGTGCCAAAGAAAAACGAGAATCACCAAGGAAACTATGAGCATCTCCTCCATTAGTTTAAATTTCAGGTTAGAAATCGCGTGATCGATCAATTCCGATCGATCGTACGTAGTTACGATCTCGGTCCCTGTGGGAAGGCTGGTCTTGATATCGTTGATCTTGGCCTTAACCCTCTCGATGACTGAAAGTGCATTCTCACCGTGTCTCATAACGATAGTTCCGCCGACCACATCTCCTTCCCCGTTTAGGTCGGCGATTCCCCTTCGAATATCGGGTCCGAATTGTACGGCAGCTATATTCTTTAAAAGCACCGGCGTTCCGTTAATGTCCGTCGATAAAGGAATATTCTCTATATCGGTTATCGATTTTAGATACCCTCTTCCCCGAACCATATATTCGGCGCCGGAAATTTCGAGGAGCCTTCCCCCCGTCTCTTGATTGCTTTCCCGTATTTTCTGAACCAACGTCTCGAATCCTATATTATAGGAACGAAGAGCGTTCGGGTTGATGGTGATTTGATATTGTTTTTTGAATCCGCCGATTCCTGCGACCTCCGAAACCCCCGGCACCGAATTTAACAAGTATCGAAGATGGAAATCTTGGTAGGTCCTTAAATCGGCGAGGGAATTATTCCCGGTCGTATCGACTAAGGCATACTGGAATACCCATCCGACTGCGCTTGCATCCGGTCCCAATTCGGTTTTCACGCCTGCGGGAAGCTGAGATTGAATTCGGGATAGATATTCCAGAACTCTTGAACGAGCCCAATAGATATCGGTACCGTCCTGAAAAATCACGTAGACGTAGGAAAATCCGAAATCGGAAAATCCTCTCACCACTTTAATCTTCGGCGCCCCCAGTAAGGAGGTTATGATCGGATACGTTACTTGGTCCTCTATGATATCAGGACTTCTGTCCCACCTTGAATATACGATAACCTGAGTGTCCGAAAGATCCGGAATTGCATCCAACGGAATCGTTTTCATCGAAACGTAGGATGCTACAAGGATGCCCAACGTAAAAAGAAGTATAAGAAATTTATTATGAGCCGAAAAGCGAATGATATTCTGAATCATGAAAATTACAACCTTAATGACTGTGAGCGTTATTCCCGAAACGGATTTTCGCTTCGGAATCGATTAAAAAGGTCGATTCGGCTACAACGCGTTCACCTTCCTTTACTCCGGAAATGACCTCGGTCCAGGAATCGACGGTCCGACCCGTTCGAATTTCGACCGGTCGAAACCGATCCGGACCGGTCTGAACGTAAGCCATCTTACGCATTCCGGTATCAAGAATAGCCGAAGTCGGTAAGGTTAAGATGGAAGGTAGCGAGACTTCGATTCTTGCTTCGCCGAACATCTGAGGCTTTAACAGGTGTTGAGGATCCGACACTTCGCTTCGCAGTCGTAATGTTCTGCTATTTTTATCCAGAATCGTATCGATACTTTTGATTTTACCTTTGAATTCCTTATTAGGATAAACGTCCGTCTTGAAGATAAACGGTAATCCCACTTTGGCGGTCGATAGGTCCGATTCGTAGATTTGAGAATAAATATGTGCCCGCCCTGCCTTACCGCCTAGGATTAATTCGGAAGGATCTCTCTGTTGAGAAGACCAGACCCGAATTTGATCCGTGGACAAACCCAATTGTCTAAGACGCATCTGTAAATTTGTTAAGCTGATCGAGGATCCCGCCTCGGATATAACCTCGGAAGTTCGTAGAGCTTCCTTATACTCGGTAAGAGCCGCATAAAGATCCGGATCATAAGCGACATTCGAATAAACGCTTAACTTCTTCGTCAAATTTCTACGAAGTACCAAATCGGTCTTAATTCCGATGGATTGTTGTTTTTCGGCGGAGAGAAATATTTCGGAGGTAGTTTCTTCCTGATTCGACTTATCACCCTTCCCGTGAAATGAGTTATGATCCGCGACATTGTTCGATGATTCCGCAGTTCGGGAATTTTTCGAATGATTTTGGCGGGACGGATCGGCTTCTTTTTTCACTAAATCCATCCCGCAGATCGGACATGTCCCGGGACGGTCCGAAGTGTAAGTCGGATGCATCGGACAATAGTACGTTTCCTTTTTCTTTCCACAGGCAACCAACATTAGGAATAAGAAAATGAGGCTTGTAAAAACGACGAATCTCTTAGAATATTTGCTATATCGCAAATCTTGCATATTGATCGAATCCTTTCCTTTCATTCGCGGCCTCTCCCCAACGTAACTTCGGGCTGATGCTTTTCATGCCGAGGAACTTTCTGATCTTGATAAATTAGGCTGAGAAGTTTGAGCATATTTAAGATGGTTTCATTTTTACGCTCGCGCAAATCCTCCAATCTTATCTTTGCATTCAATACTTCCGTTTGGGCAAGAAGAGTGTCTTGGATATTGGCCTTGCCGGGAGCGTAAAGAGAGGCGCTTGCTCTCGCTGCTTTTTCCATTTCCGGAATCAGTTTTTTTTCAACGATTTGAATTTGATTGGAAGTTCCTCGGATGACCTCTATGCCTCGATTGATTTCGGAAACCATTTGGGCCCGAGTCTTGTCTACCGAATCCTTTCCGACTTCCGCCAGATGTTCCGTTTCTCCGGTTATGGAATTCCACTTCAAAGCAGACCATACGGGAACCCGCATATTTACTCCGAAGCTGAATAAATCGCCTCTATATTCGGTGGTATCCATCAAACTGTAGTTTAACGGGCCGGTGTCCGCCGAGAAAGTTTGAGATTTTCTCTTCATAT
Organism: Leptospira broomii serovar Hurstbridge str. 5399; assembly: GCF_000243715.2. NCBI lineage: Bacteria > Pseudomonadati > Spirochaetota > Leptospiria > Leptospirales > Leptospiraceae > Leptospira > Leptospira broomii. The sequence continues at coordinate 92,298 of NZ_AHMO02000011.1, forward strand.
ATGAAAAGAATACCTCCGTTTGAGGCGCTATGGAATATTTTGTCAATTTAGTCTGCTCTTTTAGTCTTTTTTCTTCCGCCAACAAAATCTTATAATCGGGAGTATCTTCGACTGCAGGAACTCCGGAATTTGCCAAACTATTTAATCTCTGAAGGCTTTCTTCTAAAAACGAATCCAGATTGATCTGAAATAAATCCGAGAGAGAAACCCGATCTAACACCTTATAGTATTCGAGCTGAGACGTTAAATCCTTTAAATTTGTATTATACTCCGCTTCCTTCTCCATTGCATCCGTCTTTGCGATCGAAGCTTTCAAGGCTCCTGTCAAAGGCACGGTTCCCGCGGAATAATACCCTTCGGTAATGGATTTCTGAGCGTTGAGTAGATCCAAAATTCTACCGTTGATTTGCTTTTTCTTTTCAATTCTTTGAAAACGATTTAAACGAATAAAGAAATCACCCAGCATTCGGTTGACTCCGACTAGATAACCGAGAGTTGCTTCGTTCTCCATGATTTTGGAGATCCTCTTTTCGGTTCCCAATTTTCCGGGAAAAGGAAATTCCTGAGAAACGGAGAATTCCATCCCGGTCATGGTGGGCGTATCTAAAGCCCGATTCCCGTTGAGAGAATATCCGTTACGAGTCGGATAATTTCGATATGCAAACCCGATCTTCGGATCGGGGAGAATGCCGGAGGCGTCCGAATGCGATTTATGTGCATGCGAAACTCCTGCCAGAGATTTTGCTTCGGGATGTTCCTTTGCAAGAATCTCAAGGATTTCTTCTAGTCGTTTCGCTTCTGAGAAGATCGGAAGTGAAACTAGGAAAATAATAATAATAGAAAATGTGCGTTGTGCGCTCATAAATCCTCCTAAAGTTCGTCGGGGAATTAAGAGCTAGGTATTAAATTAAAAAAACTTGAAGAATGCTAGGAGAGTGGGTCGAGGAAAAAAATCCGATTCCAAGCGAGTGAATTTGCCCTTGATCGGAGATCATTTGAGAGGCGAGTCGGATTTGGGGCATTGAAAATAAGTAAACGAAGTGAAACTTTATTTTTTCCGGCGATATCCTATGATTTGGGGTTTCGAAGGATACGGTCATTCCTTTTTGGCAACAATCGGTTCCGGAGGAATCTGAGGAGGAAGATTTTTCTTCAGTCGATGTAGATTTATGACAAGGTGGGAGCCTGTCCTCTAACGATGAACTTTCGATACTTGCCGGTACAGTCCCAACCGGACAGACTCCAAATAAGATAGTTAAGGAGGCACAAGTTACCTGCACTGCAAAGCCGAGTGCGAGGGTAAAACCGACTGTCTTTTTAGGAGAAAACTCCATCTCAACTAATCTGACTGTTTCTAAAACGGATCTGTCAAGAAAAAAAGGTCTGTCCAAATTCCGGACGCGATACCGGCCGATCTAGTTTGAAATTTACTTTCTATAGAAAGGATTACTTAAGATTAAGCCTGTCGGTAAAAAGGCTTGGATTCGAACGTACAAGTCGTCTGGACGAAATCGGTAAGTCCCTTTTTTTTGGCCGTACGATCTAGAAAGTGTTTCTCCATTCCTACCTATAAAATCCACCGTCAAAGGAGTTTCGTCAAATTCGTAAAAGACCTCTGCCCCATTTCGGATTCCGAAGGCTTTCACCTTCGGATCACTGAGAACTCGGGACATTTTTCTAACGCAGGCATAATTACCCTCCTTGAGGGCCGCGAGGATATCCTCCTTGTCCGTAGAGTTGGCATTTAAAAGGATATACCGCATCAGGGATTCCCCATCCTCGTCGTACCATTCGGTGGCGATTTGCCTTAAACTAGGAAATCCTGTTTTTGCGACTTTCAAATATTCTTCTTTCGGAAGATAATGTAAATCGTCCCCGGCCATGCAAAAAGAAGACACACCCAAACTTAGCAATTGATCCCAATACGTGAGTATATCCCCGAACGGCGATAGTACTTCAATCGCATTATACCCGCTTAATTTTTCGAGAATCCTGAGTGGGAAACTATCATTTAATAGAGGATGATTGATTGCGACAAATGCTCCTTTTTTTTGGAGGCTATCGATCTCCCATTGTATGTTTTCGGGAAATGCGAATAAGGGAAAAAAATCATGATCGGCTTCTTCGATACCCAATACGGTAAGATGTCTCTTTACGAGATTCCTGCCCCACTCGTAACCGGGTATTAGAGCTGTCTTTTTTGATTCTAGCTTCGTTACGATTTCATAATCCGTAAACGCGAGAATTTGATATCCGTTCTTGGAATATACTTCTTGGATTTCTTCAGGTGAGTTTCGGATGGGTGTGAACCAAGCACGGTTGCTATGCAAATGAATTGCGGTTTTTATCCATTTCAGTTTAGTCGATCTGAGATACGGATCGTGGATTTCTCGTCCTATGGATTGAATATTGTTCGACGCCTGTTTAGGTCTGATATCGGAACGTAAGAAAAAGAGACTCCAGGCATTGAAGCTTAAGACGGTTACGATGATTGTGACGAAAAGACCGAGTAAAGATCGTTTCCAGTTTCGGAAATTCATTTAAATTCGATCCATTCTGGACAATATAGGTTTGCTAATCATGGCGGTGTATTGACCTAATTCCTGCCCATGGGCTTTTTAATAAAACTTTTTTTCGGCTTTAAAAAGGTCTTTGCTTATTCCCGCTAACTCACTTTTTGGTTTCTACGAAACCTCGATTCTCGAGTTCTTAAAGGTAACGGATTAGCAATACTATGAAAGACAAGCGTATAGCGGTGATCATTCCCGCTTACAACGAAGAGATCACGATTCGCGAAACGATTCTCTCCTTTTACAAAGAATTACCTAATGCCGTTTTTTGGGTGGTGGATAATAACTCCAAAGATAAAACAAATCGAATCGCGATGGAGACATTTAAGAAACATAAAATAAAAGGTTCCGTTTTGTTCGAAGATAGGCAGGGAAAGGCTAACGCGATCCGAAAGGCTTTTTTCTTAGCGGACGCCGATATTTATGTAATGTCCGATGCGGATACGACTTATCCGGCCGATGAAGTCCGGAAATTGACGGACGAATTAGTTAAGAACGATCTAGATATGGTAGTCGGCGATCGATTAAGCCGAGGAGATTATAGTCGGGAAAATAAGAGAATGTTCCATTCTCTCGGAAATCAGCTCGTCATTCGGCTGATCAATTTTCTGTTTAGCGTGAAATTGCGGGATGCGATGAGCGGATACCGCGTATTTTCCAGAAAGTTCGTTAAGAATTATCCGATTTTGGCTTCCGGTTTCGAGTTAGAAATTGAAATGACCTTGCATGCCTTGGATAAGAGGTTTGCGATTCGGGAGATTCCGATTCAGTACAAAGATAGACCATCCGGAAGCTTTTCGAAATTAAATACTTTTCGAGACGGCTACCGAGTCGTAAATAATATTCTCTGGATTTTTAAAGATTATAAACCGATGCATTTTTTCGGTTTCCTTTCGGTTATTGCGTTTATTGCTGCGATCGCTTCGGGAAGCCAAGCGATATGGGATTATTGGAAATACAAATACGTCTATCATGTCCCGCTCGCCATTTTAGCCACCGGTTTAATGATCGCATCCATACTTAATTTTTCGATCGGTTTAATCCTTCATACCGTCGCGAAAATTCAACGATTCAATTTCGAACTTCAATTATTGAAATATAAAGAAGAGTAGATTCTGCTAACGATCTCGATATTTGTGTGTAACGGCGAGATCGTAATCGAGTTATAGGGTCCGTTTCCGCTTCTATAATACCTGCAATAATACCAATCCACCTTCCGTTTCTATCGTGATAAACTTACGCTTCGGGTAAAGAAAGATCAATTCCGCTTGGCTATTCGCATTTCCGATGATGAAAAGTTTCTTTCCTTCCGGTGGACGATTCAATAAATCCGTTTCGTCCTTAAATTTATAGCTTCCAATAATATGGATAGGTTGGTTCCTGTAGAACATCGGATAAAAGGAAAGATATTTGTAAAAAATGACCTCCCCTTGTTCTTCTCTAACGGCTCTATCAAATAATCGTAATGTTTTTCCCTGGAGAAGGTCGATTACTTTCGGGGCCAGCGTAACCGAAAGAGAAATTAGGAACATGAGCAAGGTCATCCAAACCGGAAAGATGAATTTCAAAAGTAAATCGTCCTGAACGACCTTTCTACCGCGAAAGTAAGCGAATAAAATTCCAGTTAGAAGAATTAAACCCGGAATCGAATCGACTATTCCGAATTGTGGATATATTTTCTCATCGGAAAATCCGGACTTTATCAGATAATTTGCCAATACGGGAAGTCCTAAAAATAAGACGCTTAACAGGGTACCGAATAAAAGAAAGGAAAGTGTAATCCCTTTTTTAAGCATGAGTTCCGAACCGAATCTCTCTAGAACCAAGGCGGTAAAAAATGACAGAGGAAAATAAATCGAAGAAGAATAATGGGGAAGCTTAGTTTGGACGACGGAAAAAATAATAAGTACGATTGCAGTCCAAGCGATCATTAGGAGCGAAACCTGACGGACCCCCTCTTCCTTCAAAATTTCTCGTTTATCCTTGGAAATATATGCGAATAGAAACGGAGTCCAGGGAAAGAAACCGATCAAGGCTACGATGAAATGATAAAACCAAGGACCCGTATGAGATTCCAGGGATTTAGTTAACAACTTCCTTTGGAATTCCAGAAATCCTTGTAGAAATTCATCGCCGTGAAGAAGGTAATCCGTCAAATAGTAGATCGATACGGATCCGAAAAAAACGGTTGCGCCGATGGCCATATCGACGATCGAGATTTTGTATCTTCGCTCGAAGATTCTCATCACAAGAAAGGATGCGACCGGAATGCCAAGGCCTAAAGGACCCTTTGCAAGAACCGCTAAGGCCATGCTCGCAAACGCGGCAACCAGCCATTTCCAAGCTCCAGGAGTTTGTTTCCTTATATCAGTATCATATAAACAAAGTCCGACGGCGCCCAAGAAGATGAAGGTATTAAAAAGGTGATCGATATACGCGGTTCTTGCAAGAACCAAGGGAAGTAAAGAAGACGAGTACAAGAGAGCCCAAAGAATTCCGAAGGAGGATGATCGAAGCCGCTTCCCGAAAAAATAAATCGTCCCGAAGGCTAAAACCGCGCTTAAAACGGAGGGAAACCGGGTCCCGAATTCGTTAAGCCCGAAAGCGGAATAGGAAATTGCGGCCAGCCAAAAATACAATGGCGGCTTTTCCGTAAATAATTGCTCGTTTACAGTGATCCTAAAAAAATCTCCGGATAAGAACATCCCTTTGGATGCTGCCCCGTAGATATTCTCGTCCCAGTCAATCAAGGGAAACGAGCCTAAGCCTAAAATCAAAAAGAGAAAATATAAACTAAGTAAAAGGAAAACAGAGTCGAATCTGAACTTCAAAGAATTCTCCCGGGACGGAGCCCAATTAGGAATTTTCCGGATTGCAGGTAGTCTTACCCTATTCTATTGAAACGAATGGGCCCGGTTTTATCCTAAATTGAAGTTCTTGCATTTGCCGGACAGAGCGAAAGGAATTTTTAGATTTTTAACGGAAGAAATTTTAGGCAAAAAAAAGCCCAACGGTTCTATGAAAGAACGTTAGGCTTCAGAGTCGTACGGCGATTTATAACAAAATTATAAATCCGTCGGTCCCGTCGAAAGAACCTGCATTCGCTTAAGGACGTGCCCGACCGGTCCTCATACTAAGAAACCGATCGGTGAGCCATTGAATTACTTCAATAGCTGCAGCACGGTTTGCGGCTTCATGTTCGCTTGAGCGAGCATCGCAGTCGCAGCTTGAGTCAAGATCTGATAGCGGGTAAAGCTGGTCATTTGTTCAGCCATATCCGTGTCACGGATCCGAGACTCTGCGGCCTGGATGTTTTCGTAAGCGTTCATTAACCCCTTAGCGGCATGTTCCAAACGGTTGTAATAAGCTCCCAGATCCGCTCTCTGCTTGGAGATCAGTCTGAGTGCATCGTCCGCCAATCCGATCACGGAGTTGGCTTTTCCCGCCGTAGAAAGAGAGATAAAGGTCAACACGGTCGGGTTTCTAAGACCCAAAGACGCAGTGTTCATCGTTTCGATGTATATTCTTTCTCTCTGGTGCATATTCGCACCCATGTGGAACCACATACTTGCGGTCGGATTCAAACGAGCAAAAGCTCCGGTAAGAAGCTTCATCTTGTTGAATTCGGCCTGAGAAGCTATCCTGTCGATCTCGTCGACCAACTGAGAGACTTCTACTTGAATTTGTTGGCGGTCTTCTTCCGAATAGATTCCGTTCGCGGCTTGTACTGCGAGAACGCGAATCCTTTGAACGACTTCATGAGTTTCTTGCAAATACCCTTCCGCCGTTTGAATCAGAGACATACCGTCTTCAGTATTTTGTTCCGCCCTGCGTAAACCGCCGACTTGAGTCCGCATTTTCTCGGACACTGCCAAACCGGAAGCGTCGTCACCTGCACGGTTGATTCGCATACCGGAAGACAATTTTTCAATGTCTTTAGTCATGCTTTCGCTATTGAACTTCAATGTTCTATGAGCGAAAATGGCGCTTATATTGTGGTTAATAATCATTCGGTTCCTCCTTGAATCCGAATCCTCTTTCGAGGAATGTGACTTTCCTAGAGGTCTTCCTTGACCTCTTCACCATTTGGATCGTCCAATTCGTAAAATCCGAGTAGATACTTTTTTCCCGACGGTTTCGATAAAAGAAACCTTCCTAGTTTCTCCGGATATGTCCCTTTCGTATTCAAGCTCCTTTCGGAGTCAAAAACACTCTGCGAAAGTACTTGCCCCGGGTGGATATCCGGTACAAGCTGAAAGGAGTATGCTTCAGACCATTTACTTAGCCAATCCCAGAGGTTTTTGTGCCGGTGTTAAATACGCAATTTCGTATGTGGAGCAAGTACAAGCGCAATCTTCCGAACAAATTTATGTTCGTAAGGAGATCGTCCATAATCGGCGCGTAGTTGAAGATATGAAAAAACGTGGAATTCGTTTCATAAGCGAATTGAACGAAGCCCCCGACGGAGCAACGGTGATTTTTTCCGCTCATGGAGTTTCTCCGGCAGTCGTTGAGGACGCTAAACTTAGAAATATGCAGATTGGCGACGCAACCTGTCCTTTAGTGACAAGAGTTCATCGTAAAGCAAGAAGATACAAAGAAGAATACCAGATCATTTACATCGGTCATCAGGGACATGACGAGGCGATCGGAACCATGGGCGAAGCGCAGATGTTTCTAGTTGAATCTCCTGAAGACGTAGAAAAGCTCGTAGATAAAATCAATCCGGAAAATCCGATTACATATCTGATGCAAACGACCCTATCTGTCGCGGATACCCAACTAATCGTTAAGAAAATCGCCGAATTATTCCCGACAGTCGAACATCCGGCGAAAGACGATATTTGCTACGCTACGACCGAACGTCAGGAAGCTGTCGCTCAAATGATGGATTCAATCGATGCAATGCTGGTCATTGGTGCGGATAATAGTTCCAACTCGTTACGGTTATTGCAATTGGCGCAAAAATCCAAGCCTGCTTCGTTTAAAGTTACTTCGGCGGACGATCTGAATAAGGAATATTTGATAAACAATCGAATCAAGACCCTTGGGATTACCGCAGGAGCATCGACTCCGCAGATTTTAGTGGATGAAATTATCGATAAGCTATGTCATTTTTATCCGGATGTAAGCGTTCAGCTTTTTCCCGAATCCAGGGAAGATTCGATGAGCTTTAAACTACCTGCGAAATTACTAAATTAATTTCTTTAACGGCCGTTTTCAATATGAGTCCGAGTTGAGTCTTCTTCGGGAATATTCTGTTCTCCCCGCCTCGAAAGAATCGGTAATTGTATTTCGGTCGCAATTTTGTTTGCAAGTTTCGCAGTTGAATAATCTTTTATTTCGGATATTCGAACATTATTATCGATTTGTTTTGCCAGGTTTTGAACTAAATTTAAGCCGATTCCGAAGCCGAAATCCTCTTCCTGAAACCTTTCGTCATACGTATGATTCATTCTGAAAAAAGGTTCGAATAGTTTCTCAGAATACTCTTTCGGAATTCCGTGAATGCCGGTTTTGCCCGCTTCGATTTCATTGATGATATCGATATTTAACATGGAGTCTTCCGGATACATTATGATTTGTATCTTTGAATGCTCGGGAGAAAATTTCATTGCGTTTACTAGAATTTCTTTGATAGAAAAGGAAAGGAATTTTCGGTTACATTTTACTTTGTATTCCAGATGTTTATCCTTAAAGATAATATGATTGTCCTTTATTTTCGCCGCTTTGTGTAAATCGGAGACGGTTCGTTTGATGATAGATTGAATTTCTAAAATGTCTAATGCTTCAGGAATAATTTTCAAGTCAAACAAGCTCTTTAACTTGTCCAATTTTTCCGTCCAGCTCCGCATCATGTTTTTGTTTTCGACGATTGATTTCATTAAATCCTTCGGAATCAGGCAGTCGGTTCCTTCCCGTTTAAGGGAAAGTTCGGTCAGATCTAGATACGTAAGTAAGGAGCCGAGACCTATTCCCTGGGAAGAACTATGAGAAATACTGTTTAGAATATTTTTTCCGACGGTCATTTGATCGGAATTTCTTTGATAGTCTTTCCAGATTAACCAATCGATTTCTCCCGCTAGATGTCTTTCATCCTGAAAAATATTTTGATAAGTACGAATCTTATCCTTGTACCAGGTTAGGGCATTTTTGACAGCCTCTAATAATTGCTTTTCCTGTTTCTTCTTTAAGAGTTGGGCCCATATCCAATTAAAGGAGCTAAGGCTCAATGTCGTATGTTCCATTTTGGAATAGGTGATAATCAAACTTCCAGGAGTGATTTTTCGCATAGCTTTTAGATAATCTAGGACGTGAATTTTATCGGATTCGATCTCAGTCACGACTATTGCGGGAGACCATTTTGCACATTGTACTAGTCCTTCCGTTAAAGAACTTGCGAAGATCAGAACTAATTCTTCGTTTTTAAATAGTTCATTCGCCCTCTTAGTGAAATACGGATCCGGATCAATATATAAGAGAGAGCTAGAAGAATTCATTTTATAGTCGGAGACCCGAGATTGGACTACACGTTCTGTAGAATGGGAATCCGATTTATCCAGCGACCTCTCCAGGTGTTTTACTACGATTTCGAATCTATGTTTTTCTATTTCATCTCGGTCCTTCCGTTCCAGTTTCAATCCGACGTTCATATTTCCACTTTCCGACTTTGCCCACCATCTTAAAGTCCCCTCCAGAAGAAACGGTTGCTGATTAGGCAACGCCAGTTTAAACGCATATTTTTTAAAGCGACTTAAATTATCTTTCGAGACGGCGGGAGGAATCTCGAAACCTATTCCGTTTTGTGAAAGATCGCTGACGATAAACCTTTGTGATATTTTTTCCCGGCTCCATTCCTCTATATTTTGAGAAATTTCAACTGCAAGGGATTCAAGTTCTAGAGCTGTTTCTTTTGTGAAATGTTGTTCCCCGGAAACCACATGAATGTAGGCAAGCGGTTTCCTTTTCGATTCTCCGTCTTGAACCAGGATCGGAATAATCAGCTCCGAAGAAACTCCTGCGGAAAAATAACGATCGATCGAGGAGGAAATACTTTCCTTTACCGCCGATGAATAACTGAGCATGGAAGGATCGTTTATAGAGTATGAATCTCTGTTCGACGTATCGGATAATAACAAAGTCTTTCCGGTAGCCTGAACCGAATGAAAGCGCTCTTCTTGTTTTGCCCGAAAGACATCGATTGAAACAGTACCGACGGGTGTCTTCTGAAGCATGGTTGAATATTTTTCGAATAAACTCCTTAGATATTCGGATTTTTCGGTATCCCCATCCAAATTTTCGGAGAATTCGGATGATTTAAAATTAGTTACGTAGATGTCGTCCTTAAAAAGGTGAATGCGTTTTTCTGATCTTCCCATCGTCGTAAATCCTCAAAGAATTTTGTTCCTTTTTTAAAGAAGCCAATTTGAACTTTAATTCGATTGCAACCCTTCTAGTTTTATCTTCCGTATTCGCCTTTTTAATTTCATACAGATAAGTCCTGCAGTCGATTTGCTTCGCAAGATTTCTAACAACATTCAATCCGATTCCCATTCCTAATTCGTTAGAATAGAATCGTTCGTCGTAAAGATTATTAAGTCGGAAGAAAGGTTCAAATACCTTGTAATAATATTCATCCGGGATTCCCGACCCCCCTTCGAGAAAGGAACTAACGTCATTCTTGAACAAAAGGCTGCAGGTATCTTCGCTCCTTACAAAGGAGACTACGATTTCCGAATTATCCGGCGAAAATTTCATAGCATTCACAAGAATTTCATTTATGGAAAAATGTAAGAAATCGCGATTGCAGATCAAATCGACCGATTCGAATTCGTTCATAATTACGATTGATTGATTTTTTATTTCAAGCAGCGGGCCAAGAGTTCGTATTATTTCCTCTATATAAGCCTTAAGGTCGGAGGATTTCATCGTTTGTTTTTCGATGGAACGATCTAAATATGTTTTAAAATATTCTATTTTTTCGATTCTATTCCTTAATAGATTTTTAGTATTAAGAACGACTGAGAATAATTTTTCAGGGATTCTTATGAAGCCGTCCTCTTCCCGCATAAAAAATTCGCATAAATCGAGTTGGCCGACTAATGAACCGATCCCGAGTCCCTGAAACATGCTTCGAGTCAGGCTAGTAAGGATTCCTTTGCCAAGTTCCAATTCCGTGATACCCGAAAGAGATTCCTTCCAAATTAACCATTCTAGCTCGGAGGAAAGATTCTCGCTCCGTCTACTTCCTAACTGAATACGTTCGGAGTTTTCTTTTATAAACTGTAATGCCTCCAAAATTCTATCCTTTAGATTCTCTTGGAGTGTATCGCGCTTGATATAGGACCAAATCCAATCGATATGACTTAATTCCGATATCGACTGGTTGTTTGAAACTATCAGAATAACGAGTGCATCCGAACATAATCTACGAAGCAATTTCAAGTTCGAATTCAAATCAGGGCGAATTAAATCCAAATCGAGTAGAATTATTTGCGGGGGAAAATTTATGCATTTTTCTATCACTTCTCCGATCGACGAGGTTGAAATCAACCGTATCTGACCTAAGTTCGATATCTCTCTGCATAATATATCCGAAATCGCAAAGCCGCTAGCGTGTATAATCGTCGTTAACGTTTGTAACGAAACGATATTGTCAGAATCCTTTTGTTCGACGGTATTCATATTAGTGAAGAACTTGCTTGATAATATCCAAAAATTGAACCGGACGAAATGGCTTTATGATCCAACCATTGGCACCTGCTTCTGCCCCTTGTCGTTTAACATCCTCTTCCGATTCCGTTGTCAGAGTCAGAATCGGAACTGTTTGATTCCTTTTTCTGACTTCCTTGATAAATGAAATTCCATCCATCACCGGCATATTGATGTCGGTGATCACTAGATCGACGGGTTCTAAATCGAGTTTCTCCATTCCTTCCCTGCCGTTAACGGCAAGGATAACTTCATAACCTCCTAACCCGAGAGTTTGTTGTACTAGACTCCTCATTGTAGCCGAATCGTCGACCGCTAGAATTTTTGCTGTAGCCATATCTCAAGCTCCTTTCGAAAAGAATGTTACATTTGTTGGATTTAGTTCGTAATATCGAAATTTACCGAATTCACGCACTATGAACGTGGATGAGTAATCCGTAATGGATTCGGCTGTACCGAGGATAAGAAAGCTATCCGGATTCATCGATTTTTCGATCTTCTTAAATAATTTTCTTCGATCGTCATGATCGAAATAGTACGATACGTTCCTGCAGAGAATCAGATCGAATCCGGTCGGAAAATCATCAGATATTAAATTTTGGTATTTAAATTCTACTATCGACTTGATCTCGTCGTTGATTTGATATTCCGTATCCGATATTTTAGTAAAATATTTATTAAGATATTTTGTATCGAGTCCGCGACTTATTTCGAAATTGCTGTATATTCCGCTTTTCGCCTTTATGAGGGTATCATACGCGATATCGGTAGCGAAAATTTTGGTTTTCTTAAATATTTCCGGTGCCTTTTCTTTAATTTCCATTGCGATCGAATACGGCTCCTGTCCCGTCGAACAAGCGGCACACCATATTTTTAGGTGGCTTCCTGTCGAATTCGCATTGGATTGCGCACGTTGTTCTAACAGCTCCGGAATAATTCGAGATACTAGAGCTTCGAAGAGTCCATCGTCGCGAAAGAATTTGGTTTCGTGAGTCGTGATTCTATCGATGACTTTCTCGCGGAATTCCTTATCCGAATGATTTTGAAATCGATCGGTTAATTCCTGGTAGGATGACATTTTATAATCTTCCATCAGTCCCGAAAGTCTACTCTCGATAAGATAGATTTTCTCCTCGTTTAAGGAAAGCCCGGTATCCTTTTTTAAGGCGCTCATAAATTTCAAAATTTCTTCGCTCATTAGGTTAAGTCCTTAGATAGAAAATTTGAAATTCGTTCCGCGATAGAATCGATGTTTAGAACTTCGTCCACGATGCCTTCCTTCACTGGTTTATTTGGCATACCGAAAACAAGGCATGTTTCTTTACTTTGCGCAATTAGGTATGCTCCCTTTTCTTTCATTTCCTTCATACCGAGATATCCATCCTCCCCCATTCCCGTCATAATCACCGCCATAGATTCGTTCGAAAAATTCTCAGCGAGCGATTTGAATAGAATGTTCACCGAAGGCTTGCATAGCTCTCCTATCGGTCCTTGATAAACCTTTCCTACCGCTCCTCGCTTATCTTTTATTACTTCTAATTGCATACCGCCCGGCGCGATATAAATGGCTCCTTCTTCTAAAATTTCTTCGTCCGAAACTTCTTTTACGATGAAGTCGTTATTTGCAGCAAGATGCTCCGCCAAATATTTCGTAAATCTAGGCGGCATATGCTGAGCTATTACTATAATTCCTCTTAAATTTGTTTTTAACTTTGAAACAAGCTCTCGCAAGGCAACTGGGCCGCCGGTTGATATTCCAATTCCGCAGATATTGAATTTTCTCTTCGGTTTTAATTTCGATTCGCCTTGATGCTTTCCGATCTTACGATCCTGAAATCGCAGCAACTCTTGCGCGTAAATAGCTTTGATCTTATCCGATAATAACCCCAGCGTTTCGGTTATATCGACGCTACCTTCGGTCATGTGTGACGGTTTAGCGACGAAATCCAATGCCCCCATATCTAATGCTTGTAATGTCGTTTTTGCTCCTTCTGAAGTTAAAGAACTGAACATAATTACGCGAGTTTCCGGATTGCTCTTTTTGATTTCCGCTAAAGCGTCCAACCCGTTCATTTGAGGCATTTCGACGTCCATTACTACGAAGTCGGGCTTTAAGTAACTTATCTTTGGTAAAGCGAATTTACCGTCGATTGCCGCCCCCAAGAATTCGAATTCTGGTTCGCTCGTGATTGCGGATCGAAGTAAATTACGATAAATTAATGAATCATCAACGGCAAATACAGTTATTCTTTTTTTCTGATTCATCGATTCCGCCATATTTGCAGCGACCATTTTCAATTCGCCGTGTTCGAAATTTTAAACTGTGCAACTAATGTGGTTAAAACTTCCGCCAAGGATTGAAGCGATTTTGCGAGGTTCGATACGTTGTTAGATTCTTTCGCACCGTCTAAGGAAGCCGTAGAAATACCGTTTATGTTCTTCGTTACCTCGTTGGAGGTCATGGATGTTTGACTAACGTTGGCCGCTATTTCCTTAGTCGTAATGGATTGTTCTTCCACGGCGGAGGCAATGCTACCGCTGATTTGGTTCACCTCGGCGATGACGGATGTGATCTTTCCAATCGATTCCGTAACTTTTTCCGTGCTTTTTTGAATGGCTGAGATTTTATTTTTAATTTCTTCCGACGATTCCGCCGATTGTCTGGCTAATTCTTTGACTTCCGATGCCACTACGGCAAATCCTCTTCCTGCCTCCCCGGCTCCAGCAGCTTCGATTGCAGCATTTAGCGCTAAAAGTTTGGTTTGTGCGGCTATGTTTGAAATGCTCTCTATTACATTACCGATCTCGCGTGCATTATCGCCTAGTTCTTTAACGACTCCGCCTGTCTCAAGAGCAGTACTGTTTGCTTCTCGAGCGATCTTTGCCGAATCCGCCGCTTTCTTGGCGACTTCGCCCACCGAAACGGACATTTCTTCGATCGAGCTTGTGATCATATTCAGGTTTTGATTCATCTGAGTAGCGGCAGCCGCGATCGTTTGGGACTGCTGCGACATCTGTTCGATGCCTGAAGACAAATTCAAGCTTGCGCCGGAAAGATCGCTGGAAGACTGAAAGAGTATGTTTCCGTTTTCTTTCAATCGAGAGATCAGGGCAGCCGTATTGATCAACATATTGAGTATCGATTTTTCCAACTCACCGATTTCATCATTTCGATTATGCGCAATGTTAACTGAAAGGTCTCCGCTTGCGATTCGGTTGGCGATATTGCTAGCGTTCTGAATCGGTTTTAAAATACTGTAGCTGAGAAAATACGGAGCTACCGTGCATTGAAATAGGATCGTTACGGAAGCTAAAATGTAGGAATAAATTGGAAGGATTCCAAAATGAGGAAAGACTACCAATGCAGCAACAACGAGCGAACTTAAGAATGCCGAAGATAATAGTTTGAGCTTAATTGATAGTTTTTTGGAGTTCGTCGCCGGAAATCGCTTTATACCGGCCAAGATGTCTTTGTAAAGTTTTGAGGCTTCATCAATTTGTTTACGGTTCGGCTTTCTCCTTACGGACATATATCCGACGATGCTACCGTTTTCAAATTTAGGTGCGACGTTCGCATCCACCCAATAATGGTCCCCATTCTTACTTCTATTCTTTACGATTCCTCGCCACGGTTTTCCACTTTGTATTGTGGACCAAAAATCCTGAAAAACACTACGAGGGATATCCGGATGTCGAACGACATTATGGGGTTTATCGATAAGTTCCGATTCCGTTAATCCGGCTATCTCTAAGAATTCCTTGTTGGCGTAAGTGACTTTCCCTTTTAAATCCGTCATCGACACCAAAGTAGTGCCGTCGATCATCATGACTTCTTTGTCAGTTACGGTTACCGAAAGTTGTTTTCTTTCGGATTCAATGTTCTTTTTCTGTGAAGTTAGTCCCAACATTTTCTAATCCTTATTCGTCTGCTATTCGTAATAGTTCTTGTTGATTTACAATTATGATTGTTTCATTCTTAATGATCGAAATATGATCGATGAACTTGCTTTCTTTCTCATTCAAGTGAGAAGGACAAGGTTCAAGATTCTCTTCAGGAATCTCTACTATGTCCGAAATGCTATCAGCGAGAATGGCGAATGATTCCTTTTTTCCTTTTAATCGAATTAGAGAACTTTTATTCTCGCTAAATTTCCAATCTCTTCCGAACAAAGCCATTAGGTTTAGTATGGTAACGACATCCCCTCTTAAATTTACGATTCCGAGTACATGTTCGGGGGAATGCGGGACTTTTAATATGGTTTTATTGTGGTCTACTTCTTTGCAGCCCTCTAACGCAATTCCATAAAGTTCCCCCGCTAAGGTAAAGGACAACAGTTGTTTGATAGAACCGCCCTCCTTCATTTCGACTCCACTTCAACTTCTTTTTCAACGGACAAAAGAGAAGTGGATAGTTCGGATAAGAGTACTGTCGGATCTATTATTATGATGGTTTCGCCGGAAAGAATTCCGCTTCCGATTATTCCTTTTTCACTGTCTTCGCTTTTTGTGAACGAAGGAATTTCGTCGATGACGTTATGAATTTCATTAACGACAAGGCCTTTTTTTATTCCGTTGATTCGAAAGAGAATCATGACGTTTCCTGTCTGTGATTCGGCCTTTGATAGATTGAAGTAATTTTCCAATCGGCATAGTTCCACGACTTCTTCGCGGTACTGAATGATTTCCCTATCTAGGATTCGTTCGGTCTTTTTCGGATCGAATATTTCTAGCCTTTGCACATCCTTGCTATCGATTCCGAAAAGTTGTTTTTGTACGGTGAACAATAAATAATGTTTTTGTAAATTTATATTGCCGATAGAATCGGATGTTCGATCCTCAATCAAGGAGCTTTGTAACTTAAGGAATTTTGCGATACCCGAAATATCCAGAATCAGTGCTAGGTTTCCGTCACCTAGGATCGCCGCCCCGGTATATAAGTTCAGTACGGACAAGGCTCTAGATAACGGCTTTACTACTATTTCTTCGGGGTTTTCTATCTCCGTAATAAGTAATCCGAAAGAGTGCCTTTCGGTATGGACAGCTACTATATATTTGTTTTTTAATGTATCGTCTTTCGAAATGTCTAACATCTCGTCTAGATTGATAATCGGTAATAAATGACCGCGCAGGAGATAGACCTGTTTATTCTCGACGTTAGAGACTGCCTTAGGATCTAGAAGCAATAGTTCGGTGATATTTTGCTGAGGAATCGCAAAGAGCATATTGCCCGCCCTAACCATCTGGCAATTGAGAATGGAAAGAGTTTGCGGTATTGTCGCCGTGATTGTAGTTCCGGAGCCGGTCACGGATGAAATTGCGACAGATCCACCCGCCTTCTGAAAGTTCATCTTAACGACGTCCATTCCGACCCCTCGACCGGAAGTGGAGGAAACCGTTTCCGAGGTGCTGAAACCGGGAACAAAGACTAATTCGGCGAGTTCGACTTCCGTTTTACGATGTATTTCATCGATCGTTAATAAACCTTTCTCGATCGCCTTTTCGCGAATGCGATCATAGTTAAATCCTCTTCCATCGTCTCGGACTTGTAGAATAACGTTACCGCCTCTTAAAGCTGCCGAAATATAGATCCGTCCTTTTCTAGGCTTGCCTGCCTTACTCCTTTCCTCCTGAGATTCCAAGCCATGATCCGCCGAATTACGAATCATATGGGTAATCGGATCCGAGATCGTATCTATAATCGTTTTATCCAATTCGACGTCGCCGCCGTCCAGATGCAGTTCGATCTCCTTATTGGTCGTCCTTTCCAG
The DNA here is from genome assembly GCF_000243715.2 of Leptospira broomii serovar Hurstbridge str. 5399. NCBI lineage: Bacteria > Pseudomonadati > Spirochaetota > Leptospiria > Leptospirales > Leptospiraceae > Leptospira > Leptospira broomii. The sequence goes on from NZ_AHMO02000011.1 coordinate 109,348, forward strand.
ATCGTGAATAAGCCTGGGAATTTTTTTAAAGAACGTCTCGAGCCTTTGTAGCCGAGTTCTCATGATACTTTCTTGCGAAAGCGTGATCAATTGACTTAGATTCCTTACCGTAGAGAGCAGAGAATGCTCCTGGATCGCTTCCATTTTTTGTAATAATTGGTTTCGGACTATAATGGTCTCTCCGGCTAAATTAATCAGATGATCTAAAAGATTTAAAGGAATTCTTAAATAGTTATCAGAGAGTTCCGTCTGCGGTTTTACTCCATTTGCCTCGATATCTCCGGACCCGACCGATTTTGAATACGCTTCCTTAATCACAGCGCGCTTGCCTTCTTCCGACCTCTGAAAAATAATTTGGACGGATTGTACGAAACCTAAATGAGAACATTCTTCGCTGATTTCGGTTTGCGTCGATCGACTCAAAAGAACAAGATAATCTATTTCTTGAATTCCGTTACCGTTTTGCTCTGTTCGGGATTGTTCGAGCAGATTCGATTGCAACACTAGGGCTTTACCTTCCAAAGATTGAAACGATCTACCTTCATCGCGCAAAGCTAACGTTTGATCATTAAACGTATTGAATCGAACTACATAGAGTGATAAATTTTCTAGTTTTGCCCGCTCTAAATATTTCTTGGGAATTATTACTTTAGCTCTTTGGTTTACACGAGGGGAAATATTGGAATCGCCGATAGCTGAATTCTTCGGGAAAAATCCCCAAACCTCTTTCTGCGCCGAATTCGAATCGGATAATTCGGAATCTATTCGGGAAATTATTTGCTCTTCGTTTCTATTTTTATACAGGTCAACATTGCTCAGTAGCAGCCTAAGTTCATCCAGACATTCTAATATGAGCGAAACTTCATATTCCCCGGGAGGGGCATTGGATTTTCTCCATTGATTCAATAAATTTTCTAACGAGTGCGAAAGTGAGGAAATAGCGGGGAACTCAAATATTCCGGAATTGCCTTTGATCGTATGTATCGCTCGAAATAGCGTATTGACATACTCTGGATTAAATTCCATTTTCAAAGAAAGGGCGGTTTCTTCCGCCGAATCGAGTAAATCCGCCGATTCGGCGAGGAAATCATGCAATAACGCTTTTAAATCAACTTCCACGTAGTCCCCCTTATGACTCATTTGATATAATCACAATATTTTAAATTCCATTACGCAATATGGAGAATATTGAAATTATATAGCAGTATATTATCATTTACGAAAATTTAACATATTTAATGAAATATTGTCAACAGTTAGGCTAATAAATCTGATTATATTTTTATCAGTGGCTCCGATGGGACATATTCGGCTGAATTTTCTAGGACGGCAGGGATCAATTAATCTTTTCTAATTATTTATTCTCAAACTCTATACCCTTTGGAAGAGTTTTGTCTAAAAATTATTGCCATTATGGCACTTTTAGCCTTGAGTGAACGTCGATCTGGATAATAGATTTAGTGTGTTATAAATAAATCAAAAGGGGCTCCTTTGCTTCCGTGGGCAACGAGCAAAGGAACCCCTTTTTTAAGTGATTCTAAAGTAAGATCAGAGCAAAGAGAGAGTCACTTTATTCTTTCTTTCTTGTATTTCTTGAGGGGTTTCGACTTTTAAGACTTCATCCGGAACGATCTTGAAGATCGTTTGACCTTTTTGGATGATTTTCCCGTCGCTATCTTGAAGAATTATTTCCTTAATCGTGCCGGAGAACGGAGCAGTGATCTTATTGAACATCTTCATAACTTCTACGATAAAGAGAGATTGCCCTACTTTAAAGTGATCTCCCTCCTTGATCATCGGAGGAAGATCCGGAGATTCTTTCGAATAAAACATTCCGCCCATAGGAGACACGATTTCATCCGAACTTGCTTTTGGCGGAGGGGCAAGAACTTTGATAAGCGCGTCTCTAGTTTCCGCCTTTTTAAATTCATCCGGGATGACCGGTTCCATATTTTCGTCCATCGTCAGAGTATAGAAACGGGATTGATTCCCGATATTCGGAATGAGTTTCAGAAGTTCTAAACCGATTTGAAATCCTTTATGCGCGGCGACCGACTTGGCCCATAGCGTTTCATCGAATCCCGCTTGGGGCTTAGATGACACGAAGAATTCTTCCCAGCGATTGGAGTCCGCCTTTGTTCCCGTCCTTTTTTCAAGTTCCGAATAGAATGCCAGACCTGCTTTCAAAATCTCATCGTCGTGATCCCAGATCTTTTCGGACGGCGACTGATGAGGTTCACCTTCCATATTCAAATAAGTATAAAGGTCGGAAAGAACGTATAGCGGGTTTCGCAACCAGATCACGTTTCCTTTTTCGAGTTTCCAGGAAAAATCCAAATGGTATCCTAAAAATCCCGCCAATAGATGAGCATCCGAGAGTAAATCGCCAACCGGACGAGTGAGAAGGGTTAGTTTTCTAGAGAGGGTTTTCTTGCCGTCAGCGGGAACGGAAGCCAGCAATTTTTTCCAAGCGACTTCCAAGTCAACGTCCTTTGATAGTTCTTCCAGCGCACCTACCGCCGCTAGATAGGAAATCATAAAAGCTGTGGAAGGTTTGAACATTGCGTCCTTACCTAGAATCCAATTGATCAAACCGTAATGAACGATCAGATTTGTCTGTAAATCCTGCCCTCTAAGTTCCGTCCTGCGAAGAATATTTGCTAATCTGCGTAAGTTATCTTCACGATCCGTCCCGTACGTTATCAACAAGGCGATATTCGAATCATAGGCACCGGCTACACGGTAATGAACGAATAAGCCGGTGTCGGGATTGCGTACCGAAATTCCCTGATCGTCTCGAATTTCCTCAGGCAATGGTTTGGACCAATTAAGGATAATTCCGCCTGCGTGAGGTTGAATCGCTTTATTCGTGGCATTGATACGTACTTCCGCTCCGGAAATATTTCTGACGGTGCGTTCCGGCTTAGGCAATCTCTTTCCATGCAAGGAGATTAATGCCATAGCTTCGATCAAACTATCTACTACGAAGAATTCGGCATTATTTTCAGGATTGAAGAACTTCAAGGTGTAAGCCATCTCGGTGACTCTATGTTCCACTTGAATTCTAGTATTCATTTCCATGAAAAAGTGATTTGTGCCCTCTACGATCAGCTCGAACGTGGAAACGCTATTGAGTTTGACAGCTTCACCAAAACGTTCCGACTGTTCTTCCATCTCTTTCAGAACTTTCAAATCCGCCTTGAGAATCTCCGCTTTTTTCGGAGATTTTTTTTCGGCGGCTGCGATCTCTTTCTGCAATAGCTCCTGAGTGAGAGAGATTTCGAGCAGCTTCTGTTCGTGCATTTGAACCGAGCAATCTCTTCCGCCTAACGCCACACACCAATGACCGTTCCCGATCAATTGGATTTCATTATGACGGGTTTTCTCGATATTTAATTCGATCAAAAAGTTCCGATTCGATCCTGGCGCAGTTACTTTCGATTCGGATAAAATTTCTTGAACTGCAGATTTGACTTCGTCAGGTTTAGCAACGACTCGCTGCCCCTTACCCCCGCCACCGCCTACGTATTTAAAACGGATTCGATTAGAAGGGTATTTTTCCCATATCTTAGAACATTCGATTTCGGCCTGTGCTTGCAATTCCGCAATGGTTACTAATTCTACGATTTTATCATAACCTAGATATAATAAAGCTTCCGCATTTTCTTCGGGAGATTTGGACGAATCGAACGAAAAAGAAATTCCCTTTTGTTTTGCCAACGCTTCCAAGGCGCTTGCATCTTTTGCTTTTTTTAGAAGGCAGGTCGCTGAAATCGTATCGACTCCAGGAGTTACTGATACGTTTAATTTTCTAGCGAGCTTCTTAGCCTCGTCTTTAGAACCCGCTTGATGCGCTACGTGAGCGGAAGGTCCCATGAAAATAATACCGTTCGTTTCGATTGCTTCTATGAATTCGGCGTCTTCCGCCATAAAGCCGTATCCGGCGAATATATGAGTGTATTGGTTATCTTTCGCGATCGAAATAATTTGTTTTATGCGTGCCGCTTTCTCCTCAGCCCCGCTTCCCATATAGTCAGGGACCCGATGGATATTGGAAGGGAATCGGAACCCTCTTAATTCCGGAGCCAAAGACATCGGATAAACGACCGAGTCTTTTTCGGATAAAAGAATCCCATATTCGCGGATTCCAATCAGATCGAAAATCTCCATTGCTTCCTTCCGCACAGGACCTCGGCATACGATCAAACATTTGATCGACTCGAGTGTGAATGAGCGGATCCAAGGGGAAGATGATTCGTGAAATTTAATACGTCTATTTTGATAGTCGATCATCGGTTCCTATTCGAACTCCCTTTGTGGCCCGGACATCGGGGCTGGTTTATAGTGGCGAACTAGATAGTCTAGATTTTGAAATAAAATGCTTCTCGTGGTTCCGGGTAAAACGATACGGGAGACGGAACCTAGAGACAATGCTTCTTTAGGATTCATGAGTTCCTTCTCATACTGCTGTGATAAAACTTGGAATTTTTTATCGCGGATGGCCGATGCTTCTTTTTCGGGGGTGCCTTTTTTTATATTCTCTTGGAATTCCTTGTGAATGGCGGCCATCTCGTCTTTATAAACGTAATCCTTCCCTGCGGGACCCATGACAGCAATTCTGGCGGTAGGTAACGCAAAAACCATACTTGCTCCGGTATGGTATGAATTGAAGGAAGCATACGCGCCCCCGAAGGCATTTCGGATAATCAATGTCAATCGAGGTGTGCGCAGATCGATAATGGAATCCAGAAGCTTCCGTCCTTCTAAAACGATTCCGTGATGCTCCTGTTCTTTTCCCGGTAAGAAACCGGTCGTATCCTCTAAGAATATTACGGGAATATTATATACATTACAAAAGCGTATAAATCGAGTTCCTTTTCTGGCGGCGCCGATGTCGATTTGACCGGATGATACTGCCGAATTATTCGCGACGAAGCCGACGACGTGACCTCCGATTCTTCCGAACGCGGTGATCAGGTTTCTGGAACGTTGCGGTTGAATTTCGAAGTATTGTCCATGATCGCAGATATTTTGAATATAAAGGGTGATATCGAAAGGGGTGTTCATTCCTGTCGGAGAATTGAACGTTTTTCGAAATAGGATTTCTTCTTCGTAAATAAAACGGTCCGTCGGATCCGAGGTGGGATGAAATGGCGCAAAGCTATGGTTATTGTCCGGCAGATAAGATAAAAGGCGAAGGGAAGTACGTAAAGAACCGAGTTCGTCACTAGTCACCAGATCGACAACCCCGCTCTGACCATGCACTTTCGGTCCGCCCAGATCATCCGCGGAAATATCTTCTCCCAACACCGATTTTACCACTCCGGGACCGGTAAGGCCAAAGAATGTATTCTCGGATTGAATCATAAATGACCCTTGGCGAGGGAGATAAGATCCTCCCCCGGCATTAAATCCGAACATGAGCATGATACTCGGAACTACGCCGCTAATTTTCCGCAGCGCAGTAAATGCTTCGGAGTATCCGTCTAGTCCTCCGACTCCCGCCGGAACGTAAGCACCTGCAGAATCGTTCATTCCGATTAAAGGAATGCCGTGTTCGCCTGCCGTATAGATTAATCTCGCTAATTTGCTACCGTTAGTAGCATCCATTGAACCGGCGCGAAGAGTAAAATCATGACCGTAAACCGCCACGTCTCTTCCGTTAATATTAAGAATCCCTGTAACGAGAGAAGCTCCGTCTAAATTCTTTCCCCAGTTTTGGTAAAGTATATTAGGCTCCGATTCGGTTAGGACCTTGATCCTTTCCCAAACGGTCATTCTCGATTTAGAGTGTTGTACTAGAATTCGATCAGTGCCGCCTCCCTGAAGAGGTTTTTCTAGCAACTCCCTGCCCATGGCATTGGCATCTTCGTAAATGCCCTTAGGAGATGATTCGACATCCGTTCCTGATTTGTTCTGGAAGGGATTTTCCATGGAGTAGGTTGGTTCCGACATACTTGGTCCTGTCCGTTAGGAAATAAAAAGGCGATCCCAAAACCGACTAAAACATTCCTGCCGCTTATTAAAGAAGGTCGGTTATGAGGCTTTGAGAGTGCCGGTACACAGTTTTTCTAGAAAGGCCTGAGAGGAAAGCGGAAAATAAAGGAAAGAACTCCTACGTGCTCGGTAAGCACTGCGTTGTTCCTTTTAGATCCTTTAATTTTGAAGTGAGACGAGCTAAGTATCGGGTTATTGTAAGGATGAATCCACCGTATCGTAGATTTTGAAAAGGGAATCCATATCGATAATTTCGAAAACTTTGCGAACTGCGGGTCTCAAGGCGGCCAATTTAAGCTGAATTTCCCTTTCTTTGCAAACGCGAAGAGAAGCGACAATGACTCTTAACCCTGCGGAAGAAACGAATTCAACATTCGACATATCGAGAACGATATTCGATTCTTTGGCTTTATTAATATGCTCCATAAACGCTTGTTCGATCTTATGGGTGTTATGGACATCCATATTCCCGATCAGATGGACGACCCGCGAATTCCCTTTTATTTCTACCGTAAGCTCCATTCTTTCCAACCGCCGTTTAGCGAAAGTTTTTTCTGAGAGTAAGAACATTCCTACCCTCTTCGATTCGGTAATCGACCGAATCCATCAATTTTTCAATCAGGTAAACCCCAAAACCGCCTTTCCTTTTTCCGGAAAGGTTTTCCTCGATGGACGGATCCTTAACCCGAGTTCGATCGAAACCCGTGCCGGAATCTGTCAGGACGATCGTGATAGAATCCTCAGTGAAGCGTATTTTACAATCGAATTTCGGATTCCTTAGAAGGGTATCCTTATATCCGTGCATTACTATATTTGTTCCGGCTTCGTCGCAAGCAAGTAGGATATCGTCGCGGAAAGCCTCGTCCAAATTGCGAACTTTGATGGTGTCGTAAATGAATTCCCTAAATACCGGAATTTGCGCCGTATTTGCGTCAAAGGTCCTATAAAATTGATAATCGTTGTTGAATTTCAAAACAAGAACGGTAAAATCGTCGAACGGTTCTTTTGATCCGGAAAATTTGCGGATCTCCTCATATAATTCTTCTACGATCTTTTGAGAAGATAAATGTCTTCGGCTGCGAATTTCTTCGATCATCCGTTCCAATCCGAACTCGAATCCCTGAGCGTCCTTCTCTTCCACTGCCCCGTCCGTGTACAGGACGACGATATCTCCCGGTTTTACCCTAAAATTGCCTCCTCGGTATTTTGCCGTGGGAATAACTCCCAGCGGAGGACCCTGCCCCTTAATCAATTCGTAAGATCCGTCCTCTTTGATCCATACTTGGTCGTTGTGACCAGCGGATGCATATTCGACCGTAAAGATGGACGGGTTATAATGAATGAAAAACGCGGTTACGAACATTCCGAAATGAGAATCCTCGAAAATAAGTTCATTCCCTTGGCGCAAAATTTCTTCGGGGGTTAAATCGTGATTTCTGGCCAGCGTTCGAATGATCGAAGAACTCATCGCCATGAATAAGGCTGCAGGTAAACTCTTTCCCGACACATCGGCCACTAAAAAAGAATATTGTCCGTCGCTGTATTGATAGTAGTCGTAAAAATCTCCCGACACGTCTTTTGCAGGAACGGAAAGGATCCCCAGATCGAAGTTGGAGAGGAATACTTTTTCGGATGGAAGAATGTTCTGTTGGATTTTTCTAGTGATATCGATTTCTTGTTGAATGACTTTCTTAGCCAGCATTTCGTTCCTAAGTCGAAATGCCTCGAACCCCTTCGTCACCTGAGAAGCCATTGTTTGTAAAAGTTTGAAATCGGAATCCCGATAAGAAAGCTTGTCCCTCCGATCCGCGACCGTCAAAGCTCCGTAAGGTTCTCCGCTAGACAAGAATAACGGAACGATAATATAGGAGCCTCGTAAATAGGTCCGATCCAGCGAGTGAGGAAAAGGATGATCCAGAATATCCCGTTTCAGGATGGGCAGTCCTTCTTTTATGCTGGAATGAATCTGAGAGCCTTCAATCGTCGTTTCGGGAATTCGATCGATTCGTTCGGTTTCTCCGTCGAAATAAGCACAATTGATGTATCCGTCTTTAGTGAGACTATAAACAAATGTACCCGAGATGGACGCATCCAATTCTCGATTTACTAGCCTAATCGTTTTTCGAACCAAACTTAAACGGTTTCGAGATTGAGTTACAGCATGAGAAAGTTCGAATAAAGATTCAAGCTCGGATACTTTTTTTCGCAAGTCTCTGTTAGCAAGTTCTAGATTCTGCAACAGCCCGGTTTTTTGAATCGCAAGAGCCGATGTCCCCGAAAAGCTTAAGAACAATTCCAAATCTTCGTCGTTAAAAGATTCCCGGTCGACCGTATTGATCGCTTCAATAACGCCGATCACCTCGTCGTTTGCGACTAGAGGGGCCGCCATTATATTTCGAGTCGTAAATTGTGAGGCGCGATCCACTTCTTTATAAACTCGATCGTCGTTTTGAGCGTCATTAATGATCATCGGCTTACTTTCGCGTACGACCATACCTGCGATGCCCTTGCCGATCGGTACTTTCATTTTAGTAACGGCCTCGCTCTTTTCGCCCAAAACTGTATGAAAATATAGATATTCTTTCGTTTCATCCAATAGTAAAACGCTGCAAGCTTCCGTACGAAATACGGTCTTGGAGGAGAGCATAATCGCTTCTAACAGTTGAGAGAGATCCAGAGAAGAATTGATCAGCCCCGAAACTCGGATCACTTCGGTTAGTAGAAAATCGAATCTTTCGGATTGCCGCTTGGCTTGTGCTGCCTCTAGCACTAATTGAGTAGTCGCTAGTAAGGATAGAGTTACTAGAGAAGAATCTCCTGAAACATAGGATTCTTTTAGGAGTCTTCCGATCGTTTTGCACGTCGTTCGCAATAATTCAAAATCGGTCTTTGCAAATCGATCCGCAGTTTGCATTCCTCTAAGAACCAAGACCGCGTAAACTGCGCCTTTTGGAAGGGATGATCCTGTTTCATCGATTTTTAATTTGCAGATAATGATCGGGGAATTCGAGTGATGCTTTGTCCAGGGAGGAATCTTTCCTCTCTCAAGTAATAGATCTTTTCCGGATGCGGAAAATGCCCAATCTCCCGCTTCTACTAATTCTTTCGTGGATTCTCCTGAAACTAGTCTAAGTTCTCCGGGATTTACTTTAGAAAATACCGCTCCTGCTTCCGCGTGAGTCAAGCTCATTGATTCACGCAAAAAGCTGTCGAAAATCGCGGAGACTCCTTCCCCTTCCTCTAAAGAGAGGGAGCCGTCGGGACGGCTGCGAAGCAGAGTCTCCTGTTTCTTAATCTGGGTCAATGGTGAAATTTAAGATTGAAACTTAAGAGATTCTTCCCGAAGTTTCTTGTTAGCAAGTTCCAACTCTTTGATTCGATTCATTGCAGAAATGAGTTCATCTCTAGAAAGATTTGTAACGACCGAGGTTGCGTCAAACGCCTCCCTTACGTCTTTCAATTCTTGTCCGGAATATTGAATAATCGTTTCGTACATTCTTATAATTTCATCAGCGTTTTCTAATTCCTGTTCGTTCAGTCGCAGGACTTTTTCGTAGCCCTTGATAATGTCGTTCTGGATTTTTATTTTTTTCTTTAGTTCCTCTATGGATTCGCTCATCCACATGCTCCTAACAATTATCTATTGACAGTACGACCTCTCATGGGATCGTGGGGCCCGAGGGGACGTAGCTCAGTTGGGAGAGCGTTTGAATGGCATTCAAAAGGTCGGGGGTTCGATTCCCCTCGTCTCCAGCGCCTTCCCAATTCTCCTATAACTACTTACGTTTCACAATCACTGTCAATATCTTTTGAGACCGATGAACGATAACCATTGGAGTTTTACTAGTAAAGGAACCCCTAAAGGAGAAGAAATTCTCTGGATCAGGGACAGTTGGAATCTGTCTTTTTCTTCGAAAGAGCCGAATTCACCCGATGGTTCTTACTTAACTTTTGCCGTTCCCCCTAAGAATTCGGGAACGGAGACTTTCGACGAGCTATTTGCGTACGTCTCCTCCAGAAAACGAAAAGTAAATTTAGTTGCGGAAGGTTTCTCTGCGAGATTTGCATGGGAACTCGCATTAAAAAAAAAGGAATCGATTCAATCTCTTTTTTTACTCTTTCCAAACCCTAGTCCGATCTCCGGATTCGCTCTGCCGATTTTGGAGAAGGCAGATTGGATTCTAAAAAATCTAAGCCTTCTGCCGCGATTTATAACCAACCCGTTTTCACTGGATAAAATTCTTTCTCAGTTTGATAAGAACGATGTCTATGAATTCGAAGTTTCCATGTTTTTGGGAATTCTACTACCCAGAACCGTCGGGCAACTTTCAGCTCAGGCGGAACCTCTCTCTCGGCTGTCTAAGAGGACTCAAATTTATCGTTGGGAGACCAGAAATCCTAGATTTTCCGAACCGGACATGCATAAGTTGAATAAAATCCTGGAGTTGTTCTGGAATAATAGTGGGCAAAAACGGTCTAAGTCTAGGATTAAGACTAAATTCTAAATTCATATGTCCATTCGTAAAATTCTTAAGATAGGCGATCCAATACTTCGTAAAATTAGCGAGCCGGTGCATCCTGACGAACTACAAACCAAGGAGTTTAAAAAGCTCGTTAAAGATATGTTCGATACGATGCGACATGCGGAGGGAGTCGGTCTGGCGGCTCCTCAGATCGGTATTCTTAAACAAATGGTCGTCGTGGGTACGGATCCAAAGGAAGATTATCCCGAAAGTTCCCGTGTTCCGGAGCGAGTGATTCTGAATCCGGAGATTACCCCTTTGGTCGAATCAGTCGATGGGAATTGGGAAGGGTGCCTTTCCGTTCCCGGAATGAGGGGCTTTGTGGAAAGGCCGAATAAAATTCGAGTCATATGGATGGATGAAAAAGGAAACCGGCACGAAGAAGTGTTGCAAGGCTATGAAGCCATCGTTTTCCAGCATGAGTGTGACCATTTAAAGGGCGTTTTGTACGTAGATCGTTTAAAAAGTACCAAACTTTTCGGTTTTAACGATTCTATGGAATTGACAGGTCCGATCCTAGACTGATCATTCGTCTTTCAAGCCAACCTAGACGGGGTTCTCCATGAAAACTATTCTAGAATATTTTCTATCGAAGAGTATCTTCGTCAATCTTCTCACATTCCTTATCATCATGTTCGGCGGATTGACCGCCGTTTTGATGAACCGGGAAGCATTTCCTAATATCAATTTCGATATTGTTTCAATTTCTACTTTGTATCCGGGGGCTTCCCCTCAAGAAGTCGAGAAATTGGTCACAAATCCTTTGGAAAAAGCGATCAAGGAAGTGGACGGAATCAAAGAATATAGATCCACTTCGATCGAGGGCAGGTCCGGCATTGTCGTCACTCTCGATCCGGATGCAAAGGATTCTCAGAAAGTCGTAGACGATATTAAATCCGCAATCGACCGAGTGGAGGATACACCGGAGGATGCGGAAGATCCGATTGTAACAGAGATCACGACTGCGAGAACTCCGGTTATCGAAGTATCCGTAACTTTGAAAAACGACGACGGTTCCGTAGAATCCGAGAAGAAATTAAAAGCCCATGCAAAAATCGTAGAGCAATCCCTGCTCGATATTTCTGGAGTAGCCAAAGTCGTACGTCGCGGATGGAGAGACACCGAAATGCAGGTGGATCTGAATCCTAGCGGTTTGAATAGCCGTTATTTGACCGGCCAAGACGTAATAAATGCATTACGAAATCGAAATGTGAATGTACCTGGAGGAAATGTAACCGGTTCCGAAAATGAAATCATTCTTCGAACGGTGGGAGAATTCGATACCCCGGACGAGATCTCCAGAGTGCATGTCAGAGGTAACGAGATCGGATATGCGATTCGAGTTCAGGACGTATCTAAAGTAACGGAAGGGTTGAAAGAAGCCGATTATTTGGAAAATGTGAACGGGAAAAAAACCGTCGCATTGACGGTTCTAAAACGACAAAGCTCGGATGCGATCAAGGTCGTGGACGACGTGAAGAATACCGTCGAAAAATTCCGGCAAAGCAATAAAGAATTCGAATATGCCTTCGTAAACGATTTATCCAAGTACATTCGCCGTCGATTGAACGTACTTATATCGAACGCAGGTTTCGGAATGGTTTTAGTCACGGCTTCCCTTTTCTTCTTTTTAGGCTGGAGAGTCGCATTAATGACTGCACTCGGAATTCCTGTCTCTTTCGGCGCGACGTTCATCTTGATGAATTATTTCGGACTAACCTTGAATTTGATTTCGATGTTCGGTTTAGTGTTGGTCGTCGGAATACTCGTCGATGACGCCATTATTATTTGTGAGAACGTTTACAGGTATATAGAAGAGGGTCTTCCCCCGTACGAAGCTACGTTAAAGGGTACCTTGGAAGTGGTTTCCCCGGTTACAGCAACGGTTACTACGACTATCGCCGCATTTGCACCGATGTTATTCATGTCGGGAATCTTCGGAAAATTCGTTTATAGTATCCCTTTAGTCGTAATCATCGCACTTTGCGCCTCCCTTTCCGAAGCGTTTTTTATTTTGCCCAATCACTTATACGATATTAATAAGAGACATGTTAAAACGGGTGAAATCAAAGGAGAATCGGGCTGGTTCGCTAGATTTCGTAATACGAAATATATTCCTGTTTTAAAGTTTTCACTCGCCCACCCTTGGGCCATGACTTTCGGAATCGTCGGGCTTCTAATAGTAAGTTTTATCGTTCTTGCAAATTATCCGCGATTTAAATTATTCCCCGGTTCGGTAGATCAGTTTTACGTTAAAATCACAGCCAAGACTGGAGCCAGCTTGTCGGAAACGTATCGTTACCTAAAGGTGATCGAAAAGGAAATCGCGAAAATTCCTCCTGAAGATTTAGAAAATTTTGCTACAAGAGTCGGGATCATTCAGGCAAATCCGAACGATCCATTCACAAAACGTGGAAAACATTTTGGAATGACGATGGCCTACCTAACTGCGGAAGAGAATCGTAAAAAATGCCATAAGACGGACGATATCATAAGGCGATTGCGAAAAAAGACTCTCTGGCTCCTGAACGACGAATCCCGTAAAATCGAAGAAGGACGGATCAAAAAAGAATCTGCTGATAAGAAGGATGAATGCGATGTCGATGAGCCGGCGGTGATTCCCGAAGAATTCGCCTCCTTACGTGGAAAGTTAGTCGCCCTTGAATACGAAAAGCTTTCCGGAGGACCCCCCGTCGGAAAACCGATCGCGATCGAAATTCGCGGCGACGAATATGATACTCTTTCGAAAATCGCAGCCGAATACAAAGAAGTCTTGGGAAAAGTGAACGGGGTCACCGATATCGCCGATGATTTTAACGAAGGAAAAGACGAGGTTCGGATCAAGGTAAGCGAATCCCTTGCCTCGACTGCAGGCGTTTCAGTGAGTCGAGTTGCGCAGGCTATCAATACCGCCTTTCAAGGAACAGTCGCTACGAAGATCAAGCGTACCGACGAGGAGGTGGAGGTAAAGGTCCGCTTTCCCGAATCCTATCGTCAATCCGTTGGCAGCTTGAATCATGTATATGTTTCGAATTTGCAAGGAAAAATGATCCCCGTTTCAAGGCTCATCACGATACAAAAAAATCCGGGCTTCTCCAATATCAATCATTTGGATGGGAAACGAGTTATGACCGTTTCCGCAAATCTAGCTTCCGGTAAAAATACGAATCCGAGTAAGGCCAACTCGGAGAGTAAGAAATTGGCTGATGCCCGTAAGATTCTGGAAAAGTATCCGGGATATACAGTACGTTTCGGAGGAGAGAATAAGGATACGGACGATTCGTTTAAATCTTTGGGACTCGCTTTTGCAGCTGCCTTTCTGATTATTTATATCATACTCGCTTCCTTATTCGGGTCTTTATTGCAGCCTTTGGTCGTAGTAAGTGCGATTCCATTTTCGTTTATCGGAGTCATCCTTGCTTTCGTTTCTCACGGAGAATATTTCGGGTTCTTGGCATTTCTCGGAATCGTTGGTCTTTCCGGAGTCGTAGTTAACGATTCGATCGTGCTCGTGGATTTTGCTAACTCTCTCCGGAAGAATAACCCAAACAAAGATATTATAGAAGTTCTTCTGGAAACTGGAAATTTACGACTTCGAGCTGTCATTTTAACTACGGTAACGACCGTTCTGGGATTACTTCCCACTGCGTACGGAATCGGAGGATTCGATCCATTTTTGGTTCCAATGGCTTTGGCATTTGGCTGGGGACTAGCTTTTGCGAGCTTAGTCACGTTAGTCATGGTTCCGGTATTTTATCTGCATTTATATCGGTACCAGACTTGGTTTAGCGGTCTGTCGGATCGAATTTGGAGTGCAAAACCGAAATCGATAACGTATTCATTCGAATCTTCCCCGATCCCTCAAAAGCAAAAGAAGAAAAAATAGAGGGTTTCTATAAAACTTTCTCGAAGTAACTATTTTTCCAGTTTCATTTCGTGGGTTCTCTTTCTCCCCAACGATGAGAATATCGGTAGGAAGCGATTCCGGGGCATTATCTATTCCATGTAATCGCAATCTCAGTAGAAAACATATTTTAATAGTCATTCGCCTTTCCTACAATGCATAAATACATACTAGAAAAGGGTATAGAGAAACTCGTCGCCGGCTCGGTCTTACTTGGTAACGCTTAATCTTGCCGATCGTTTAATATTTCCGGAACTGTGACGAATTTATAGCCTTTATCCAGCATCGCTTGGATAAAATCGGGCAAAATATAGATTAATTTCTCTGTCTGTCTAGGCGATCCTAAATGCATCAGTATGATTGCACCGTTCATTCCGTTCTTGTCGGATTGCTCCCAGCGATAAAGAAAATCCAGCATCTCTTGTTTGGTTTTATAATGCGGATTTTGAATTAGTTTTGTTTTTCCGTTGGAATCCTTTCTCGCGACGTATTTCTTATAAACGAAATCGGGAACATCCAGCGACCCTACGGAATTATTGCTCCAGAAAATGTGATTTTCATATCCGTAGTTCGCATACGTATCCAGCAGAATTGGATCGACTGCTCCGTACGGTAGACGATAGTATTTCGTCAACTCGGCTCCGGTTAGAATCCGAAACTTTTCTTCGACTGTTCTCATTTCTTCGAGTAAATCGTTGAGATCGGGAATTTCATCGTTCACGTAGCTGAGCAAGGCTCGTTTTCGCAGCGAAGGTTCCCTTAAACTACGCGGGAGATTATAGTGGCTCCATGTATGGTTTCCAAACACTACCCTTCCCTTTAAGGCGACGAGTTTTTTTAAGTAATGAATGTTCGTTTTGGAAAAAAGAGAACCGCCTTTCTTTGCGGGATTTTCGTTCGAGACGAATAATGTAACTTTAATCGGAAAACGACTCATAAACTCATAGAGAATTTGTAAATCTTCTCCCGTGCCTAGATCGAAAGTAAGAGCAATTTCTTTGAATTTTACGTTCCCTCGAGTGATATTCTTTCCGATTCCTTTCGTCGGTAGGGATTGATTTAGAATTTGGAGATTTTTTTCCACTTCTTCGTGTAAATCCCCTTCGGGAACGTCGTCAAGTAACGAGGATTTAAATCGTAAAACCTCCTCTTCTCTCTGTTGTTCGTCTAGGCGAAGACTCGTAATGTCTTCGGAAAGAACCGAGATGACTTTATTCTGTTTTTCGACGGTAGTTTGGAGCGAGTCGAGTCTGCGCGCCAAAGCAAAAACTGTCGTAACGATCAAAATTAAAAAGAAAAGTCCGGAAGACGCTAATCTTATCGTACGAAATTTCCTCTCCAAAACTTCGGACTGAATTCCAGTGTCTTGGATTTCCTTAATCGTTTTTGAAAGAACAGACGATTCTTCTTCGCTAAGCATAGATATATTGTCCGATTAACTGATCAGACGGAGGAATTTTCCCTTTTTCCCTTGTCGAATCAAGTACTCTCTGCCCCGTGCCAGAGTAAATTTCTCGTCCCCGAGTTTCTCCTCATTGACATAAATTCCTCCTGACTTAATAATTCTTCTTCCTTCGGAAACGGAGGGAATAAAGCTTAACTTGGCTAGAACCCAAACTAATTGGGGCGTTTCCGATTCCGAAAAAAATTCCTGCCCAAGTTCTGTGACCGTAATATCTTCGGGAATCGCTCTGGATTTAGGATTGTGGATCTTGTTCCATTCCTCGATCGCTTCAGAATTCCTTTCTGCAGGAGAAAATTGATCCATAATCAATTTCGCCAATTCGGTTTTTACTTCTTTCGGATGCAGATTTCCGGATTCCATCCCTTTCTTTCTTTCGGAAACTTGATCCAGGGGGAGATCCGTCAGCAATTCGTAATAATTCCACATAAGATCGTCGGATATGGACATCAATTTCCCGAACATATCTATCGGTTCTTCAGTAATTCCTACATAGTTTCCGAGAGATTTGGACATTTTTTTTACGCCGTCCAATCCGACTAATAACGGAACGGTCAATACGCATTGCGGCTCCTTACCGTATTCACGCTGTAAGTCGCGTCCCACTAGAAGATTGAATTTTTGATCGGTTCCCCCCAGCTCCACATCGGATTCCATTTCTACCGAGTCATAACCCTGAACTAACGGATATAAAAATTCTATTAGGGAAATGGACTGGCCGGATTTGTATCTCTTGCTAAAATCATCTCTCTCCAATAATCGGGCCACACTGTATTTGGAGGATAAGACGAGAACGTTTTCAAAGTTCATCCCGGAACACCAGGAAGAGTTATAGACTATCTTAGTTTTATCCTTGTTCAACACCTTAAACACCTGGTTTTGGTAGGTTTTGGAATTTTCCAACACCTCTTCTCGCGAAAGACGTTTTCTAGTTTCGGATTTTCCGGTAGGATCTCCGATCATTGCCGTAAAATCGCCCAATAGAAAATGAACCTCGTGTCCTAGCTCCTGAAAGTGACGCATTTTTCTAAGAAGGACGAAATGCCCTAGGTGAAGATCGGGAGCAGTCGGATCGAAGCCCGCCTTGATTTTGAGAGTTTTTTTCTTGTTCAGCTTAGCGAGAAGTTCGTCTTCGCTAATCACATCTACGCAACCGCGTCTGATGATTTCGATTTGTTTCTTTGCTTCCATGTAGTCCGAGTTCGTTCTTGTTTAGGAAATCTATTTGCAAATTCGCAGGCGGAAACCACCCTGTAAAGCAGGAAGACGTTACGTATGCAAAAACAAGACCGTAAAACTAAATTTCGGAGCCTCTCCGAGACCGAATTCGATGTTCTCATTTTAGGCGGAGGAGCGACTGGAGCCGGAGCGGCTCTGGATGCAAGTCTGCGAGGTCTCAAAGTTGGTTTGATCGAGAAGGCTGACTTTGCTTCGGGAACTTCTTCCCGATCCACTAAACTTATCCATGGAGGAGTGCGCTATTTAGCGCAATTCCATTTCAAATTAATCCATGAAGCCTTAACAGAAAGGCAAAGACTTTTGGAAAATGCTCCCCATCTTGTAAAACCGCTGCCGTTTGTCTTACCTACTTATAAATTCTACGAAAAACCCTACTATAGTATCGGAATGACCATGTATGATATCTTAGCTTGGAGAGGAAAACTTCCGTCTCACAAGCGCATTTCCAAAGAGGAGGTGCTAACTGACTTTCCGTCTCTCAAGAAGGAACATCTGGTTGGAGGCATTCTATATTATGACTCTCAATTTAACGATTCTCGCTTAAACGTTTTACTCGCGCGCTCGGCGCAAAAGGAAGGAGCGGTCGTCCTCAATCGCGCCGAATTACTCTCATTTAAGAAGAAAGACGGTAAGATTGTCGGAGCGAAAGTCAAGGATTGTATCTCCGAGCAAACGGTGGATGTCAAAGCTAAGATAGTCGTGAACGCGACCGGTCCTTGGGTGGATGATATTCGATTAAAGGACGATCCTCGGACGTACAGAGTATTATCTCCAAGTCAAGGGATTCATTTGGTTTTTAAAAAAGAAACGATTCCATGCAACACCGCATTAATTATCCCCAAAACCAAAGACGGTCGAGTCGTTTTTATGATTCCCTGGGAAGACCATGTGATTTTGGGAACTACCGACAGTCCGGTTCAGGACATATCCGAGGATCCGATGCCCTTGGAATCGGAAGTGGAATTTCTCTTAAATACGAGCTCGGATTATTTGGAGAGGCCCGTTTCTCGAAAGGATATCATTTCGGTTTACGCCGGTATTCGCCCTCTCATTTCGCCGGAAGGCAATCAAGATACCAAAAGTATCTCAAGAGAGGAGGTAATTTTAACTTCTCCATCCGGTTTGATTACGATGGGAGGCGGTAAATGGTCCACCTATCGAAAGATGGCGGAGGATTTAATTGATCGAGTCGTTCGGGAAGGGAATCTTTCCTCTAACAATGGTTGTAAAACGTACCAGTATAATTTCCCCGGGAAGTCAGGATTCTCGGAGCAATTATATCTGGAAATAGGTAAAACGTATAAAACGTCGGAACCAACTTCGAAGCGCCTACAAAATGCCTATGGTGGAGAAGTCTTTACTATTCTCGGAAAGAAACCGACTGCATTAGGGGCCGGATTGGAATTCTTTAAAGAAGAAGTAGAATGGTTTATTGCCGAAGAATTCGCGTTGACTGTCACGGACGTAATCGCCAGACGTTTTCGGGTTCAATTTGTGGATCTAAAGTTGGCCGGAAAATTGATCTCGCCGGTAGCGCAAATTTTGTCGAAATCCCTGGGTTGGAAAGAAGCAGAACGAAAAAAACAGGAGGAGTCTGCACGGACTCTGATTCAGTCGCTGGCGGCAAGCACCGCAACCGAACCGAAGGCTCGCTAAATAAAAAGGCGGAGGCAAATTCAACCTGCTTCCGCCTTTGATCTATCCGGAAATTTCGTTTCGCGATAGCGAAAAATCCGAACCTGAATTAAATCTAAAAATCAGTCTATATAATCTCTGAGTTTCTTAGAACGAGACGGATGTCGCAGACGACGCAATGCTTTTGCCTCGATTTGACGAATCCGTTCGCGGGTTACTTTAAACTGATAACCGACTTCCTCTAATGTTTGCGGATAACCGTCATCCAGACCGAAACGCATCCGTATGACTTTCTGTTCCCTAGCAGGAAGCGTATGTAAAACCTGACGAATCTGTTCGGCAAGAATACTGGATGCCGCCGAATTTACCGGAGATTCCACGTCTTTGTCTTCGATGAAATCGCCCAGCTCCGAATCTTCCTCGGATCCAACTGGGATTTCCAAAGAGATCGGCTCCCTCGCAACGTTTTTGACGGCCTTTACTTTTTGAACGGGCCAACCTAAACGTTCAGCGATCTCTTCGTTGGACGGATCTCTACCGAATTCCTGGACAAACAGTCGAGTCTCCCGTATCACTTTATTGACTTGCTCGATCATATGGACGGGGACGCGGATCGTTCTGGCCTGATCGGAAATCGCCCGCGTGATCGCTTGCCGAATCCACCAGGTTGCATAGGTGGAGAATTTATAACCTTTCTTATACTCGAACTTGTCGACCGCTTTGATTAATCCGATATTTCCTTCCTGGATCAAATCGAAGAAATGCATGCCGCGATTCGCATAACGTTTTGCGATCGAAACCACTAGTCGAAGGTTAGCTTTAACAAGTTCCTTTTTGGCCTGCGCGATTTCGCGCTCGCCCTTGATGATTTTCTCTCCCCAGTCCTTAATTTCCTGAACGGAAGACCCGGCCTCTTGCTCCATACGGCGGAGTTTTCTTTCATTGTTTCGAATGTCTTTAATGACTTCACGAACTTCGTCAATGGAAACTCCCATCATCTTTTCGATATCTTCGAGCTTTTCGTTCTTCTCGATGAAGCGATTGAACGCCTTGATATCCCTTACATCGTAACCGTACTGTGCCTTGATTTTTAAGAAATGACGATCTATCTCTTTAATCCTAAAAACCATCGATTTGATTTTCTGGGAGATTTTTTGAATTTCCTTTTGGGAAACTCCGAGCTCGCGGATCGCCGTATCGATGATTCCTTTGGATACGTCGATTTTTTCCTTAAATTCTTTGAACTTCTTGGAATTCTCAGAGTATTTGCGAATTCTAGATTGAGCTTCCTGAAGAACTTTTTCCTGTTCCTGGATAACGGAGATGTTTTTAAAGAAGAGCTCTTCTAATTTCTTCGCTTCTTCCGCATTCATCGCGTACATTTTATCTACGCGAACAAGATCATAGACCTTGGTTTTTTTGCTTCGAATCTTAGGTAGAAGTTTGATAAAGTTAGCGCGAAGTATCGATGACCCTAAGATCGTTTCTTCAATGATCTTTTCGCCCTTCTCGATTTTCTTTGCTAGAAAGACTTCCGTCTCGCCCGAGATCAGATTTACTTTTCCGATTTCCTTTAGATAGAGACGGATCGGATCTTCGGAGCCCCCTGCCGCCGATGCGGACTCTTTCTTTTTGCGAGCGGGTTTCGCGGGAACCATACTTGGGTCATCTTTTAAAACGACTGCCGAAGAAGGTTCTAAAGTTTTCCTGGTATACTCTTCTACGATTTCGATTCCCATCTCATGCAAAAGCGTGAAGACGTCGTCGATCTTTTCTGAGTTCAGGATTTTATCCGGAAGAATCTCGTTGATCTCGTCATAGGAAATTTCGCTGTTCGCCTTTCCTATCGCGATGATCTTCTGTACTTCGGGCATGCTTTGCAAATTTTCCATCATAGGGATTCCTCTATCGTATTGCCGAGCCGGCGTTGCGAATATGCTCTAAGAGCTTTTCCTTCTCGGTCTTGTAATATGCCAATTTAGTTAGTTTTTCCAGTTGGTCTAGGCTGGAATCTCGATCGAGCTCTCTCATTTTTTCGTCGATTACGAATACTTTTTGTTGCTCCAGTAAAAGTCCGAAAACTTTGGAGGCTTCTTCTAAACTCATTTCCGATTCGTCCAAAAGAAACGGTGCAATTGCTTCTTTGAATTCGTTCGGCACTTCGGAAGCTAAAATAGCTGCCGGAGAAATTTCTTCCTCGCTAACATACCGGGTATATAAAAAGTCCCAGAGGAACGCGCTTTTAGCGTCTAAGAATTCCATAGATGATAATTCTTCTGAAAAAGAAAAAAGTGCGTTCATTCGTACAAGAAGAGCTATCAATTTCCGTTCGCAATCTTCTGCGGGAGTTGGACCAGAAATTCGCACCCCCGGTCTACCTTTATTATCGGACCCGAGCGGGGTGAACTTGGCTCCCCCGCCCTTATAATCTCGTAAAACCGCATCCATACTGATGCCCAGTTTACGAGCCCCGAGGCCGAGGAAAAATTCCCTATCGGAATCGCGAGTTAATCCACGAAGGAAGCCGTAAAGATTATCTAAGGCCTTCCTTTTTTTCTCAGGTAGGGCCCGAGAATCGGTTTTTTCCAACAATTCGTCTACTACGAACGAGGAAGCGGGATGCGAAGTTTCGAGCAGTTTTTGTAATTCCTGGCGTCCGCTTTCTTTGGAGATATCGAAAGGATCTTTTCCCTCCGGAAGAAGTACGACGGAGCATTCCAGCCCTTCTTTTAGACAGAGTTCGGCAGCATGAAGTGCTCCTTTTCGACCTGCAGAGTCCCCATCCAGAACTAAAAGGAAACGATCGGCGAACTTTTTCATTGTTCGAATATGGTTTTCAGTGACTGCGGTTCCCATACAGGCAACCACGTTCTCGATTCCTTTCGAGACCAATCCGATTACATCCAAATACCCTTCTACTAAAATCGCAGTTCTGGATTTTTGAATGGATTCTTTTGCCTGGTATAGATGATAAAAAGTTCTACCCTTGTCAAAGATCGAGGACGCAGGACTATTCACGTATTTCGCCTCTTTTCCCGGTCCCAAAATCCGTCCCGAAAATGCGATGACTCTGCCGGAAAGATCTAGAACGGGGAACATGAGTCTTTCTCGGAAAAAATCATACGGTTCACGGCCTTTATCGGACTCTCGAATGAGTCCGACATCTAAAGCGGCTTTGATCTCTTCCTTTGAAGAAAATACTTTAGGAATTAAATTCTGGAATCCAGGAAGGGAGAATCCGATCTGAAAACTTTTTTGAACTTCTTCACCCAATCCTCTCGAATTTAAATAATCTCTAGCTGCAAGACCCATGGGGGAACGAAGATTTTCCAAGAAAAACTGCAAAGCCTTGCGATTTACTTTATAAAGTAGTTCCGTCTTTTCCTTTTCGTCCTTCCCTTTCTCCTGGATAGGTATCCCGGAATATTCGGAAAGAATTTCCTTTGCCCTTTGGAAATCTACGCGCTCGTAACTCATAACGAACTGGAAGATATCGCCGGAGGCTTTACATCCGAAGCAATGATAGAATTGCTTATCCGTTGAAACGTTGAATGACGGAGACTTTTCCTGATGGAAAGGGCAAAGCCCTACCATATTTTTTCCGCGTTTTTGAAGCGGCACAAATCGACTGATATAGCTTTCGATGGGAATTTCCCTGCGTACTCGGTCGATAAACTCCCTTTGGAACTGCAATGGTTGCCCGCTTAGGAGAGTTTGGACTTAACGATCGCAGAGACCTTTGATCCATCTATGTTCAACCCTTTAAACTCGGCCATGACTCTCCCCATGACTTTGCCTATATCTTTCGGACCTGTCGGTTTTAACTCGGCCACAATTTTATCCAGGACACCGAGGATCTGATCTTCAGATACTTCAGGAGGAAGATAGGATTTGAGAACTTCTGCTTCGGCTTTTTCCTTATCCGCTAAGTCGGATCGATTCGCCTTTTCATACATCTGAATCGCATCGGTTCTCTTTACATAGCTGCGCTTGATTAGAACAATAATCTGCTCGTCTGATAACTCTTGAGCACCGGTTTTCGTTAATTCGTACTGGATATCCGCCTTAAGAAGGCGGAGTGTGGACAGAAGAGGTTCTTGCTTTGACTTAATAGCCTCTTTCAGGTCGGTATTGATCTTTGCCTGTAGGGACATGTTCCTCCCCTTTTCACTGTCCGAAATCGCGCGAACGCGGATTAACCGCGATCCTTCCGCGAAAAGAGGCGCTTTTTCTTTTCGAGCTTGCGTTTTGCAGACTCAAGTGCCTTCTTCTTTTTGATACTTGGCTTTTCGTAGAATTCACGGCGTTTAATTTCGCTCATAATTCCTGCATTTGCACAATCCCTCTTAAAACGTTTGAGGGCAGATTCGATGGATTCTCCTTCCTTTACGATGACTCCTACCATTCGGTGGAATTCCTCCTGTTCGGATTTTTAGAAACCGGATCTGCGGATTTCGGCCTTATCTTGGCGGGAAAACCAACCCTGAAGGGACAGATTTCCCCGAGGTCCGGAAGCAGGGAATAAAAAGCCCTGATTTGCTATCTTCCTATTTTGAGGTTCCCTGTCAAGGGAATTTATCCCCAAATTTGATCATGGAGAGTTTATCTGTAATGGATCTTGGCCAAAGTTGGGGATAATTTTGACCAAGTGTGGTCAAAAAGAGCTTTTTTAAGATTACGAGATTGGGTGTGCCGTGGTGTAGAAGTTCCTACAATTCGTGCAAATCACTGCGGTTCGCCCGGAACCAGAATTCAAATTGGAGTTTTTAGTACTAGGGGACTTGTAGAAGTTCCTACAAGTATCCCCTCAAGCGGCAAAAAAATCTGCTTTCTGTATTTCGGAAATCTCGATCGTAGCTTCGATTCCGAAGGTTCCGTTTTTAATTACGATATCACCGTCCATTCTGCGGTTCTTATCTAATTCGATAATTGTTCCATCTTTCAATGTGAGAATAATATCAATTCCGCGATAGTTGATATAACGTTCCAAGGTAGCTCTAAACTTTTTCGCTCTATCTTCCATCTTTATCTCCCGTACGTTCCAATTTACGGTACAAACGTTCATTTTCAGAAGAGAGTTTTTTTAATGTAATAAGATTTTTGAAAGGCGGCCAAAACTAAAGCAGGAACTACCCTATCAAGGGGCGAAGCAATTTTTCATATACGGGCCGAAAAGAATCCAACGGTTCGGTGATTTCGAGGAAACGAATTTCGTAATCGATGATTAGATGGTTTACCTGGAAAATAACTTCATCAAATCTACTTTTTACGATATCCAATCGGCAATCAGGGCAAAAGGTCATAAAGGACCTGGAATTCAAAACATAGAGTTTGTCGTAGGGTCGCAAATGCGCCTGTATCACCGATTTTAAATCGGTCAGGATTTCGCCCGATTTTTGCTCTCCCAAAAGTCGAAAGTATTGGGAGAGATCTTGGAAATAAAAATGAGTCAAAACCATTTCGGTACTCAGTGAATTCTTTACGTCTCTGAGAAACTGGTTCGTAAATTCTTCGAAAACATCCGGAATTTGCGTTTTGGTTATAGGTGAATTCACGACTGCTATTAATATCGACCGAACAGGTTTGATTTTCACCCCTTTTTCTTTTTCAAAATCCCGATATCCTGCTAAATTTTTTCTGATTACCCCTTCCCGATTCAAAGTTATAGCCGATTCTCACCTACAAATCCGGCTTGTCTTCTCAACAGGGTGCGATTTCATAACCGAGTACCATTCACTTACGATAGGAGATTCCCGTGACGACCGCCCATCCGACCCAATTGATGAGTCTTTCCCAGTATTTGATTGAGGAGCAATTAAAGCTTCCTCAAGCGACGGGAGATTTTACGGCTCTCATGAGTCACTTGGTTTACGCAGCAAAAATCGTTTCTAGGGAAGTTCGTAAGGCCGGATTACTGGATAATATTTTAGGTTCCACAGACCAGACAAACGTTCAGGGCGAAACAGTCATGAAACTGGACGAATATGCGGATAAAATCTTTACTCACACTCTCACGCGTTGCGGTCATTTATGTGCGATGGGGAGTGAGGAACAGGAAAATATCATTTCGATCCCGACAGGTTATAAGATTGGTAAATATACGATCGCGATCGATCCTCTGGACGGCTCTTCAAATATAGACGCGAATGTTTCGATAGGCACAATATTCTCCGTTCATTTACGCACATCGCCTCAAGGAACGCCCGGCACCAAGGAAGATTTGCTACAAAAAGGGGCAAAACAGAGAGCGGCCGGATATATCGTGTATGGATCTTCAACTATGTTAGTCTTGTCTGTCGGTAAGGGGGTTTCCGGATTTACTTTGGATCCTTCCTGCGGGGAATTTATACTCTCGCATCCTGAAATGAAGATGCCGGAGTCCGGCGGAATCTATTCGATTAACGAAGGAAATTATAATTACTGGTCCGATGAAGTAAAAAATTATATTCGAGATATCAAATCCATCGAAGGCGGACGTAAACCGCAATCCGCTCGTTATATAGGATCCCTTGTCGCGGATTTTCATAGAAATTTACTTAAGGGCGGAATCTTTCTGTATCCGAACGATACAAAATCTCCGAAATACCCGAAAGGAAAACTACGATTGTTATACGAAGTAGCTCCGATGGCATTGATCGCCGAGCAGGCGGGAGGAGTCGCCATTACGGTGGAAGGGCAAAGAATTCTGGACTTACAGCCTTCCGAACTTCACGAAAGAACGACATTCATCGTAGGTTCAAAAAAGGAAGTAGAGCATTTCCTTACTTTCATTAAAAAGTAATCCGGAAGCGGGTTCCGAATCCGAAGTGATAAAGAACGAAATTTCATCGTTCTGCCGATTCGATTTCATTTCCATGGGTTATCGGAAAGCGAATTGCTAAAGTCTCGGATGATCAGGATGTAGGCAAGATCTAATTCCTCTTCCACTACGACGAATTTATTTACCGTCAACACTTCCGTCATAACTTTTTCTTTCGAAACTATAAAACCGTGGGAAGGAATATCTAAATCAGATTCCGCTTTTAATATCGTATCTAAATCAGAATCCTTAGAAGGAGAAGAAACCAGTATTCTGACAACTTCTTTGAGAGGACGTCCGGACGCTTCCGATTCGTTCCAGCCGGTCAACTTTTGTGCAGTTCCGTTTATAAAGCAAATATTTCCGGAACGATTGACGGCAACGATACCCTCTTGCAGATTATAGAGCGTCGCCGACACGAGGCGGTCGTCTTCTAAAAAACCTTTTTCAATCTTATGCCTGTATAGAGTTAGCTCTATCGCAATTTGAAGTTCCCTGCTTTGAAAAGGTTTTAAAATATAACCGTCGGGTCCGGTCGCCTTAGCCCTGGTTAAAGTTTGCGCATCCGAAGAGGCGGTTAAGTAAATGATAGGTACGTCTGAAAATTTATGAATTTGTTCCGCCGCTTGGACCCCATCGATAAATCCATTGGATAAAATTATATCCATAAGAATCAAATCTAGCTCGGTATTTTCCGCTTTTTCCACCGCCTCCTCTCCGGTATAGACGATGAACGGAGCCGGGTAACCCATTCTCAAAATTCTATGCTTAATATCTTGAGCGACGAGTCCTTCGTCTTCAACAATGAGTATTTTTGCAGTTCCCAAATTGAGCCTTCCTTTTCCGGTAAAATCTTCGCTCGATCAGTAGGTTCGCTGAATTTTCATATCAATAATACTTTTAATATTTTCTGAAATAGAATTGAGTAAGCGATAATCTTCTTTTCTTTTCTTTTTTAGTTCGTGGTTACTCAATGCTGTTTCGATTAAAACTTGAAGTCCTTTGATTCGGAACGGTTTCAATACGTAAGCGAACGGATTTGTGGCAATGGTTCGTGAAACTGACGATGAGTCGGCGTATGCGGTTAGAAAAATAACAGGAACATCTATTTTTCCTCCGAACGCAATTGCGGTTTCGACACCGTCAAGGACACCTGAAGAAAACATTATATCCATTAACAATAAATCCGGCGGGGACTCGATTACCCTGCGAATCGCTTCTTCGCCGTTTCGGGCAATACTTACGTTAGGATATTCCGCTTTTATTAGGCGGCTTTGGATATCCTTCGCTACTATGTTTTCATCTTCTACGACTAGAATTCTGGCAGGATTTACACTCATCTTTTTACCCGACTGCGATCTTTAAACGCTAAAGTAAATTTTGTTCCCGAATCTCTACTCAAATGTAATTTTCCCTCGATTTGCTCGGCTAACGTACTTACTAATTGTAAGCCTAAAGAATCGGCTTGTCTATAGTCAAAATTTTCCGGGAAACCTACACCGTCGTCCTCGACCGTTAAAATATATTCATCTTCGAAATTTTTTATCGAAACGGATACTTTACCTTCGTCTCGGCCGCGAAAGCCGTATTTCAGCGAATTTGTTACTAACTCGGTTACGATCAATCCGCAATGTATTGCCGAATCTAATCCGAATGTTACGGGATCGGCGTCAATTTCGAAGCTGATTCGTGAATCTACTCTATATGTTCTCAACAAATTGGTTACTAAACTTCGCAGATACTCCTTAAAATCCATTCTAGCTAAATCTTCGTTTTGATACAATAGTTCATGAATGAGTGCGATCGATCTAATTCTGGACTGGGAATCTTCGAACATCTCCAGCGATTTTTGATCTTTAATATAATTGCCCTGTAAACTCAAAATGCTTGATACGATTTGAAGATTATTCTTCACACGATGATGTATTTCGCGAAGAAGAACCTCCTTTTCTCGTAAGGAGTTTCGCAGAGCCTCTTCTGCTCGTCTTCTTTCTATATTCTCCGTCATTAATTCAGCGTTGACTCTATGTAACTCGGCAGTACGTTCTTCGACTCGTACCTCCAGTTCATCATGACTTTGCCGAAGTAATTCTTCCTGCAGAATTAGAATTTTGTTTTTTTTGAATAGATCAACAAATACGGAAACTTTTGATTTCAGTATTTCGGGGGCGATAGGTTTAATTAGAAAATCGACAGCTCCTAACGAATATCCTTTAAACATTACGGTATCACTATTGCTGTAAGCGGTCAAAAAAATGATCGGAATTTGCGCGCACCTTTCGCGTTGACGTATCAGCGAAGCGACTTCGAAACCGTCCATCCCGGGCATCCGGACGTCCATAAATATTAGAGCAAAATCCTCCGGATCAAGAAGTAGTTTTAAGGCATCCTGTCCCGAATAAGCTTTAATCACATTCAATTCTGGATCTGCGAGAATATATTCCATCACTCGTAGATTCTCGGGATTATCGTCGACGATGAGAATATTCACATTAAATTTTAGATCCATATTCACCTGCACAGCAGCACCCGAAGCAACGAAAGTAACTGATCGACACTCACCGGTTTCGTAATATAATCGGTGGCACCGGCATCGATGCACTTTTCTCTGTCACCTTTCATTGCCTTGGCTGTCAGGGCAACAATCGGAAGTTGGGCGAAATTCTCATCCGCCCGAATGCATCTCATAGCCTCATAACCGTCCATGTCCGGCATCATTACGTCCATTAACACGACTTCCACGCCCTCGACCTTTTTTAAAAGTTCAATACCGTCTCGAGCGTTTTCAGCATACTCGATTTTCATTTTATGCTGCTCGAGAACGCTGGTTAGCGCAAAAATATTTCGCACATCGTCGTCTACGATCAGCACTTTGCGACCTTTTAACGCTTGATCGTTATGTAAAGTTTCCGTAATTAATTTTTGATGTAGAGGTGTGATATTTTCGATCGGCTGATGCAGAAAGATTGATATTTCTTCCGCCGCCAATTCCGGCGACTCGACTTCCTTCAGAATAAATCCGCTCTTTAGATTTTGAATTTCGGCTTCCTGAGCTTGACTAAGTTCGGAATCGATGTTTAGGACAATCGGAATTATTTCCTTTCCTAGATGGCTGATTTCAAGTAAGAAATCATGGAAAGACATATCCGGTAGTTTAAACGAACAGTAAATGCAATCAAAAGAATCCTGCATTAAGAAGCTTATTGCTTCACGCGCATTTTCCGTCGTCTTTATACTTAAATCGCGCTCACCGAGCAATTCGCGAAGTTCCTTTAATGTTTCCTCGCTTCCATCGATAATCAGAAGGGATCTCGACTTTTTACTTTTAAAATTTAAGAACGTATCAAAGATTTGCTGAATCATATTCGGCTCGATCGGCTTGGTTATATGTGAAAGAGCTCCCATTCGCAGACTTCTTCTCCATTCATTTTGCTCGGATATTATCTGTACTGGAATATGTCTGAATTTCGTCTCTTTTTTTAACCAATTAAGAATGAGCCAACCGTTCATGTCGGGTAATTGATGATCGAGTAATACGGCTTGAACGGGAAAATCCTTTAAGAGAGAAAAGCCGGTTTTACCGTCTAGTGCAACGAGACCTTTGAACCCGTTCTTTCGGGATATTTCTAGAAGCAGCATTGCGAATGCTTCGTCTTCTTCGATAATTAGGATCGTATCACCGGAAAGGCTTGAACGGTCGTCTTCCACTAAACGTCTCGGGATTCTTTTGGAGAATGATTCGCTTAAGATTACCGGATTCACCCGGTTGCTGATTCCGTTCGACTGAATCCATTCCGTTTGTTCTCCGGCAGTTTGAGTTTCATCCGTCGGTATGTATTCGATCGGGAGATAAAGTGTGAATGTGCTACCCGTATTCGATTGACTTGTGAGTCTAAGTTCTCCGCCTAATAATCTGGTGATCTCCTTGCTGATCGATAAACCTAGACCTGTCCCACCGTACTTCCGACTTGTGCTTCCGTCGGCTTGTCGAAAAGCCTCGAAAATCAAAGTTTGCTTTTCCAGCGGGATGCCGATTCCGGTATCTATAACTGAGAAGGCTATCACCGAGCTCGCCTGATTTAGAATTTGGTGATCGCTACCCCAGCCCGATTTAACTGGGGAAATGACCAAGCGTACTCCTCCTTTATGAGTGAACTTAAACGCATTAGAAAGTAGGTTTCTCAATATCTGCTGTAACCTTTGCAGGTCGGTAGTCATTCTGGCCGGGAGATCGACGTTTAAATCGACTTGGAATTCAAGCTCCTTATTTCGAGCGGTCTCTCTAAACGACCTTTCAAGATAATCCGCGAATTCCTGAAATGATACGGAATCCAAATCAACCGTCATTTTGCCGGATTCTATTTTTGATAAATCTAATATATCGTTGATCAGTTGCAGCAAATCGTTGCCAGAACTGTGAATCGTTCGGGCATATTCGATTTGTTTAATCGATAAGTTATTATTTTCGTTATCGTATAATAGCCTAGATAAGATCAACATATTATTAAGAGGAGTTCGTAATTCGTGGGACATATTGGCGAGAAACTCGGATTTGTATCGGGATGTTAAGGCGAGTTGTCTCGCCTTCTCTTCGAGAGAATGTCTGGCCTGCTCTACTTCCATATTTTTTCGCTCGACTTCGTTATTTTTTCTCGCCAGAAGTCTAGCTTTCTCTTCCAGCTCGTCGTTTTTATCCTGCAATTCTTCCCTTTGTTCCTTAAGCAGATCCTCGGATGCTTGCAAAGATTTGGCTTGTTCTTCCAATCGTTCGTTCGTTTTAGTCAGCTCTTCTTGACGTCCTTGCAGCTCCTCCGTTAAAGTCTGAGACTGAATTAGAAGCTCTTCCGTTCTCATTCCGGCGGCAATCGTATTTAAAACGATTCCGATACTTTCAGTGAGCTGATCTAAAAAGTTTAGATGGATCGGTGTAAAACTCGGAAAGGAAGCTAACTCGATAATCGCCTTCACTTCTCCCTCGAATAAAACCGGGAGAACGACGATATTGAGTGGCGCCGATTCCCCGAGCGCCGAGCTGATCTTGATGTAATCGTTAGGGACCTGAGTTAATAGGATTCTCTTCCGTTCCAAATAACATTGGCCTACCAGTCCCTCTCCAGGGTCAAATCGATTCGAGACATTCTTGCGCTCTTGGTATGCATAACTTACCAAGAGTTTTAAGGAAGCCTCTTCCTCTGCGTTTTCTGTAATGAAAAAAGCTCCGTGTTGAGCGGAAACAAGAGGAGCCAATTCCGATAAGATCAATTTACTTACGTTTACGAGGTTTCTTTGGCCTTGCAGTAATCTAGTAAATTTCGCGAGGTTCGTTTTGAGCCAGTCTTGTTCGGTATTGATTCTAGTCGTTTCTCTTAGATTTCGAATCATCTCGTTAATATTATCCGAAAGTGCCGCAACTTCTCCTGCGGCCTTAACCATAACGGTCCTGGACAAATCTCCTTTCGTCACACCTGTGGCAACCTCGGCGATGGCTCGAACCTGAGTGGTAAGGTTACTTGCCAACTGATTCACATTATCCGTTAAATCTCTCCATAATCCGGCCGCTCCGGGAACGCTTGCTTGACCTCCTAATTTACCCTCGATTCCCACTTCCCTTGCAACGGTCGTCACTTGGTCTCCGAATAGACCTAAAGTATCGATCATATCATTGATCGTATCGGAGAGTTCCGCTATTTCCCCTTTGGCTTCCAAATATAATTTTTTCTTTAAGTCTCCGTTAGCTACTGAGGTTACTACCTTGGCGATACCGCGAACTTGAGTTGTGAGATTATTCGCCATAAAGTTCACGCTGTCAGTGAGGTCCTTCCAAGTTCCGGCTACTCCACGAACGTCAGCCTGGCCTCCAAGCTTTCCTTCAGTTCCCACTTCTCTAGCAACCCGAGTCACCTCGGACGCGAATGAATTCAATTGATCCACCATCGTGTTGATCGTGTCCTTGAGTTCTAGGATCTCTCCTTTTACATCCACGGTGATCTTCTTAGATAAGTCACCTGTCGCTACCGCCTTGGTTACTTCCGCTATGTCTCGCACCTGTCCGGTGAGATTTCCGGCCATAAAGTTCACGCTATCCGTGAGGTCCTTCCATGTTCCGGCTACTCCACGAACGTCAGCCTGGCCTCCAAGCTTTCCTTCAGTTCCTACTTCTCTAGCAACCCGGGTCACTTCCGACGCGAATGAATTCAACTGATCCACCATCGTATTAACGATTTTAGCCGTACGTAGGAATTCCCCTTTTAACGGGCGCCCTTCGATTTCTAAAGACATATTTCGAGAAAGGTCTCCGCCGGCTACCGCTCCGATTACACGCATTACTTCGGTATTCGGTTGTACTAAATTACCTATAAGGGAATTAACGGAATTCATGCAGGCTGCCCAAGAGCCGCCTGTTGCTACTGCGCTTATCCGGTGTGAAATTTTTCCTTCTTGACCGACTTCGTTACTGATTCGCTCGAATTCTTTTACCATCCGGTCATTTTGGTCTATTATATCATTAAGAATGTCTGATATTTTACCCGCGATACCGGTTTGGTCGAGCGGCATTCGTCTGGATAGATCTCCTCTTTTCAATGCGGACAAAACTTCCAGCAATTGTTTTAAGTCGAGCGTGTCTCTAACAGGAATTTCAGTCGTTTTCGTCGAAACCATAGCCTTTCACTCCGATGCTAAAGATGCAAAAATATTGCAGAAAGTAATAATTATGCAACGGAAATGGAAGAGTAACAACAAAAATTGATATTGAAATTTATCGTATTAATATAGTTAAACGATACTATAATTTGTAGCGAAAAATGCTACAAGGAAAAGGTAGGCAAGGTATTCAATTTTCGAATCAACTTAATATAGAAGTTTTACGAGCTTGATCGTACTTCCTATTCAAGTAATTGTTGGTCGAAAGCATATCGCACTAATTCTTGAGTCGATTTTAAATTCATTTTATATAATATCCGAGATCGATACGTGTTGATCGTATTTACGCTCAATCCTAAATCCTGCGAGATACTTCGAACATTTTTTCCTTTAGCTAAAAGTAATAGAATTTGAAATTCACGTTCCGAAAGAATTTCATGAGATAAGCGGTCAGCGGGGTTGGATAATTCTCTGACGAGTATTTCTGCAGCTTCGGAACTTACATAACGTTGACCAGCGGCAATTCTTCTAATTGCACCGATTAATTCGTCTCCGGCGCTGCCTTTCGTAATATAACCGGCGGCTCCCGATTTTAGGGCTCTAACTGCAAATCGTTCTTCCGGGTACATACTTAAGACTAAAATATGCGTAGTAGGACAGGATTTGTGAACGTATTTAACAGTCTCTAGACCGTTCATAAGCGGCATATTCAGGTCAAGAATGAGTATATCGGCAGTACGATCGGCGAGAAACTCTAGCACCTGCTTTCCGTTTTCGGCTTCATAAACCACGTTAATATCCTGTTCTCCGACCAGAATTTTTTTCAGGCCTTCTCTTATTAGTACATGATCGTCCGCAAGTATTGTATCAATCATAGGAATACCGTTTTTAGTGTTTCTCCGCGCGGGATTCTTACTGCCACAGTAGTTCCTTTGGAATTATTGCTTTCGATAGTTAACTCCCCTCCTAAAACTGTGGCTCTTTCTCTCATACCGATCAGACCTAAGGATTTAGAATTTGAAATCTCATCGGTAGGAATTCCTACCCCGTTGTCGTGAACGGATAGTCGTAAGCTCGATGCATCTTGGGTTAAAGACACATCTACAATTGTTGCCTGGGAATGTCTAATCACGTTAGTAAGTGTTTCTTGAAGAATTCGAAAAATAGCCGTTCCACTTTCCGCACCGGGGTTAAGCGGGACTTCAGCATCTATGGAGATATTACAGACGATACCCGATCGCTTTTGAAAATCCTTAACATACCATTCTATTCCTTCCAATAAACCGAGATCGTCGAGGATTAAGGGTCGAAGTTCGGTCGCGATTCTTTGTACCGATTGGATGGCCGAATCCGCAACCTTGCTCATTGAATTTATTTCATTTATCAATCTTTCTTCATTATGGACTATTTCGCTCTTCTTTTTACGCAATAAGGAAAGGTCGATTTTCAAGACGGTTAATAATTGTCCTAACTCGTCGTGAATTTCGCGAGCGATCCGAACCCTTTCTTCTTCCCTTACATGTTGTAAGCGAGCGGCCAAGGATCTTAATTCTTCCCTTGAATTGCGCAGATAATTTTCGGAATACGTTCTTTCAAATACTCGTCCGATTTGAGAACCGATATGCCTTAAAGCTTCCAAGAATGAGGGCTCCGGTATTTCAGGGCCGGAAAAAAATTCCAAAACACCTACAATTGTTTCTCGAACAAAAAGCGGAATCGAGCAGCAAAAGTAAATACCCGCCTTCCACGCCAAGTCCTGCTCTAAAGTCGTGAATACGGATCGAAAATCATCGACCCAAATTACCTTTCTTTCCTTTATGACCCGCATAGCAATGCCTGACGCAGTAGAATGAATTTGCTTTTCCAATTCTAACTTGAATTCTTTGAGTGCAGTCTCCTCCTCCATATACCAGATCGGCGCTAACTCGAGCATTTCCGTTTCGGAGGACCACAAATAAACACGACCGAGCTTCCAACCCGATATAAGGCAAATTCTATCTAAAGCAAATTGAAGGAGTGATTCGACACCATCTGCTTCGTTGGCTGCGGTCGAGATTTGCTGGAGAAGGTTTAAAATAGAAATTTTCCAGAGAAGTTGCTCTTTATTGGCCGGATCCGACTTTTCGGACCCTTCATCTGACGTTAAGGATTTAGTTGGCGAAATGGTCGGGTCGATCCGAAAATCCAGTTCCTTTAACGATTGCCGGTAAGACAATGCCGGTCCTTTAAATAAAGAATTACTTTCGGAAAGAGTCGAATCCGAATCTTCAAAAACGGCAAAATAAAAATTACAATCCGAAGAACTCCGCCAAACGGAAACAAGTTCGGGGGACGAACTTGCGCGTGCTCTCTTTGAATGAACTACCGCATGAAATGCTAAGGACAAAAAATCATTTCGAGCATCCCATTCCGGTATAATGCGAGCTAACGTATTAAATTGAACGGATTCTCCGAGATCTGGAAATTCCAGCCACGCCGCCTTATTCCATTTTAGAATATTCCAATCGTAATCGAGAAGTAATAAAGGATCTTCGATACAATTTTCAAGAAGATTCCATTCATCGAAAATTAAGGTTCGATCATATTCTATATTTAACGGATTCGGCACGCAATGATTATGCCGTTTTAACTAGGATTTTTCAATTCGTTTTTCCCGCCTATCTATCCGTCCTTGAAAAAAAGGTAATATCTTGAAAAGGATTTTAACTAAACACGGCAGGAAACTTTAATCGCCTACGTGTATTTTAACATCATAAGGAGAAGGACGACCTTCGTCTCGTTCCAACCAGTATTTTAAACTTAAAAGAAAAGTTGCCCATTTGGTGCTACAATGATGCATAAACTCGACAGGATTTTTCCAATTTGCATGAGTAAAAATTACGAATGTTTGGTTTTCTTTATATTCCAGCCTGAATTTAATCTCGGTATCCAACCACTCCTCGGGTCCTCGAATACATCTCCACTTTATCGATTGGTAAGGCTGCAGCTCGATTACCTTCAAATCACAAAATCCGAGGAGAATCGTAGAGTTTAGTTCGGCATTTCCTTTTGTATCCGAAACCCACCAATGACGTAACCCATCTATGCTCGATATACCTTCGAATACCTTTTTAATGGGTGATGCGATTCCAACTCTGTGAAGAATGTCAGACATTGTTTTTACCCCCTGAATGTAAATGAATTCGTGAGCCTAAAGGCATTACTCGATTCACCGACTTGTCAAACGAAATACTAAGCACACCTCAAGTGCAGACAGTAAAGAAATATAATTTATAAATGTAAATAAATTCTTGCTCGATTCGAACGGCCCGTTTATTTTTTGAGCGATCGATTTTTACCGGACGAGGAATCTTATGAGGATTTATTGGAATCTATTAATCCGCTTAACAATTGTGTTTATGGGACTATTGTCCGGAGAAATCGCTTCCCAATCTTTAAAAAAAATCGAAAGCTACAAAGTGCAAAATCGTGCGGACGCCTTTTTGAAATTAGATGCAAATCGGTACGTTTTAGTAGGTCAGAAGAACGAAAATTGGGATTCGTTAGAAAAGCATAAAGTGACATTTCGCCTTTTCGATATGCGGGATAGAAAAACGTTCGATTTGTCTCCGCCAATCGCGGAATTTGCGGCGAGTAATCCGGATGTTTTCATAGATGCCACACCTATTAGAACTTTTTCCAACGGTAGATCGTTCGTTCAATTTAATACTAATCTCGTTTTCTTTGACGGGACAAAGGGCGGCCTAATTCTTAAAAATCGGAGTAGACCGGGTCAGCCGAAGTCGATTGAGAGAACGATTTACTTAGATTGGGATATCGGTTCGAATAAAATAAATTGGAGTAAAACAATATCTGAGTTGGATCAATTCGAAAACTTAGATATTAAAGTCGGTCCTAATTCGGTCGAATCCAAATCGATACTCCGAAATCTCATGATTTCAATCGGAATAGATTCTAAGAATGGAATCTATTATTATCGGATCGAGAAAGATAAGGATAATTTGGGTTGGCCGTCTTCGATTTCAATCCTGAGTTTTTCGATCGATTCGAAAAAAATCGAAGAGGTTGCTTCCTTTTCCATAGAGAAAATTACCGGCGGCAATAATTTCTATTCTGAACTCGGAATTACCGCGAGTTCAGATTTCAGCAAGTTGGCTATTTTAGAATACTCCGAGCTGGTTTGGAAGAAACTTGTGAAAGGACATGTCTTGGATTTAAAAAGCGGTAAAATGATAGATTTCGCGATTCCCGTATCTCCTTACGGAGTCGCGTTCGATCCTACAAATGAGAATCTTTTGATTTTAAGTAATGAGACGGGTAAGTTGGTAAAAACCAATTTATCGTCGTTAGAGCAAGAAACTTTCGATTCCATTAAAGGTGCTCGAAATTTAATTTTTTCGAATACGGGAAAATTTGTATTCGTTTTCGTTCACGGTGGATTAGTGGAAGTTAGGTCTTGGCCATCCTTAAAAAGCCTAAAAAAAATTTCCGTTTCCTCATTACAAACCGGTCAGTCGGCTTGGGAACCGGGTGGTTCCGTTTTCAGTAGTGATGGAACCTACGCGACAATACCGGAAAGCGACGCAGTTTCACAATTGGGAAAATCGGGTTTTCATCTCTTTTCCATCAACGAATGATTTATATTTGCCGATCGATGCTTAATCCAATTATCTATATATGCTCGATCTTAAGATAAAAATTTGGCTTTAGTCTTTCGACTGTGTCATTCGTATGTATTAACGATTGCTTGTCGAGTTCGTAGTACGAATTGAATTTTTATCTTCTGCATCGAAAGTCCGTTTTCTTAATAAGCGGATTGACTTTGCGCCCATTCTTTATAGAATGCTTGTCGAGCTAATTGATCCAAACCGACGATGCGCCGTATCTATATATTTTTTCTGCTTATCTCGATTTGCATAGGATGTAAGACTCAACCTAGTAGTTCTTCGGAAAAATCAAATGATGTGAAAATCGAATCCGGAACTTTAGATCTGCGAGTTTGGAATTCGGAATCATCGCCCCTACTATTGAATGGATCCTGGGAATTTTATTGGAATCAGTTCATCCCTACGTTCTTCCAAAATCGGAGCCCCGTTAAGTATTTTCCGATGCCGGGATTCTGGAATGGAAAAAGCATCGGTCAACAAGTCTTAAACCCCCAAGGATATGCAAGCTATCGTTTAAAACTACTTTTACCGGAAGAACGTTCATTATATGCGGTTTCTATTATTGATTTGGAGTCTGCGTATATTCTATTTGTTAACGGTAATATCGTAGGGAAAAACGGAATAGTCGGGACTTCGCGAGAAAAGGAAATCCCCGAATGGCGTCCCGCTGTTTATCCGTTTGAGACCTCGGGAGAAACGGAATTACTTCTTCACGTTTCCAATTTCCACCACCAGTTGGGTGGAATCTGGCAAGGAATTTCTTTCGGAAAGGCCGACTCCCTTTTATCGCATCAGCGTAACTCGATAGCATTGGAACTTTTTGTTGCAGGTTCGATCTTTATGATCGGAGTTTATCATTGTTTGATTTTTTTCGTTCGACGGAGGGAATTAACTTTTTTACAATTAGGTCTTTTTTGTTTTATAATGTCCGTCCGAAGCTTGGTAACGGGACAACGTTATATTTTACAGATTCTTCCCGATTTATCCTGGGAATCGTTAGTGAGACTCGACTATTTAACGGTCTATGTAGGGGCGCCGGTCTTACATTGGTATCTGTTTACGCTTTTTAAAAAATACTATAATCGATACGTGTTCGGTGTTTTTGCCTCTGTTTCGGGATTTTTCAGCGCACTTGTCTTATTTTTAGATCCTCTTATATTTACCAGATTCGCTACGATTTATCATTTGGTCCTGCTCAGTTGCTCGATCTATTTTCTTTACATTAATTTTATAGCCGTTCTCCGTAAAGAAACGGGGGCTGCCGTCCTTTGGATAGGTTGGATTGCTTCCACTTTGGCAAACATAAACGATATACTCTATACATCGTCTATAATTAATTCCGGATATTTTTCGGCTATTGGACTACACATTTTTTTACTGACTCATTCGTATTATCTCGCCGTTCGCTACGCTAATACTTTCAATTTAAGCGAAAGACTCGGTCAAAGAATGGAAAGCCTATTGACGATTACTCGAAATTTGAACCGTTCGAATAGTAGGGAAACCGCAATTTGGACCGCTTTCTCAGGAATTCTTGATGCATTCAATATAAGAAGCGGGTATTGCGTATTTCTTTCTCAAACGGATTCGGAGAAATTTATTCGACTACTTCCTGAGCCGAATTCGTTACCGGAAGCCGTTTTATCGGATGTTAATAAGGAGCTAGGTTCATTATCTGAATTGGAACTCCTCGGAACTCGGTTACGTCTTCCGGTGCTTAGAGGAAATGAAATCCTCTGCGTTTTACAATGCGAAGGAATTAAGATCGAGGATCTAGAAAGAGAAAAACTGTACATTACGGGTGTTTGCGAATCTCTAAGCGTTGTCTTGGATAATATCGATAAGATTCGAGCGGAAGCGCTAGCCAGCGTTGGCCAAGCTGCATCTGAAATCGTTCACGACATCAATCATCATTGTCAGGTAATCGGAATTCAGGTTCGTACCGCATTGCAAGAACCGCAGTCCGCTGGAGTAATTCTCGAGCAGATCGAAAGGGAGGCTTTATACATGAGAAATATGGCCTTGGACATTCTCGATTTCGCAAGAGAGCGAATTATTGTTCGTTTGGAAACGCATACTTTATCCGAGATTGCTAAGCGTATAGAGACAGATCTGTCCGATCAATTGAAAGATATACCTATCGAGTATAAAGTCGTCTTACGAGAAGAAGGTCTCGTTCGTATGGACGTGGATAGGTTTCGTAGAGTCGTCTTAAATCTGACTCGAAATGCGGCTGCGGCCATGCAATCCGGTGGACTCTTTCAAGTCGTCATAGATCGGGAAGACAATCGGCTCTATTTTATTTTTCAAGACAACGGACCCGGGATAAAGCCCGAATTACGAGGTAAATTGTTTCAACCGTTCGGTCTTATCGGAGGTGATCAGAAAGGTTCCGGATTAGGGTTGGCCGTGGTCCGAAGAATCGTACTCGCCCATGGAGGAGAAATTCATTTTTATTCGGAATTGGGAAAGGGAAGCCGATTTACGATCGAGTTGCCTTCGAACGTTTGATTTCAATCGGAACATTTTCTAAAAGTATCACTTCTATTAACAATTGACCGATCGAATGGGACGAATACCTTCAGCAGTGGAAAATGTTGAGTTTGAAGCGTAGTTTGTTTTTTGTCGATGATCATCCGCTTGTGCTTGCCGGTCTTGAAAATGCACTGATCGGAGCCGATGATTTTAGCATCGATGGAGTGGCGCGATCCCGCAACCAGGCGGAACGCAGATTGCGCACGGACCCTCTTCCGGATTTGACTCTGCTTGATATTCAACTTCCCGATGGACCGGTATTTGCTTTGTTGGAGGAGCTTCATGCGGAGCGTCGAACGTTTCCGTTTGCGATCCTGACTTCCTCTCGAGATTGGGATCATTTGCGTCGCGCTGGACAATTGGGAGCCCGCGGCTACCTTCTAAAAGATGCGGAGCCGATGGAAATACTCTCATCGATCAGAAAAATGCTATCAGGAGAAAGGTTATTTCCCGATTTTCCGATCGGTGTACAAGTCTTGCCGGAAGAACTCATCCTCTCTTTCCATAAATTAACGGATAGGGAAAAGGAATTGCTTCGATATATCTCTAAAGGGTTTATGAATCGAGAAATCGCGGAGATACTCGGAATTAGTCTGCGAACAGTGGAAGCTCATCGGGCAAACGCGGCTGAAAAGCTGGGTGTCAAAGGGAGTATGCAATTCTCGACTATTATAGTGCAACTTCGAGATCTGCTAGATTCATAAAATTGGAAAGTTTTATGAATTTTTGAATAACCGTAAGTAAATCACGTACAAGTATTCGGATCGATGTGGTTCCTACGAAATGTCAATCTCATGATCTTCGTTTATTCTGAATGACATAAATTCACCGGAGAGTGTATGTCTTTTAAGAATAAACTATCAATCATTCCAATCGCTTTAGGATTCACCGTGCTTATTTGCAAGCTGTTCCAAGAGTAAAGGCGACAATAATAGTAGCCTTCTACTTCTTGCTGGCCTTGCCGGTTCGGGCGATAATCCGAACTGCGGGGTCATCGATTTCGGTACTCGTTACACCGGAACCACGGCTATAGCGCCTACAACTGCGGTCCGTTCGATTCAATTTCAGCAGATCACTAGCAATAAATTCATAAGAATTGCCTTGCTTGTAGACGTGTCAGAGGGCGCGGAATACACTGTGAGGTTCCCGTCTGGAGTCCCCGGCGGACAAAGCGCTTACAATAGTTTCGCCTGAATTTAGGAGGATTGAAAAAGCGTCTTTGCTCGATCATATCCGAGATTGATCAACTTCTGAATAGACTCTTGTCGAGTATCTAAAATGGAGAAGAATCCGGATTCTTTTCCCGGCTCTATTAATATCGTGTCGGAGTCAAGTTTATCCAGACCGCTCCTCTCCCGATCGTTCAACAATATATCGATCGTCCTAATTAAATATCTAAAATAATTAGCGTTTGCCGGTAAAATCGGATCTAAAACTTTACTACAACTTACGACAACGAACGAATTCGCTTTTGAATTAGAGACATCATTTTTTGCTAACTCTAAAGGAACGTTTTCCGTCAGTCCTCCATCTCCATATAGATAATCTTTAATTTGAACCGGAGGAAAAATACTTTGAACCGCCGAAGAAGCTTCAAGAACTCTCTTAAATTCGGGCAAGTTTTCTTTCGATAAAATGTACGATTCCTTGGTGCCGAGAGACATATTCGTCATGATAGCACCGAAGCGGATCCCGCTTTTTAATATCTTGGATGGATCCGTATACTTTTCGATTAATTTATATAGCGGAGCCGGATTTAACGCGGCGCGTTTCCAGTAGGATTGAAATATTCCCAGAGGCCATTGCTTAAAAAATGAGTTATTTTCTGAAAACGATCCCCATAACGCTTCAAGGCCTTCGTAATTATCCTGAGAAAGTAATGCGGAATTCAATGCTCCTGCCGACGTCCCGTAACAGCCGACAATATGCGCATTATTTTCTTTCATCCATCGAATAACGCCGACTTCAAAAGCCGCCAATGCACCTCCACCTCCTAAAACGAGAGCGATTTTCTTTCCTTTGATATTCATTGTGTCCTTCCTCGTTAAAACGTTTCGGGGATATGGTTTTTTATAGATCCTGGATTACCGGTCGATCTAAATGAATCCAGTTTTGATAATCGTATTTCGCCGTTGTAGAATTCAACATGGACTTCTGCATAAATAACGAAAAATATGTCGGAAATAAAAAAATCGACAATAATAGTTCAACTAACGAAAAAAGGTGAAATTACATTTTAACGCTTAAGCGAATGTAATTCCATATTCCGAAAAACATCGCTAACTGAAATGCGGTTTATCATCTATACGAAAATTATTTTCTTGATGAAAATTAAATCCCTATCCGTCGTTTATGTTAGTTTGCGTCAAGACTTTCAACGGGCTAATCAAAATCCCATAATTGTGTAGTAACGAGAAAGCAAGTTCGTTATGAAGAAACTTATTG
This sequence comes from Leptospira broomii serovar Hurstbridge str. 5399, assembly GCF_000243715.2. NCBI lineage: Bacteria > Pseudomonadati > Spirochaetota > Leptospiria > Leptospirales > Leptospiraceae > Leptospira > Leptospira broomii. The sequence goes on from NZ_AHMO02000011.1 coordinate 151,196, forward strand.
AACGCGTACAGCAATTATTATTTTGTTAGAATTTCACTGGACTAAGCCGTCTACCGTTGCTTGATCTAATACGCAATAATAGTAAAACGATTGTGTAGCTTTTACCGAGTGGATAAAACCGAAAAATTCCTTCCAAAGCGCTCCGTCCCAAGTACTATCTATTACGCTGCAACCGGCACTTGCAGCATTTACCTCTTCTGACGGAGTCGATTTAGCATGAATATCAATGCCGAACCACCCGGTCTGGAAAACACTAGGTTTTTCTTCCTTCCAGGAAACCCAGGGCGATTGATCAGAATGCTCTTTGTATCTTTGAACCGTCACTTGTGAGTCTTGATTCAGCGCAGGATGCCCTCGGTGAATACCGATTTTATATTTATAGAGGCCTTCTTTTAATCGAGCGGTTCCTAACGGATTCATTGCCATACGTAACCAAGTCAATCCGGGATCTAAAGTAGCATTGTACGAATGGCATTCCAGTTGACTCGTCTTTCTTAGCAGAATCAGTGAGTCGTTATAAACGTTAATTTTGTCGTCATTCTTTGTTAAAAGGTTATTTGGAAGAGTATAACCTCGAATTCCAAAAATAACGAATTTATTATCGAGATCGATGATCGGTTTTCCGGATTGATCGTGATAGGTGCGGCTTTCATATTCGATTAGTTTGCTAGCCAAATCCGGCAAGTTCATCTTTTTCTCGTCTCCATTTAATTGATAAAGATCGAATAGTCGTCTTAAAGAATTTCGCGGCTCAGTTAAAATAAAAAACCGATCGGTAATGTATTTAACTGGTGCGCGCAGTAGAATTTAATCCTAACTGCTAAACGATAACAAACATATATCCGTATTTGACCCCGGATCGCCCGATTTTTCTAGTTTGCGGCGAAAAGGCCACATTTTTTTATTATTTTCTAAGAATTTAAACGGAAGGAAATTCTAAGAATGAAAATAAAGAAACGCGTGAGAAAAGTTTTAGTCCTGATGAATTGCTTCCGAGAAAATCGAATTCATAACCCGTAACCCTTAGGAAAAAGTCTATAACTAGAAGTTTTGAATGAAATACTTTTGCTCTTAGGACAGCTTAATTCCAGATTCAAATATTCGCATGATACGCCGCGTGACAAAGGTGAAAATCTCTTGATCGCTCCAGAAAGGAAGATGCACTGCCTACACTGCCACTCTTTTATATAAAACTCCACCGATAAGAACGACCAAAAGCGACGCGATAAATAAGACTCCGAAATCTACTAATACTCCGAAGTTTGAGGGGAAGTCCAGCATTAACGAACGAAGCGCGTCTATCACGTACGTGAGGGGATTTACATGGGAGACAACCTTAAGCCAATCGGGCATGATTTCGATCGGGTAGATAGCGTTGCTCGCAAAGAATAGCGGCATAGTCAACAATTGACCTATTCCCATGAACCTTTCCCGAGTCTTAACTAAGCAAGCGATGATTAAGGAAAAAGTGGAAAAGAATATAGAGCCAAGAAAGACGAATAGTAAGACGCCTAAGATCTTAAAAATGTCCCAATGAATCGATACTCCTAAGATTAACGCTAAAAGGTAGATAATGACTACGATCGGGAGCGTACGGAATCCGGCTGAGATCGCTTTTCCCAAAACCATGGCGGTTCTCGGAGTCGGAGTGCTAAGCATCTTTTGGATGAGCCCGAGATCTCTCTCCCAAATTATTGCGATACCCGAAAAAATCGAAACGAACAAAACGCTCTGGGCGAGAATTCCAGGAGTCATAAAAGAAAGATAATCCGTTCGATTTGCTAAAAATGGCATTTTTGCAAAAACTTGACCGAAAATCAACAACCAAAGAGCAGGCTGAACGGATCTTGTTATGATCTCCGACGGATCATGTATAATTTTTCTTATTTCCAGCTCGCTAATAATTAATGTTTTATTAATAAAGTTAATCATTATTAATCAACCTAGCCTTCTCGCAGTTTTTCGTTCCAAGTTAACCGAATGAAAATTTCCGTCGGACTCGTTTAGATCTTCGCGGGCATAGTGTATAAAGACTTCCTCCAATGATTTGTCGGAACCTCCGACGGATTCTTTCAGTTGGGCTGGCGAGCCGATTGCGGCCAACTTTCCCCTAGACATTAGCGCGATTTTCGTGCAAATCTTCTCGGCTTCGTCCATCAAATGGGTCGTCATTACGATGGTAGTGGCGTATTTCTTCCGGAGCGCTAATATATGTTCCCAGACAACGTTTCTCCCGATCGGATCCAATCCGACGATCGGCTCGTCAAGGAACAACAATTTAGGCCGATGAATTGTTGCCTGTGCAATTTCCAATCTTCGGACCATCCCACCTGAATACTTTTGGATTAGAACGTCTCCAAAGGAATCTAAGCCCATAAAATGGAGCGCATCCTTAACTCTTTCTTTCTGTTCCTTTCGGGGAAGATCGTAGAGCTTAGCGAATAGCATCAAATTCTCATAGCCTGTTAAATTCCCATCCACCGAAACCATCTGAGGCACATATCCGATTATTCTACGGATTTGATCTGTTTGGGTTTTAAGATTAAAACCTCCTATAAATGCCTCGCCCGAACTTGGCGGAAGAAGAGTGGTCAACATTTTAATCGTTGTAGTCTTCCCTGCCCCATTCGGGCCAATCAGGGCGAAAATTTCCCCCTCCTCGACCATTAGGTTAAGCGAACTGACGACCGTTAATTTACCGAAGGATTTGCTTAGATCGTGTAATTCTAAAATATTCATTGCATACTCGTTAAAAGGACAGTTTCCGTATGCTGATTTAGAATAGAAATCGATCGACCAATAATTCTTGGAAAAGTTCTGATAATTATCATTTCATCCATTTCGTTTAACCAAACGCTTGAAAGGAATTTAGATTTATCCTGGAGGCGATAATTTCTACAGATCGGAATTGGAAATGAGCCGACAAAAAAGGATTTCCTCTTTTCTTGAGAATGTATCGAACACGCGTCCGTCACGATATACTAATATTATCGAATACGATTCTCCGAATGCAGTCGTAACAACCCGCAATTCCTATCTAAAAATTAAAAGTCTTCGGTTTGGCTCCTTTATTCTTTTTGTGAAAAGCTTTTTCTGTATAATGCCGGAGACATACCGGTCACTTTTACGAATTGAGAGTTAAAGGTAGACTTGGAATTAAAACCTACTTCAAAACCGATCTCCAGCACCGACGTACTAGGATTGGCGATTAAAAGCCTACAGGCTTCTTTAACTCTATAATGGTTTATTAATTCGTAAAAACTCATTTTATGAATTTCGTTCAAATAACGAGAAGTTTGATGAAGCGTTAATCCTAAACCGGCTGCTAAATCTGTTAAGCGAAGTTCGTTGTCTCGATAGAATTTTTGCCTCTCTAATATTTCCTTAAGCCTCTCGTCGGCTTGCTGAATATCTTTCGGAAGAAGGTTGGTATTTTGGTATTTGGCGGTTTGAATGGCAAGACTGATTTCTTCAAAAAAACTAGGATTTCTCTCCTTCAAAACGAACGTCATAAGAACGATTAGGCTTATGCAAGAGGTTCCGATTTCAAATAAAAGAAAATTCTTTAAAAAGAAAGCCGGGCCAATCATGCTGTTAGCAACCACCGGTAAGAGGAGAATAATCCAAACCAATTTCAGCTCGTAAATCTCATATCGACGGCTTATCTTATGATAGATATGTAGGCAAAATAGAGAATAGATTGAGACTTGAATGCAGGCGATAAGCGTCCCGAAATGTATTAGATCCCAATGAAATTGAATGGCGCTCTGCCGAACTAGATTTCGTAATTCGATCGGATCCTTTTGAAAATAGAAAATTTCGAAGATAGCGAAGAAAAAGGGAAGAGAAAAATGAACGCCGTATTTGGTTAAAAAATTCCGGAAACCTACGATTTCGTCCAAGGAATTTTGGAGACGAGAACTCCCGTAAAGATAAAGCAAGGGGCCGACAAGAGTTATACTAGTGTGAAGGAATAGGAATAAATACGGATTTTCTATCTGCCATGAATCGGAATACCAACCGTAACGAATGAGAATTGATCCGGTCAGAAACATCACTAAAACTAACAATTTGCTCGAAGAATTTCGCTTAACGATTTCGAGGAAGGCATAGAGAAATGAAATTCCCGCTCCGAAGTAAATCATCGTTTTTAAGCTATAGTGAACGAATTCCATACCGTTGTTCTTTTCTATGAATTCTCAGAAATCTTTCCTTTTCCATACCTTTTTTGCCGTTCTTAAAACGGCATAAACCGAAAATCCTTCTCGAACTTTAAAATCGAATGCCCGAATTTAAAAAGTGAAAAGGAAACCGGAGCGATGGAAATGTCCGATCCGATAGGATAGAACGCCCTAACCTATAAGAGCGGTCGATGTATTTTTTTTTGATGGTATTCTCCGAAGTATGAATCAGCAGCAGACGCACCCACTGGCAGTTTTACAGCTCAAAGGAACCCAAGAGGAAATGGGCCGACAGTTCGGCGAAATCATGAACGTTATAGGTCAGTTCGAACCGATCTTCGATTTCTATCCGGCCATTGCTCAAAATTTGCTCTTAGGCAGTATGCCTAGGAGAAGTCGGAATGCCTTGGCGAAGGGAGTCACCTCGTTTTTCATAAAAGTACTGCAAGGCAAAATGAGGAAACATAGACCCTCAGAATTCTCTAAACGGACCCTTGCAGCATTGGCGGCAGCCGGGCAATCTTCCCGAATTGAAAGAGAACTATTTACCATGGACGCGTTTCAAAATTCCGTGGGTCTCTTGGGGAAAATTCAAATTCTTCCCGAACTAGGTCATATCACCGGTTGGGGAAACGCACAGTTGGTTCCTGCGTGTACGAGTGTTGCTGTTTGGGGGGACCAGAGCCGGGATGGAAATTTATACCATGCGCGAAACTTCGATTTTCCGGGAGTCGATGTTTGGGATCTAAGACCGATCATCGTATTTTGCACACCGAAAAACGGTTTGCGCTACGGTTATATCGCATGTCGAGGCGCGGATGTTCCGGGTATCACCGCGTTCAACGAAGCCGGTTTAACGATTGCGTTTCATACTCGATTCCATAGAAAAATCGGTTTCGGGGGATTAGGGGTAATCGACTTCGGTCATAAAATTATTTCAGAGGCCAAAACGATAGACGACGCTGCAAGAATAGCAAGATCCCATAAAATCAATTCAACTTGGGGAGCAATAGTTACGAATTATTCGGAAAAAGGACCTAAGGCCGCCGTGATAGAAACTAACTATGAAGACGTGGATATCACTTATTCCAATCTAGGAGCCGAGAGTTTTGTGAATACGAATCACTACCTAAGCTCGAAATTACAACACGGAGAATTGCTGGCGGCTCCCGTTTTTTACCATCACAGTCAAAGTAGATATATTCGCGCACAACAACTATTGGACGAGCAAAGGACAAAAGGTACAAGCATAATCGATCTACAGAATTTGTTAAACGACTCAATCGATCCGACGAGCGGCGCTCAAAGGGTAATGGGTTCGACTATTAGACAAATTACTTCGGTAAAATCGGTTATCATGAGTCCGGAGGCAAAAAAAATCCATATTTCGGTGGGAGCCGCTCCGACCGGCAGCGGCCCATATCTTGAAATTCCGATCAGTTGGGACTCCCCCGGTCATAAAATTATCGATCTCCCTCAAAAAGTACAATCTAAGAACGGTAAATCCGACAGTTCGGAACAAGCAATTGCAGTGAAACATTATAAAAATGCAATGTTACTGAATGACAAGGCGACTTTCTCAGACCTGGACAAAGTAATCGGGGAACTCCAATTGGCAGGTCGATACTCGGTAAATGATCCTTCTCTCTTGTTTTTGGAGGCGTTACTGCATTTGGAAAAAGATCAGTTTAGACAAGGTGCGCAACTTTTGGAAGAAGCAGCCGAATTGGAATCGTCTACTTTTCGTAAACGGCAGGCGGAGCTTTGGCTTGCAAGGACCTATTCAGCTTCGGGGAAAGAAAAGCGGTCGGAGCATTTCTATCGTAAGATTCAGAAAGGAAACGACTCGACTGAGAATTTCGTCTGGAAAAAAAAGGCCTTCACCGACAATGGAAGCTACTCCGCACGAAAGCTTAGAAAAGTTTCTCCTAATTTTCTTTTAGTGGATGCCAACGAACTTTGATCAAAGCTATAAGCCCTGCGGAGATGGAATTTTAACAAACCAAATCGGCATTAACTTATTATCCGAAGTTGGAATGAGTTCCATATGGGTATTTCTTCGCGAGAAGCATTAATATATTATGGAATTAAAAATTGACCGTAATGGAGAATAACGAGTATGTATCACTATTATGCAAGTGTTCGCAAAGCAACTGCGACTAAAGGAAGAAAGAACAGATGAATCAATCTCCGTTTCAAGGTAAGAAAATCTTTATCGCAGGCGGATCCGCCGGGATTGGAAAAGGACTTGCGAAGTCGTTTGCAAAGTTAGGGGCAAGTGTTATGATCGGCGCTAGAGGAGAATCGGCGCTATTGAAAACGCTCGAGGAATTGAAAGATTCCGGCAGCTCGTCTGCAATTTTCGGACATGTGGTTGTAGACGTTTCTGATTCTGTTAAAGTCGGTATCGCGGCTAAGAAGGTACTAGATACGCTAGGCGGACTCGACATTTTAATTTGCAATACCGGTTACGCCCAGGCCGGAACGGTTGAAAATTTGGACGAAAACGTATTTCGCCAACTAATGGACGTAAATTTTTTCGGACACGTTAATTTAGCAAAAGCGTTTCAAGCCCATTTCTCAGCCCAGCGCTCGGGTGACATCGTGTTCGTTTCTTCTATGCTCGCGATTCTATCAGTTTACGGGTATTCAGCCTACTCTGCAAGTAAATTTGCGATCGTAGGTTTTGCACAGGCTTTTAGACAAGAAATGCTGCTACATAACGTTCGAGTAAAACTTTTCTTACCTCCTACTACTGACACTCCCGGTCTGTCGAAGGAGAATGAAGATAAACCTTTGCTATGTAAAGAGATTGAAATGGGTTCCGCATTGAATGCCACTCATTCTGTGGATACTGTAGCTAAAGCTCTGATCGACTGGTTACCGACCAGGAAATTTTTCGGGTATGCTACTTGGGACTCTTGGCTTCAATATTTTCTGGCGAGACATTTTCCGGAGTTGACTCTCAAGATTGCGGATGGAGAGTTACGGTCCGCCCAATTGCGTCTTTCAAAAAAATAACCGGGTCTACATAGAATCTTTGATATAGTAATTTTCAGGGAAATCTGCGAATCTCCGAGTTATAACTAATTAAGCAAAATCGACTTGTGAAAAGGGCATATACTTTTCGAATTTTAAAACTTCGATTGAATATTTGCTCAGCTACAAAACACCGACGAAAGCGAATCGTTATAGGCAATGCCGGTAATGATCCGCTCCCTCGACTGATTCCCAGCTAAGAATACTGCATGGATTATATTAAATAAAGCTTTTTCTTAACCTCCGTTTTTCAGAACCGCTTGTATTTTATATCCAAGATAATTTTCGTGAAGCAGTTTTTCATCAATAAGGTTTATTACTTTACCACCGTGGGGAATATCGCCCAAATATGCATCTTCGTAATTAAGATAATTATTAACTATCGGAATTTCCGAAATAACGGTACTCATAGAGACGATCTCAAAATCATTTTTTTCGGCGATTACTTTTAAAGTGACGGGTGAATAAAGGTTAACGTGCTCCAATCCGTCAAACATCTTGCATTTTTCTTGCAAAACCCTTGCTGCAAGAGCGTGGAAATTCGGAACTTGGATAAAAATTACTCCGTCGGGTGCGAGTAAGCGTTTCATTAATTTTAAATATTTATGCCCATCTTTGATATGTTCAAACACATCCCATAATGTAATCGCATTAAACTTAATCGGAAATTCAATACTCTCAAGCATCTGATTAAATGCCTTATGGCCTTTCTTTTTAGTGTAAGCAATTTCGGCTTCGTTGAGTTCAACACCCCATGTGTCCCAACCGTTCGATTTTGCGATATCTAGAAAGCCGCCGGCCGAACATCCCACGTCTAGTATAGCTCCCCTTTTCGTGTGCGGGGTTAACGCTTCTAATCCTTTCATGTATATTTTTTTATAGAAGTCGCTTTCATTTTCGACAACTTCGGATTGAACCGTGTTATTGCCCGTATAAAATTTAGTTAGCGAGTCATCCGTAAAAACGGGGTTTAAGTAACCCATACCACATTCGTTGCATTTAACGTAAACCCCTCCGTCCGCGTTAAAAATAACTCTCTCGTTATCCTTCAGACAAACAGGACAGCTTCGTTTCTCTAAATATTCTGATTTAAAAAAACCGGTTTTAGGATCTTTAAAGGAATCATGATATCGTTTTGCGGCGTCGTACATGAACTGCCGGCCCTCGTGGAGTTTTTTGGCTCCTATTGCCAAAGCCATATCCTCAGGTCTACTTGTGGTATTACTCACTATCGCTCCTCTCTCCGTCTGCAAGTTATTCTTTTCAAAGAGAATAATATCGCAAATCATCTAAGCAAGCAAAAAAGTAATTTTCAATAATGAATACGCGGCCTTGGTGATCATCATTCGGAAGATGAAAAAATCAGTCGATTGTCCGGCTGATGAACTATCCAGTAAAACTTTCAATCGGTCCCTTTCCCTAACTCCCATAGTTCGAATAGTGTCGGTCCGGCCGTAAGGGAAGGCGTCTAATTTTATAAAATTGAAAATCGGCAGTGCGGGCTTTACTAGTTTCACGAACGATCAGTATAAGCCATGCTCCAATGCATGAAACTCTTCCTTGAGCGCCTTTTTTACATTACATTGAAAAAGATCCGGTTGCGAATTATTTAGCGTAAAGCAAGCTGAAATAATTGCAAAGGGGGGCAAATATTTAAAATTCGTGCTCCTATTAAGATAAAGTAAACTCCATTTTCACGGACGTACCCGCCTGAGGCTTCGACTGAATGCTTATCGAACCTTTGTGAAGTAAGACTATGTTTTGCGTTAGGGATAAACCGATTCCGTTTCCTTCCGCGAATTTTCCGTTCCCGCCTCGAAAGAAGAAATTAAAGACATTCGGCAGGTCTTCTTTTTCAATTCCAATCCCGCTATCCTTAAATTCTATAATCAGTGAGTTATTCTTGCTCATTTTAATAAAAACTTGAGATCGATTGTCCGGTGAAAACTTGCATCCATTTTCCATAATATTCATGAAAGCTAATTTTACTAGATACTCATTTCCGCTTACGGTAAGTGCCTCCGATTGCTCGAAATCGTCGCTAAAAACCAAGTCGACGTTATAGTGCTTATTTTTAGCGATCAATTCGGATCTTGCATCCAGCAACACTTCGTCGATTCTAACCCGCCTAAACCTGATAGCGGAAGGATCATAACTAGTTTTTGCGAGGTCGAGCAAGTCGCTTATTAGTCGAACTAATTTTTTAGAATCGGATAAAGTAAGTCCTATGATTTTCCTATATTCGTCGACGGTTCTCCGTTTATTTTGTGATAATTCCAGCTCGGCAACGATTGCAGACAAAGGTGTGCGTAATTCGTGCGATATATTCGAGATGAACTCCTTTTGAGCCTTAAACGACTTTTCAAGTCGATCTAACATCTCATTAAAGGTAAGACCTAATTCGCTTATTTCATCCTTCCCTTTTCCGACTATGATTCTTGAATCTAGGCTAGTGGCTGTAATTTCTGCGACTTTGCCGATTAGCTTGGACACCGGATTTAAAGATTGCTTAGCGAATAAGCGACCTAAAATCAAGGTCAATCCGACCATGATGATGTATGCTATGATCAATCTATACTTGAGTTTTTGTAGAATTGCGAACCCGTATCCGTCCCTAGCCGCGGCGGTTATGATATACTTTTTTCCGTCGTGAATATGCAGTAATCCTACCGCTTGCAGATTATTTGTATAGAATTTGATTTCGCCTTGCTCCAGAATATCCTGAAACATGGACGGCGTTTCCTTAACTTTGTCCAATTCCACCGAGTCATGGTATAATAGATTCAAATTTTCATCATAGATAGCGATCTCCTCTTCGAAAAGAGTATTCGGGGAACTTTTGTAGATCAACTGAAGCGCCTCAGGCGGAACTTTCGCCTCCAATAGAAGTTCAGCCTTCGTAACCGCTTGGCTTTTCAATCTTTTATAATATTCTTCTTCTCTATTATTGCTGAAAGAAGCATAAACTATCAAAGCAAACATCAAAAGCAATGTGGAAAAAAGCGCTGTGAATAATAAGGTTAGCTTAAGTCTAATTTTCACGAGTCACGGGCCTTCTTTTAGTATAAAACCCATTCCGGATTTGGTATGTATTAGTTTTGTCGGAAAGTCCCTGTCTATTTTCTTTCGTAAGTAATTTATATATACGTCTATAAAATTCGTTCCCGTATCGAAATTCGTGCCCCATACCTTTTCCGCAATCTCTCGCCTGGATAAGACCCGACCGTTATTTCTCACTAAGTATTCCAAAAACTTAAACTCTTTCGGGGTCAATTCGATCTCTACACCGGCACGAGCGGCTGTCTTCGTTTGCATATTCATTACTAAATCCGAAAACCTAAGTAAAAATCCCTGACCGCTTGGGTTTGCATTCACCCGTTTTAGCAAGGTTTTAATTCGTACATGAAGTTCCCTGAAATCGAACGGCTTCACTAGATAGTCATCGGCTCCCGAATCGAAGGCTTCCACCTTGTCGTCAGTCGCTCCGAGCGCAGTCAGCATGATAATTGGAATATGCGGTTTTATATTCCTGATCTCTTTGCATAATTCTAATCCGCTAAAAACGGGGAGAACTATATCGGTGATAACTAAATCAAATTCGTAATTTAAGGCTAACTTCCTACCCATATTGCCGTCGTACGCGACCGAAACTTCGAAACCTTCCTCCTCCAATCCTCTTTTAATAAGATCGGCCATTCGAACATCGTCTTCGATGATGAGGATTTTCATACGATACTCCTTTTTTTCTCTCTCTCGGAAATTTGAAAATCAAAATCTTAAAACGAAGTAACTACTGAAGATTCTCTTAACGTATTCGATCAAATATAGGGTTCATAAGAAACGAAAGGATCTTAGTTTTAGCTTTCCTAACTTTAGCATTCGAAAAATGTCCAAGTCCGAATTCCTTTTTGCTTCTTTCGGAGCGTTTTACTAACGAAAACGATTATTTTTTTCACAGTAATTTGACAAATTCCCGTAGATTATTCCTAATGAATTTCTAATAAAATTCTAATCCCACATTAAGGTTGAAATGTAGAAAAGATATTGTTAAAGCCACCCGCTATAAGTTTCGTGTAAGCTGGAATCCGGAAAGACATTTCTTTCGGCTCTTCTCTGCAATGAAATGAACTCTTTATCGATAATTACGATTTTTCCCCGAGTTTGCAAAGCGATCTCTTTCTCCTCCAAGCTCCGACTCTGGAGAATTCCGAAAAAAACATCGAAATTTGAAGCCTTAAAGGCTTTTATCGATCGATGCGAAGTCAAATTCGTAAAGCTTCGACTTCATGCATTCTTGCTAAAAGCAAGCGGATTCGCTTTTTTATTTTCCCTGTCTTATCCCGTATATTCGCAAGAAAAGGACCGTTGGGGAGAACTTATTAAGGAGAACGTCGCCGTTAGTCTAGAAGAGAAACAAAAAAAGGAAGATCAAGAAACCGAAAAATACAGGACGAAGTATTTTTCAGTAAATCCGGGAATTAGCTTCTCTCATACCGAAGCTGCAATTCGTAGGGGGGATTACGTCGGCCTGATGACCCAATCCCACTACGTAAAGCCGAACCTATTTCTGGAAATTAAATCTAGAGACTTTAAAATTTCGGATTGGTTCGGATTCCAATTCCTCAATAGCACTTCGACCTTCGATATGGACAATCAAGAAGTGGATTCACTTCCGGATAATATCACCTTCAATAACTTCGGACTCGTGAATTTCATAAACACGCGACTGCAGAATAGAACCAAACGGGAGGATCTAGGAACTGATGTAAAAGGATTTTATTCCTTACTTCTGCCCGTACTTTTTCTCGGTAAATCGAATTCCGACGGATTTAGGTTAGGTGTAGGAGGAGGGATCGGATATTTGAATGCGGACGGAAACTTATATATAAAAAATAGAAACGAACCTTTCCTGGCTTTAAGCAGCATCGACTCCTCCGGAAATTTCAGTCCACATGAATACATAGGAGCCCTAGGAACTTACAATTATCTTTCCGGATTAAAGGACCCTTTAATGCTTATGAATTCGCTTAGCAATTCAGTGAACTATAATCAGCAAGCGTATGCTGCAATCGTTTTGGCGGACGGGTACACGAGTAGAAAACTAGATCTACTTACTTTCAATCAATTGGTCTTTAACTTAGGAGTGGATCCTTATTCGGCCGCGTTTTTGAGTTATAAACCTAAAACAAAAGAACATATCTCGAATAAAGATGCGCTTGCCTTTAACGCATTTTTGGAATTTCCGACCATATTCGGAATTAAATCAAAATTGTCCTATACGATCATCTCGGCCCATATTCAAAATCAGTTTCACGCAAGTCTTACCAACGTCACGATCTCGGCTTTTTATCCGATACAATTTTGAGCGAGCAGCAGTATGAAACACCGAATCCTTTACATTCTGGCGCTTTTTCCAATAACGAGTTTATTTTCTCAATCGGATCTAATGAAAGAAGCTCCGGTTCGAGAAATCGATTTCCAAACGTATCTCAACGAAGTATTGGATAATAATTACGAACTAGCGTCTAGAAAATACAACGTTGACATAACGAAATCCGAAATCGACGTCGCGCGTAAATTTCCTAATCCGAATATCGTATTGGGAAATCAATCCGCGGACATATCCTCTAAGCATCTACCGCAGCAATGGTATGCCGGTTTTCAAGGGACGGTAGAATTGGGGGGAAAGAGAGGAGCTCGAATCGATTATCAAACGGCGGTCGCCGATCAATCCCGGGCTCAATTCGCGGACTTTCTCCTGCAACTAAGAGCGGATGCGACGATAACCTACGTAAACACTCTCGCGATCATGTTGGTTACGAAGAGAAAGGAAGAATCTTATAAATCGCTTTTTCAATTGGCCGAATCCAACGCCATAAAACTGAAATTCGGCGATATTACCGAACTGGACGTGACGCAATCCCAAGTCGAAGCGAATTTAATGAAGAACGATCTGATCTCCTCCGAATCCGATTTGCGAGCAGCAGCCTTGAATATGATTCTTTTTATGTGTAAGAAGGATAGAAGTAGGTTATTCTACCCGCAAGGAGATCTGAATATTCAACCGAAAGAATATGATCTTGAAAAGTTGATCGGTTTCGCTCTGGAAAATAGGCCGGATGTAATCGCAGCGAGATATGATAAAGTTTCCTCCAGATACAATCTGAAATTAACGGAAGCGAATCGGGTTCCGAATTTCAATTTTGAAGTGGCAAACAATTTTTATACTAGATCTACGAATGCGACCGGACCGAGTCCCTCCTACTACGCCTTGACATATTTTTTTGGAGTTACCATGCCTCTTTCGAATATGTATACCGGAGATTTGGAAATGGCGAAGTATCGGATAAGTAAATCGGAAGTAGATCTTGAAGCCGCTAAGCTGAAAGTAGAAGTGCAGGTAAAAACCGCTTATTTGCAATATCAATTGGCTAAAGAGCAGCTAAAAATATACAAAAGCAGTATCTTAGCCGATGCCGAGAAGGTTTTTCAGGGCAGAATGTACAACTACAAACGCGGAAACACGACCCTAACGGACGTATTGGCTGCTCAAAGAACATTGAATAGCGTTTACTTCGCTTATTATCAGGATCTCCGAAATTATGTTACGAAGGTAGTGGAGTTGCAGAGGGCATCAGGAATATGGGAAATTAGTATATGAAGAAACTATTAATTTTAATATTGTTCCCGTTTTTATTCAACTCCATAAACTGCAAAAAGAAGAGCGTCGACTCGGAGCCGATCGACGATTTCAGGGTTGAAGGCGATTATTTTATCATTCCTGAAAATTCTCCTCTTCGAAGTAAAATTCACATCGGAGAGGTTCACCTAAAAGACTTTGTAAAGGAAATTCAGGCGCCGGCCTCCGTCGAAGCGAATTCGACAAAAATGGTCAAGGTGACTCCTCCATTGGTCGGAAGAATCGTTAAACTTTATGTAAAGTTAGGAGAACCGGTCTCGCCCGGTAAGATTTTATTCAGCATTGACACACCGGAATTAGCCCAGGCTCAAAAAGATTATTTGAGCGCCAAAGCTCAACTACTGCAGGCGGAAATAGACTTAACCAGACAAACCGATTTGCTAACGCACGGAGTCGGAATGCAAAAGGAAGTTCAACAGGCAAAAACCAATTATGACGTGATCAAGAGCCAGTTAAATCAAGCCGAAATCAGATTAAAAATGTATAAAATAGATCCCGAAAATACCGCTCTCGGAGAGCCTTTAAAAGTTTATTCCCCGATAAAAGGAAGAATCGTATCGATGAATATCGCACCTGGAGAATTTCATAATGATGCGAACGAGACCTTAATCACGATAGCGGATTTATCTAGCGTCTGGATAACGGCAAACGTTCAGGAAAAGGACATCAGATTCGTGAATGCGGGAGATGCCTGTTTCGCCAGAGTTTCGGCTTATCCGGAAGAGAATTTCAACGGAAAGGTCCTATTCATGGACGATATTTTGGACTCGGAAAGTCGAACCGTAAAAGTCCGCGTGGAATTCCAAAATCCCGAAAGGAAACTGAAACCGGGAATGTTTGCCACCGTCATATTCCAATCGAAACCGAAGAAAAGTATATTAATTCCTTCTAAAGCTCTAATACAGGAAGGGGACAAAAAGTTCGTGTTCGTCAAAAAGTCGGAAAAAAGTTATGAGAAGCGCGAGGTCAGAACCGACGATACCGAATCCTTAGCCGAAGACGCAGTTATAATAGACGGCCTAATCGTGGGCGACCATATCATTACGGACGGAAGTTTCTATCTATTGAAAGTGAAATAGATGAGTTCCCGATCTTTCAAACCGCATGAGATATTAGAAAATTAAGGCAAAATGATTCATAAATACATTCTAAAATCGATTGAAAGACGAGTTTTAATATTCGTCCTATTTATACTTTTATGCGTGTTCGGATATTATTCTTGGACGCAATTGTCAATCGAAGCTTATCCGGATATAGCGGACGTTACTTCCCAAGTGATCACGCAATTTCCTGGAAGAGCTGCGGAAGAGATAGAAGAGCAAATCACGATTCCTCTGGAGCGAGCTCTCAACGGAATGCCCGGTTTGTCAATTATTAGAAGCAAAAGTACCTTCGGATTATCCGTTATTACCTTGGTCTTTCAGGAAGGAGTCGAAGACTATTGGTCCCGACAAAGAATCAAGGAACGAATCGAAGGCGTGCAGCTTCCCGGAGATACAAAACCGGAACTAGATCCGCTTACTTCCCCCATCGGAGAAATCTTCCGATATACTCTCGAATCTTCTAACAAGGATGCGCGGGAGTTAAGGGAATTACAACGATGGGTGGTGATTCCGAAGCTGAAGCAGGTGATCGGCGTTGCTGATGTCTCCAATTTCGGCGGTATTACCACTCAATTTCAATTAGAAATCGATCCTAATAAATTGAATCAATTCAATATATCATTGGCTCAGGTGATCGATACAATTCAAAAGAATAATACGAATTCCGGGGGAAGTATCCTAAGAATGGGGGACCTAGCCTACGTAGTTAGAGGCATCGGTTTGATCCGCTCGTTGGAAGATCTCGGGCATATCGTTGTGGATACTCGAAAAGGGATTCCGATCTTTTTAAAAGACTTAGGCGATTTAAAATTAGGTGAACTTGGAAGAAAAGGAATCTTAGGAAGGGATTTCAAAAGCGACGAGGTATCCGGTATAGTTTTATTACTGAGATATCAAAATCCTAGCGCGGTCCTTAAGGGAGTTCATGCGAAGGTGGACGAGCTGAATAACGGACTTCTCCCGTCCGGCGTTAAAGTCGTTCCGTACATGGATAGGATCGATCTTGTAAACACTACTCTGAATACCGTATCTAAAACCCTTTTAGAGGGAATCGGATTGGTGATAATAGTTCTGATTCTTTTTCTGGGGAATATAAGAGGCGCTTTATTAGTCGCTCTGACGATTCCGATCTCCCTACTGATCGCATTCATCTTGATGAATTTCACGAACATTCCCGCGAATTTACTTTCATTAGGAGCCATCGATTTCGGCATTATCGTGGACGGTTCCATTGTCATGATGGAAAGCATTCTTAAATTGAAAGAGGAAAAGGAAACAGATACATTACAAATTCCTGACGTAGCAAAAGTTGCCTCTGCCGTAGCCTCGCCTATCTTCTTCGCCACTCTAATCATTATAACCGCATATCTTCCTCTCTTTGCATTCGAAAGAATCGAACGGAAACTATTTACGCCGATGGCCTATACTGTGGGATACGCATTAGCAGGCGCATTATTCATCGCTTTAACTCTGATTCCGGCAATCTCTTATATAGCTTATAAAAGACCTCAGAAACTCTATCACAATAAGTGGCTGGAAAAAATTACGATCCTTTATCAGAAAAAAATCACCGATCTGATAGAGCACCCGTTAAGAATTTTAAAATTCGCGGGCGGTGCATTATTGCTATGCTTCGCCCTTTTTATGGTGATCGGAAAGGATTTTTTACCTGAGTTGGACGAAGGTTCCATATGGCTTCAAGTGCAACTTCCTCCCGGAATTTCTCTTGCTAAGGGCGCGGAAATGGCCGACGAGCTACGAAAAGAAACGTTGAAATTCGAGGAAGTCTCTCATGTAATCACACAGACCGGTCGCAACGACGACGGTACCGATTCATGGACTCCATCGCATATAGAATGCTCGATAGGATTAAAGCCGTACGACACTTGGAAAAGCGGTCGAAGCAAGAGGGAACTTGTAGGAGTACTCAGGAACCATTATTTAAAAATGCCGGGATACACTATCAGTTTTTCCCAACCGATGATCGACAACGTAAACGATAAAATTTCCGGAGCTCATAGTGAATTGGTCATCAAGGTCTTCGGAGACGATTTTAGGGAGACTCGAGAGCTTACGAAGAGAATTGCGGAAGTGTTAAAGTCGACTCCTGGCTCTTCCGACGTTGGAATCGATCAGGAACCTCCCCTACCCCAAATACAGGTAAAAATAGATCGAGGCACCGCGGCACGATACAGTTTGAACGTATCGGATATCTCAGACCTGATAGAGGCGGCCATCGGGGGACAAGCGATTTCCAATCTGTTTCTCGGAGAAAAAAAATACGATATTACGGTTCGATACGGGGAGGCGTTTAGAAATACGCCGGAAGCTATCAGTAATTTAATGCTGACATCGCCGAACGGTGCAAAAATCCCCGTTTCTCAAGTGGCAAACGTAAAATTAACGACCGGTGAAAGTACGATTACCAGGGAATCCAATCAAAGACACTTAACAGTAAAAGTTAACCTACATGGACGGGATCTATCTTCCTTCGTTTCGGAAGCGAAGGAGAATATTTCTCACAAAATAAAGTTCGATTCTAAAAAATATAGGATAGTTTGGGGAGGTCAACTCGAGAATCAAGAAAGAGCAAATCGGAGATTGTCCATAATTCTTCCTCTTATACTATGCGTAATGTTCACGCTTCTTTACGTAGCCTTCGGAAATCTGAGACACGCCATTTTATTATTGTCCATCGTTCCCGCAGCCCTTCTCGGCGGTCTGATCGCATTGATAGTAAGAGGAATGACCTTAAACGTATCTAGCTCGGTCGGTTTTATAGCGCTATTCGGAGTCGCTATCCAAAACGGAGTGATTATGGTTTCTCATCTAAACGAACTAATAGCTAATAAAGTACCGTTGAAGCTTGCGGTCATATCGGGTGCGACGAATCGATTGAGACCGATTTTAATGACTGCTACGGTTGCGGCCCTCGGGCTTCTTCCGGCATCGATCGCAACCGGAATCGGCAGCGATGTTCAAAGGCCGCTCGCGACGGTAATCGTTTACGGACTCATAACCGGTACCGGCATCACTCTTTTTGCATTACCCGTACTATATTACATGTTGGAGATGAGAGTTAGTAACGGTAAATATAATAAAAACAAATAACATCATGCTTTCCAAACGATAGGATTTTTATATTTTAGTAACAAATAAAATACTTTTGCTTTATTTTCCAAGACGAGTATCCGAAGGCTGCTAAGCCCGAATACGATGAATTTTATCGATCGAATTTACGTCATTATTGGATTGAAGAACCAATTTTTCCTTCGCGCATAAATCACAATTCAGGTTTTAACGGGCACCTGCGCCCATTGAGGAACGAATATCATAACGAGTATGTTTAGCGAGATTTACTTTCTCATTAATTTTCTTTCGGAGTTTAGAAATGGATGGAAAATTGGGATCCGATAGTTCGGCCCTCCGTAGAAAAGACTCGGCAGTCTTATCGCCAGTCGTCGCTAAAATATTCGCATAATGAACTAGGTAGCCTGCATGTTCTCTTTTTCTCAAAACGAGACTTTCGGCGGTTTCCAGAGCTTGAGAAATTCTACCGATTTGAAAAAGAGAAAGCGAAAGTAAAAAAAGATTACTGCTATCGGCGGGTTCCAGCAGAAAATATCGATGAGCAAATAGACTTGCAGCTCTGAATTTTTTTAGTTTATAATACGACCGAGCCATCGCCTTTAAAAGCGAAGGATGCTTATATCCGAGCCTGTACGATTTTTTTAGTTCCGCAATCGCTCCTTCCAAATCATTTGCTATTTTCTTTTGTCTAAATAGATCCAACGTTTGGAGAATATTTTGAGTGACGGCTGTTTTGCGTTTTTTTAATTTATGGAATGAAAGCCGCATAAGCGATAGATCGTCGGTTAGTTCTCCTTTTCCTTGTATCAATTCGTAAAGTTTTTCCAAATCTCCATTAGATTCCTCTATCAGAGAAAGAATCATATTTTCATCTTGGTTTTTATCCAGAAATCCGTCTCTATCGGAATGTAAATTAATGTCGTCTTTTCCGTCCGAACCAGTGATCAATAAGTCGCCGTCCCGAAGGGAAAATACATCAACGGACAGATAATTAGCGATTTTTTGAGAATTACTTTTACTACTTTCGTTGATTATGAAAGGGTTAACTCCTAGTTTTAGAAAGAAATTTGACGGAGGTAGATGTTGAGCCTTGCCGTTTCTAAATAAAATCGGAGCAGGGTAATCGGAATTAATCGTGTATACCGTACCGGTTAATTCGTCGACGGCTCCTATCAGAATTGAAATCAACATTGTTCCTTCAAGATTTTCAAAGACTTTTTGAAGTTCTGTGAAACTATTTCGAATCCATTGCTCCGGCAGAAAGTTTTGCCAGTATTCGGATAACTTCGTACGCTGAATAATCGATTCGAAGACCGAACCGGTTATTAAAGCCCCCGCGGCGCCTTGAATGGACTTCCCCATTGCATCTGCATTCATAAAGACGGTGTACTTTCTATTTTTTAAATAAATATTATGAGCGCCGCAAAGATCCCCGCCGATCGAATATTCCTTGTTCTTATATGTGAAATGTTTTTTCTGTCTTAAAAAGAATTCGATTTTTACGTTCTCTCCGCCGGTTTTGTTTTCTCCGAGCGGTTCAAGCAATAAAGAAGTAAGAAAATAATCGGCATCTTGTTGATGCTTGAGTTCTTGTATTTCGAGCAGTAGTCTGGATAACTCCTCGGTACGCTCTCGCACTTTCTCTTCAAGGTTTTCGTATAAAAGAGAATTCTCGAGCGATATTGCCGCCTGGGAGGAAAGTATATTAACGACTTGAAGGCGATCGGGAGTAAAGGCATCCGCCGTGAGCCGATTTTCAAGATAAACCGCTCCGCTTAACTTCCCTTGATTTATAATCGGCGCGCAAAGAACCGACTGCGGCTTCACTTCTATAATATAATCATCGTTTTGAAATTGAATATCTAGCCAGGCTCGACTTAATACGAGAGGCTGCTTACTTCTAAGAACGTAATTGATAATCGTACGCGGTAACTTTTTACTCTGCTGCAACAATTCGGAACTTAAGACGTCGATAGTTCCGTTCGCGCTACCTTCTGCTCGAATCACCCAGTTTCTATTTTCTTCCAAAATCAATAGGCCTTTTTCTGCACCGGTATTTTGAATTAGGTTTTGCATCAATTCGGATAAAAGTTTTTCTAGTCGGATTTCGCCGGATACTGCCTGAGAGGCCTTTAATATCGTAGTTAAGTCTAGAGTGTTCGATCGATTATTACCAGTACTCGAGTGAGTTTCTCGTAAACTTATGGATTCCATACTTTTAGGAGAATTGGATTTACGAATATAATGCCCGTAATTTTCCTCCAGTTGTTTTACTTTCGCAGTCGCACCCCAACTCGAATATAAATAGACCGCCTCCGTCATATATGCGGTCGCAGCTTTTTCTATATCGTTTTCGATATAGAACTTAGCAGTGCATTCATTTGCGAGCGCTTCATTAATCGTAAATCGAGCATGATGTGATTCCTTTATGGCCTTCTCGAAATAAACTCCAGCTTTGTTCAGATTTCCCTCTAACTGGGCTTCCAAAGCGGAAACCAACAAATCATGCGCCAAAAAATTGGCCGGATTTTTTTTACTGTAATAGCGTAACAAAAACCGATTCAATTTGTATGCTAATCTAAACTTAACGCTCATGGATTTCTTTGTCGAAATTTGATACGAAAGGCAGGATAGCACAAAGTAGTAACGAAGTTGAAAATCGAGCATATTTCCCAACACTTCTAGGACGATTCGGAATCCTTTCCAACCGTGTGAAAGGGCCGATTCCCAATTTTCGTGCATAAAATTCTGAATCATTTTTAAGGTATGAAAGTAAGTTCGGATAGTAAAATTTCCAGGAGTTTCCATCTCCCTTTCGTAATCATCTTCGTCGAACGAGAAAGGATCGGGCGCATTATTATCACGAACCATCAAATCATTTAAAAAATTCAGAATAAAGTAATGATTCAGAATTACCTCTCGATCTTTGTGTTTTAGATACATTTCGTAAATTTTTTCGTTTTCTTCTAAAATGGATTCCAGATTTTTATCGGTGAAGAAAATCCCTTGGATTCTCGAAAAAGTCATCGAATAATCCGCCCAATTGATCGTACCTGCCTCAAGTGCGGTTTTTAATGCGGTGTCGACATACCACTTATGCTCGCGCATGGGCAATACCCAATGTATATTAAAATTTCCGATTGCGAAATGAACTTTTGCTTTTACGCCTATATTATAAAATTTTTCGGAAAGCGTTTCGGCTAGTTCTGCAAATTTAAAGCCCCCTTCCAATTCTTTGGTCACCCCCGCCATTATTACCGCCGTCATAGCATAAGCAAACCCCGAGTAAATTGAATTACCGTATTTTAAACAATGCATAGCCATAAGCAGGCTGATATATCCCATCAAATCCGGAAAGATTTGATACGCGGAGGGAACTAAGTCGTAAATAATCGCGCATATATTAAAAACGCGTTTATCGGTGATTTCGGGTAATTCTACCAAATCCCGGGCTTTTCTACGGCCCAGCAGCATTCTAAATCGAAGGTAAAGAAAAGCTATATGAGCCTTTTTCACGTTTTTCGGAATCTTGACGCCGAGGTATTTCAGAGCGGAGATGCCAACTTCGATTCCGTCCTGATGCCGATTCAATTGATATAATAAATTAAGGTAAATTTGATATATCGCCGTTTTATGATCTTGTCCAATCGCATTTTCCAGCGCGATTTTTACGTCCTGCTCGCAATCTTCTAGCAAAGCGGCGCTATATTCGCAAGCAGCTTTTTCGGAATATAATTCGAAGGAAAGATCATATTGATGTTTCCAGTGAGTTTCATCAAGAAGGGAGATCCCCTGCTTAAAAAAAGCGATAGCACTATTATGTGCGCTCGAGTGTTTGGCCTTCTTGCCGGCAAATAGATTAAGTTCGCACAATTTGGATTTTTCCGATTCATCTAAGATCAATTCGGAGCCGAGATTAAACTGGTTTACAATCGAGAATATCCTCTCCGGTAACTGGATAGATTCGGTTCGATCGAACAATAGTCTACCGATCGTTAAATGAACTTTTCTTTTTTGATCCTCGCCTATTCCTGAATAGGCCGCCTCCTGAACCTTGTCATGAAGGAATTGGAAATGAACGTCGATCGTAACATCTACTTCTGATTTTTGAAGATCAGTGTCGTTTTTATGTTCGTTAGATTCCGCTTGGAAAATCTTATAATTATTATCTAGAGGAAGGATTAATCCTTCTTCGACGGATTTCCACAAATCGAGTAAGGTGTCTCGTTCGTTCTTTTCATGAATGATGGAGATAATTTTAAGCGAGAACTGACTCCCAACGCAACTTCCTAATTGTAGAATCCTTATAGTTTCGTCCGGTAGCCTATCTATCTTTTGAGACATTAGATCCACCACGTTACTCGTCACGTTTTTTGCTTCGATACTTCCGATGTTCCAAATCCATTTCTTTTCGGAAAAATCAAAATAAATCAGTTTTTCTTCATATAAATTCTTCAGAAACTCGTTAACAAAGAAAGCATTTCCGCCCGTTTTCGAGTAAATAAGCTCCGATAAAGGAGTGATAAGTTCTCGATCCGTCGAAGCAAGAGATTCCATGGTTAGATCTCTCACGTCTTCTTTTCGGAGCGGATTTAATGCGATAGACTGAACGGAACTCCCGGACTTTCTTATTTCGTCCAGAGTCATTGAAAAAGCGTGAGTTCCATCCACTTCGTTTTCTCGAAAAGCCCCGATTAGGAGAAAGTGCTTTTCCTCCGCTCCTGTGAGTAAAATTTTAATAAGATTAAGCGAACCGGAATCAGCCCACTGAAGATCGTCGACAAAAATTACTAGAGGATGTTCCCGATTCGAAATGGCCCGAATGAAATTCTGGAAAACCTGATTTAACCTATTGATCGATTCTTGAGTACCTAGCTCGGGGACGGCAGGTTGCTTCCCTATAATCAATTCGAGCTCGGGAACTATCTCAATCAAGACGCTCGCGTTCGATTCTAAAGCGTTCAAAATCGTTGTTTTCCAATTCGCTAGAACTTCTTCGCTTTCGGTCGCTAAATACTCGCATAGATCCTTTAGCGCGAAGCGGATAGCATAATAAGGAATATCTCTTTGGAATTGATCGAATTTGCCGGAAATAAAAAGCCCTTTCTTTCCCGTAATCGGTTTATGAACTTCATGAACCAAAGCGGATTTTCCTACACCGGAATAACCGTGAACCAGCAAAAGCTCGCTGGTTCCTCGACTCACTCTTTCGAAAGCGGAAAGTAAAGTTTCAATCTCTTCGGAGCGCCCATAGAGTTTTTGAGGAATTTGAAGACGACCGGAGGAATCGTCACTACCCAACTGGAACTCTGAAATTTTCCCGTCCCGACCTAGACTCCGAAAGCAACGTTCTAAATCGGCGGCTAATCCCAGGGCGGATTGGTATCTGTCTTCCGCTGCTTTCGAAATCAGCTTCATTACGATATTGGAAAGTTGATTTTCGATCGAAGAATCGAACTCGTGCGGACTGGGCGGGACCTTCGCGATATGACTATGAATGAGATCGATCGCGTCTTCCGATTTGAATGGAGGATTTC
Organism: Leptospira broomii serovar Hurstbridge str. 5399; assembly: GCF_000243715.2. Classification (NCBI taxonomy): domain Bacteria; kingdom Pseudomonadati; phylum Spirochaetota; class Leptospiria; order Leptospirales; family Leptospiraceae; genus Leptospira; species Leptospira broomii. The sequence continues at coordinate 174,846 of NZ_AHMO02000011.1, forward strand.
CCGTCAGCATTTCGTAAAAAGTAACGCCTAAGGAATAAAGATCGGATCTATTATCAGTGCTTCGATTCATTCGTCCGGTCTGTTCGGGAGCAATATAGGTAAGTGTTCCTTCCATAGCAGCCGTTGCCGAATAACGAGCTTTTTCCCGATTTAATCGAGTAGATAACCCGAAATCAGTTATATAGACATCGCGACCATCCTTTACGATGATATTGGCGGGTTTAATATCTTTGTGAATGACACCGTGTAGATGTATTTCCCCCAATATCTTGCTCAATGGAATAGCTATTTCAAGAAATTTTAATGAACTGAATTTACCTTTTCTAATAATATTCTGAAGAGAAACACCGTTGATATCCGTTAAAATGAGGGCGTACCCGTTTCCATTTCGACGCAATTCTATCGGTTTAACGATTCCTTCGATATCGAGTTCTTTGCTTAATTCGTACTCCTGGCGAATCCGAGCCATATCCCTGGCGTCCGGGTACTCCGTAGCCAATACTTTAATGATAAACGAAATGGATCTATCCGCTTTGGAAACCGCTCGATACACATTCGTACTGGAGTTTTCCTGAATTGTCTCGATGATCTCAAAATCCTCTAGCACGGCCCCATAATCCCCTAAATACCTATAAGTAAAGACGTTCAATTTTCAAATCGAAGAAGCTTAAATTGGGTTAATATATTTTTTCGTATCGAGTCAAAGAACGATGCCAATATCAGTAAACGGTTCGCTCTTTCGGGTAGCGTTTAAGTAGACGCAAGACTGTAATGAAAGTCCTAAAAATAATCAATCATTTTCGAAGATTTTTTAAACCGTTAACGAACCTATGTTCTATTCCAAGCTGGAATACCTGAGGATGGCGGGGCAGGAAACCATTGAAACATGAACTATTAAGATAAAAATTATTGACTATTTTGCTGCCGGTTAAGTTTCGAAACAAAAATTCTCAAATCTCCCGATCGAAATGCGTCGGAGAGGTACATTCGCCTATGATGCTATGGAGTATAAGTGTACGCTTAACATCAAACTTTTGATCTTTGAATCGATTGAGGATCGACTTTTATTCATCCTCGTCTTCAGGTAATAACGGTTCTATAAAATAAGCGATGAATTCCAGCTTCCCCGTCATACCTGTCTTGCGATAGATAGAAAGAGTTTGATTCTCTATAGTTCTTAAACTTTTCTTTCGAATGGCTGCAATCTGCGGATTCGAAAAACCTCTTAACAAATATTTGGCGAGTTCTTGCTCCGACCGGGTTAACTCCCATCGACTGAACTGAAGTTTTACCGAACTCCAAAATTCTTCTCCAAGCTGAGTTCCTCTCGGAAAATTTAATTTCTTAGTCTGTCTGCTCAGGCTTATTTCTGCCTCTTTGATTAACTTCCTAGCATCCGACAATTCCAAATATAAATTAAAAAAAATGATTATACTGGATATCCCCAAAAGGACCTCGATGAAATTAGCTTGAATGAAAAATTCCGTCTTAAAGAGAGGGATTTGCTCGATCGAAAAGATTTCCATTCCTATCCATATAAGAACGAACACAATATACAGCAGGTATAAACCCGACATTATCCTGAAGTTATTCTTCATAAAACAGACTCTGCTATAAGTATCCTCAAAAGAAAAAAGTTCGTTTTGATAAATGAATAGGTAAATCCCGCAAATGTGGAAGATACCTATTTACAACCGCCCGAAAAATGCTAAACTTCGACTAACGCGCTTATCCCGATGGAGATCGAATATAGGGCTAATCAATAAAGAAAGAAGATTGTATCGATCCTATTTTTTTTTCAAACAAAAATAATTCAAAGGGATGGCTTCAAAGATAAAATTACGAGGCTATTTCTTGAGGAAGCGCGAATTTGGAAATAAACACAAAATCCTGGATAATGGATTATTACGACGAAAACGAGATTCACTTCTACCGCAAAAAGAAGACCTATTTTTCAGGAAAGACTAAGTTTCAAAAAGTGGAATTTGTTGAACTGCCGTCTATCGGCGAAACTTTAATTATCGACGGCGAATTACAATCCGCACGGCAAGATGAGTATATTTACCATGAATCGTTAGTTCATCCCGCCTGCTTATTGAATCAGAAAACCGAACACGTTTTGATAATTGGCGGTGGAGAGGGCGCTACATTAAGAGAAGTACTGAAATATAATACGATTAAATCGGTTACGATGGTCGATATCGATGAGGAGTTGGTTCAGCTTTTTTCCCGGAAAATGGAAAATTGGCATAAAGGCTCCTTTAAAGATCCGAGGGTAAACTTGGTCTTTGAAGACGGTCGTAAGTATTTGGAAGACACGAGCGAACGCTTCGATGTAATAATATTGGACTTAACATCAAGCTTTGGCGAACGAGTAGAGGAGAAATTCGATCCGATTCTAAATCTTTATTCAAAACAATTCTATTCTATCTGTTCCTCCAAGTTAAAGAAAGATGGACTTATCGGGATTCAGGCACTGGAACTTACTCCTGCCGATTGGTCCGAGCACGCAGTGATCCGAAGATCTTTGGCTACTGCGTTCAAGCATGTCCTAAGTTATTCGGTTTTTATTCCCTCGTTCTACACTACCTGGGGTTTTCTTTTAGCGTCTCAAAGTCATAACTTTGAGACCTTGACTTCAAAAAAAATCAACGATATGATCGCCCGAAAAAAGATATCTTCAAAATTATCCTTTTTTGATGGAAACACATTTATCGGGACAAGCAATTTATCTAAGGACTTACGTAGAAATATTTTGCAAAAAGGAAGCATCATCGAAGATAACAAACCTCTTGTCGTTTATCCGAAAGAACCGAATTGAGACGAAGAATCGGAACTAGTTGATTAAATTTGCCGATCTTATCTGAAATTCAATCTAGCTTAAAGAAACCGAATTGGTTTGAAAAGTATCAGGTCCATTAAAATCCTGGAAACGCATGAAATTAATTTCAACCCTATGTCTTCTGCTTGTATTTCTTTCTAATTGTTCAGCCAATACGATCCGGAAAAAATCGGAAATTAAGAACAGTCCGATCATAGTAGTTCTCAAAGATCCTTTCATTTCGATAAAAATCGATAGTTTGCGTTCATTAACGGAAGCTCCAAAAGGAGAGGAAAAGAATATCGAAAAAATTGAGAAGGAGAAGCTTAAGTTCGGAAAATGGATCAAATTAAATTTAAATAATAAACTCTTTCGATCGGGAATGCGTTCGGAACCGATCGATAATCCGGACTATACTGTCGGAGTCGAAATAAAGGACATGGGAGAAATCCGAGGCTCCGTTATCGCATGGAGTATTTTTACCGGGATAACTACCGGATTGCTCGTCGCGGTCATCACGGGCCATTCCGAATTAGGAGCGGGGGTATTCCTATACGAGGTGGTCGAAGAAAGCCTGTTCCCGATCATAGCGTTAACTTTGTTGTACGAATATACCTGCATAGTGACTGCACAATATATCGTCGAAGATGCACAAGGAAATATCGTCTTTAACGAAACCTATAATGCATTCAGAAATAAGCCGTTCTATAGCAAAATCAAGAAAGAAGACCATCATTTGCGAGAGATGGTAGTGAAGGCTAGCTTGGACGAAGTAAATTCCGACTTTACTAAGGAATTCTTGGAATTTATAAATAAGCCCGTTCAACGCTAATGCCTTTACGATGAGAATTCTAAGTTTTAAGCCGGTTATTCCGTTTTAGGATTTTCAAGGTGAGCGGGAACTGGTTTTGGAGACGGTTTATTTAACAAGAAGTTAAACTAATTCAATCTAATCCGTATGCTGGATTTTATAACTATTATTTGAAGTAACGACTAAATTGAGCCGCTATTACTCGAGATTTTTCGTCACCTTCTAAGGAAGTCCGAGCCACTAATTCGTAATTAAATTCTATTAGTGAATTTGCAATTTGTGCTCTAGTATCCAATAATTTTCGATCGTAATCTACCGGATCAGCTAAATGGTATAAGAGCAGTACTAGCGGCAAACTGAACCGTATCAAAAACGGAATTTTCTTCCCCGAAAGCCACTGAGCTTTCATTTCAAAAGCATCATATTGCAAAATTGCTATTGACCAAAGTATAACGTAAATTCCGATTCCAAAGGAAGATAAATCGGCCCTAAATATCCCCATTAAAGGTAAAATATAAACAAAAAGGAGGGAAACGAGAAGACCGACAAAGATTCCTATCAGCATTAATACTAGTTGGAGGCGCATTGAACCGCGAGATTTAACCGTTCCCTTGCCCATTAAGTAGATTGAAAATCCGACGTTTGAAAAAATATAAAAAATTAATAGATGATAAATAGAAGTAGGAGTGTAAGAAAAAAAGTATGGGTCATTGATGCTTACGATTTTTCCGACGATCGCTTCGAACAAAAAAAATGCAATTGCAAACCAGTCAAATATCTTTAAAACTTTAAAGCCTGTTGTCTCAATATTCAATATACTCTTTACAACGGAGAATAAAAAGGATGGAATTAAAATAGCAGGAACAAGAGTCCAGTTAAGGACATTTCCTCTCCATTCAATTGGCGTAAGCCCCCTAAAAGCTAAGATGAAAAGCCACAGCGAAATTGTCGTGGAGAGGAGCCAAAAAGAATTCGGAATTCTTTTAGTGGAAGAATTTGCAGTGTAAACGTAATACGCGAGAAAGAAGACAAAGCAACTAACCAGAAATGGTGTTAGATTAATGGCTTCCATAGGCATTTTGCTGAAGTTTTACTACAATTGTGACGCGACCTCCTGTAAAGCTTTTTTCTTTAACTCGATAACATTGAAATGAGCAAGCTTCCCGTTAAGGTAGAACCCAGGGAAAAATACCGGGCCTAGGTATTTTTTAGAGATTTCGGCGCCATGATTTATATATAGGCTCTCGATTCCTTTTAATTGAGGATTATACATTCCGTAAACTGTTTCGTACCCTTTTAGGATACAAAACTTAGCGACAATTTTAAAATTTATGTACGCGGCCTTAATGCCGGTAACAGTTGTCTCGAACGCTACACTATTCCAGTCGGCAACATTGTCTTCAATGATTGCATATCTTTTATGAGGAGAGGAACCTACAATAACTACTTGCTCTAATGGAATAAAATTACCAGGAACCTTTTCTACAACTCTCATGGCCGAAATAATTTTGCCTTTATGACGAATATAGAACCAGGTAGACCAAGAATCCAAATTAATGTTCTTATATGGGCTTTTCGTATAACCGGCGGTCCTAAAGATTCTATCTATAAATTCCTTGGTCTCTGCAAGTCCGACTGGATCCGAGCAATTCTCGATCATATGTATGGAAAGATCTCTATTCCTATCTCGGGACGCTCTGGGTTCAAAATCAAGGAGCGATATATGTGACATAATTCAATTGATGTAGCAAAAGATTGAAAATAGACAACTCTAAAAATGCGGAATATGTTTTTTTATTATGGATATTGGATTTACGATCTCGGTCCCTATTTTCCGGCAGTTAATAAATTAGAAAAACACCGATTATCTCAAACGATCCTTCGATTTTTTGTAGAAGCTAGAAGAGTTGAATATCTTAGTTAGGGGGACTTTGTTATTTTTCGCTCTGAAAAAGGGAAGTTTCACGACGGAAGCGATTTGCCAAAAAGCAAACTAAATAAACAAAACCTAAAATAGACCTTTCTAACTGCTTTGTTTTACACTTTGTTTTACAATTTTCTTCAAAAATCAAATAGGATGAATCTTTGGAAATAGACATCTCCCATATGGGAGACTCATTCGCCCACTCAAAAAAAGCGCGAATTTACAACTATCGACGTAATTTTACGAAGTACTCCCGCCAAAATCCCGGTATTTTCTTGAATCTCCGATTTCGATCGTTCCTTCTTTAAAACCTAAAGCCGGTAATAAATTTATCTATTCACGAATTCAAATCGATGTGAAACAATCTAGCAAAAGTATCAAGACAAATAAAAGAGAATGTCGCCTCAGCTGCTCGATTTTATTTATAGAACAGCAGTAATTAAAAAAAATGCTAATGTATCCAACGAATCCAGTGACTTCTTTTATTCTTCTTTCTTGAATTTCTCCGAATGCATTTTCCCAAAAGACTATGACGGTCAATAAATACTGTTAAACGAATTCCGATCTGTATTTGTTCGATTGCGGGAATTCGCCATTGACAAATTCAAATTAGCGATAAATATTTTCTTGATAAAAATGGATTCTTAGGATTATTTCGTCGCGGAGCATAATTATGGAAAAAAGACACGAGGAATATGCGGCTTATTATAATACGCGAATGAAGCGATTCGAAGGGAATCCGCTCTACTCTCGTTCATATGCTGCTGAAAAAAAAATGTCCGATGCAATTGCAGGGTGTTCAAAACTCGAAGATTTTCGCCTAATAGTAGAAAAGGATCATCCTGAAATCCAATGCGCTATTGCACTTGTAAAAGACCAGGAGACGGCAAGACTTTCTCATTTTAAAAGAATAGAAGAGCCGATTCGAGCGATTTCGTCGGAACGAATTCTGAAAGAGATCGACAACGCCAAATCGGCCATGGATGTACCCGCAATAATTTCGAAAATCGATCAAGAAGTCTCCATTCTGATAACAGTCGATAATTTTATAAGCGGATTTTACTTCGATTTTACCGCGATAGAGAATCTTATCGTCGCCGAAGCCATTAAAGACGAGGTTCCTAAGGAATGGTATCAGGAAGTCACGGATAGTATAGCAGAACAAATCAAAGACCATAAAGAATTATTTCAAAAAACGACTCTTCCGAGTAATCGAAATTATAAGTCCGACTGGAATTACGACTATAATCTTATTTGGGAAACGCGTCACCGAAGAAATATTCCCTTTCCGGACGACATCGTTAAACGAAGAATTGAAGATCACAAACGATTGATCGGACTTTCCTGAGAGAATAAAAATATGCCTATTGATAAAATGATGTCCGATCCGATGTTAGGAACGTTCCGAAACATGGTTCAAGAATGTAAGGATAAAAATTTATCCGGTCCAGCTTTCGACAACATGGTTGCCGAAATGAATAAAATGGAAAAATACGCCGTCGATATGGATGACTTTGGCGCTTTTAGCGCCAAACTAATGACGGAAGGATGCTTTACGAATTTTAGTGCCGCATATTCCCAGGTTCTTGCAGATGCGGCAAAAGGCTCATCGCAATCCTCCGGCTCCGAGATCGATGAAGATGAAGGTTTTTTAAAGCAAACGATAGCGTCGTATGAAAGTGCGCTAGATCGATATGAAGATGACGTAAAAAAAGGAATAATGAAGCCGAAAACGGCGGCATTACTACGCGCTGGAGTTCAAGCAGTAATCGATCTGGGTAAATCCGGAATAACTTATCCGGTATTTCTTCGTCTGCTGATCGAAAAAGGCCTGGATAAAGCTATGGAAGGATCTTCTGTACTCCGCGGCGGACTCATTACTGATATCGACTGGGCGAAATTTTATAATCTTCCATTGTATATTAAAAGAGGAGAAGAAATTTTAGAGATTTTCGATGAACTAGCTGCGAAAGCTACCTTTAAGGTTCCCGATAGTTTCGAATTCGGACTGGCTCGGCGTGAAATAGAATGGAAGTATGAGCCGGCAATTATTAAGTGGAAAGCCATTACAGAACGTTGGGAAAAGGTGATCGATATAGTCAACGATTGGCTTGATTCATATACTAATTTTGCCCCGAAAGATGAACGATGGGTAGATGCCACAAACCCTTCTGCAACTCCTAAAAATATTCGCAGAACAAAGGAACTGAGTCCTTTTAGACTTCGGGAACGGGAAAGAATACTCAAGGAATCCTTTAATATATCTTGGAACGATATCTTCACGCACGAAACATATCTTCTAGCCTGGACGAATGTGGATGTTTCGATTTCTGCGGCCAAAATTGAACTTCTTAAAAAAGCTTATCCACTTTGTAAGCCTGGTACCAGCCCGACGGAGGAGCTGATCAAGGAAGCGGAAAAACTAAATGCAACTAAATCGGATTGGCGATTTGCCGAGAGAATCGCCGTCGGTGAAAGAATGAAGGCGAAATACGACGAACTATACGGTACAGGAGCCTACGATAAGGAATTCGGAAATAAATAGCATTCTATTGAACTATCGATATCTCGTAATTATTTTCAAACTGCAAGAAATCGATTCGAGAAAGATTCGATTAGAAATCAAACCGTAATCAATATTATCGCATTACGCCTATCAGCTGAACGTTCGACTCGCCGTATACTTTTTGATTGACGTATTCAATGAATACCGCAAATTGGTGCGTCCTTAGAGGCGAATCTCGTATATTGACCTCATAGAAGCGATTCGTCCATAATTGAATGGAGTCTATTGATTGTGCATTATTCTTTCTCGAAACATCAAATTTACCGAATTGCACTTTCAATCATAACAAGTCCCTTAAAGAGCATTTTTCGTAGAAAGGAAGAAGAACAGCAGAGCTTGAACGGTTTTCGTTTCTTTGCGATAACCTTCGTATTATTCTATCATTTTTGGTTAGTCGGAAAGAGCTACATAAAATGCCCTTCATGGTTAGATAGAATCTTCTTAAATCTTTCTTCCGGGGTGGATCTTTTTTTCATTTTAAGCGGATTTTTGATCTACGGTGAGCTTCTCAAGAGTTGGCTGATTAAGAAAGAGTTGAGTCTTCCGACTTTTTACAAAAACCGAGTATTCAGAATTTTTCCGGCCTATTATCTATTTATAGCGATCACTCTACCTGTCACGTATTCAGGCATTAAAAATCTATTGGATAACCCTTTCTTCCCAGTAGCGGATAGGGAAAAATTACAACTGCAATTATCGAATTGGTTTTACGACCTAATTTATTTTTCTAATTATAAATCTGGAATAAACGGACATACCTGGTCCTTAGCATCCGAATGGCAATTTTATTTGATACTTCCCCTGTTCTGTTTAGCTATCTTATTCAAATTACGCAGACGGTTAAGAATAGCCGTTCTTATTCTATTATACTTTATTCCGCTTGCATTTCGAATATTTGCTCACCAGGAAATTCTGAGCGAAGGCGAATATTTTGCCAGAATTTATTATCCGCTGCATACAAGATTCGACGCATTTATCGTCGGAATGCTTTTGGCCGAATGGTCGATCGAAAATCAAAGCCGAAGATTCAGTATAGCATTACAAATTTTCCTAATAATGATCGCCTTATCCGCACTCGCGTCGGCGCACTACCTTATCTTTGAATCTAAGGATATCCTATTTCTTTCTTTTAGATTTAATATGCTGAATATCGGATACGGGATATTAATCGCTCTTTGTTTAATTTCTAATTCCTTGGTGAGCGGTTTTTTTTCGTTCGGATGGTTCATTCCTATAACCAGAGTCAGCTACGGAATGTATTTATGGCATCCCTACGTAGCTTTTAAATACGCGGGAGAATTGAGTAAAGATGCCTTTTTCAATAATAATAGTATCGGATGGGTTGATTTTCTAGTTCTATTCTTAAAAGTTTATTTAAATACGTTCTTCGTTGCTATGCTTTCGTATTGCTTTTTAGAATATTGGTTTCTCAGAATGAAAAAATCCCTCTTCGGAAAATCCGTCGAATATAAAGCAGAATAGATTGGGAATCTAGCTTCTTCTATTTAAGAATATCGTGAGAAAGACTATCCGACCCACTACTTCGAGTTGTAAAAATCCTAACCCTTATGAGATAAAGGCTCAAACTAAACCTAAAATTCGCATGTAACGCTTCGTAAATGATCGATCGCCTCTTGTTATAAAGGGTAAAGACGAAGGTAATCCAATCCTTCACTAAGTACGAATTTTTTCGGTTATGCCGGAAAATTTTCGGGGATGCTAGTTTTCTAAATAACAATACGCAAAACCGACACCCCCCAAATCGATCCTACACTTATGCGGGTTTCGCCACTCCTTTTTTAATCGGCGCTTCCGCTTCCTTCGGTGAGAAACCGTTGACCGAGTTTGACAATTTCGAACGTACTTCGTTCCAATTTTTTTCGATCGTCGCATTAGTTTCTTTAACGCTATCTACGACTTTGATCGTTAAATCACGAAGACGGACCGATGACTCGCTTTTATCGGCAGCTCCTTTGGCAGCCAGATCGTCGAAACCCTTCTTAATTGTCATTTTAGTGTTTTCGATTCTTGCTTGCCCGGCCCTTATAATACCGATGCCAGCATTCACAATATTCATCATTTCCAGGTTCATTGAATTCCTCCGATGTAAAAACTCTGAGTTTATACATTTTGAAGATGAAAGAGTCAAGAAAAATCGCGCGCTTACTTAGGAATTAAAAGTATTTTGAATGTAATAAATCGGTTATATGAATCGATTTTCTAACTGTAACCGATTTATGAATGAACGGTCTACAACTTGCGGAATACTTCGATCAATGATAAGGCAAATGTAGCGTTTTAAGCTACTCTTTCCTGCCCTATCCGGATCTTATCCATCTGTTCTTTGACGCTTCCGATCTACGAGAATGCACATCTTACCGAAGTTGTTTAAATACAGGACTTGTAGCAAAGATGAAAGTAGTCTTCTTTTCAAGTTTATAAAAATAGTGGAACGATTAATTTCAGGCGATCGAATTGTAAGAATCTAATATTTCGCCTATTAATGGCTTATAGGACGATAATACGGGGTTTGAACTCGACTATAATACTTTTGCCTCCCATTGATTTACGATAATCGAAAATTGAGATCAGGCCTCAAAACCGAAAATGGTAAAGGATCGCGAAGCCGAAACTTGAAAGGACCTAAGCAAATTTTTGTAAATTTAGGAACCAAATCGAAACTTCTCAAGTTTCGATTTTTCATCGCCAACTTGTCAGATAGTTTTGGTTTTTATAAAGCCCTTCGCATCCCTGGCGCCGACAGAAGATGGAGGACGGGGAAAAATCCACTGATAACATAAGAATCTTTCTATAGAACACGGAAATTCCGTCTATCGATGTTCTAATCTCTACAGAAGACAGTAGCTGCTCGAAGTTAAAAAGGCTGCGGCTTCCCACGAAGAAATTTATTTATCGGAGAACGCCCGACACGTTGATCAAAAGTGAGTAGGGTTTAGGTACTAGATGCAATGAATTCTGTCGGAGCGCCCAAAGTGCCTGAGCCCGGAAAGTAGAATTTACTTAATAAACCCCACCCTCGGGCGGGGGCCGGAGCGAAGCGGTGGAAAAGTTTATTATCGCAAAATGGTTCTTCTGACAAGAAGTTTTTCAAAATGAATTTAGTTGGAGCTCCTACAAAACTATCTAACATAAAATAGTTGCAATATTTCTAATTTTCTGTCTATCGTCCTCGGTCTTCTGATACAAAAGAGACCTCGGGTCCGGGGGTTTGGAAGAGACAATTCCCCGGAGATATGGAGTTAATTCGAAGGCAGTTTGTTTGATTGAAAATTTGACTTCACTTCGTTCAGTCACCCTTCGGGAATCTCGCTCCCTAAGGGTCGCTCGATTGGGTAGCGGAAGACGCGCGTAACGCGGCTGCAGCGCGGGGGAGAGTCCCCCGTCTTCAGTCTTCTGATTACTTACGAACTTCTTTTCGAAGTTCTTCCTTAACTTTATCCCGCGTCGAGCCAGATCGATTTTCCAAGCGGATCATATAATGAATTTGGTATTTAGTAACGGTCGGTTTTTCCTCGGAATGCTCCATCGTCCAGCGCGTCACATCGTTCTGAATCACTTTTGCCAAGTCGTTAATTCTCGGAACGCGAGTATTGAAACGGATGGTTTCGACGGCGCCGGTATTCCCATTCAAGATTACTAATATGATTCCATCGTCCGTAAAATTAATTTTATTGTATTTTAGGAGTTCCTCGCTGATTAAAGCGTCCCCACCCCGGTCGACTTTCCGATGAATAAATTTAGTCCCTCGGATTTGACGAACTTTATACGTATCTCCCGTGATATATACGCGAAAATACTCGCCCGAATCTTTAGAAATGCCTTGAAAAAAAGTCGGATCAACCGTCGTAATTCGAACTTCGTTTCCTTCCTCGTCCAATATGGATTCGTTCTCTCCTGCCGGATTCGGGACAACCTCACCCTTAGGTTCTACGGCTATCTGTTTTTGGGAACCCGTGCAATTCAAAATCATCAATATGACCGTTAGCATAATCGTTGCGAAAATTGCAGATATGCCGCGTCTATAAAATTCTCTCATTGAATGTCCTACACTTTCTTTCTGTAATAAAATAATGACGGCAAATCCCGATCATAAGTAACCAAGGAACATCGTGGCTAATCCGAGAAAGCAGAAAAATCCGAAGATATCGGTAGTCGTAGTAACGAAGATGGATGAAGCTATTGCGGGATCGATTCCCAACACTCTGAGTAACATAGGGATTGAAGCGCCTAACACTGCGGCAACGATTAGATTCGCAAGCATTGCAAAGAAGATAACAAGGGCGAGAGCCGTTTTTCCCAAATAAAAATAAACCGCAAGTCCCGAAATCGCACCGATGGTCAAACCGTTGATAACCCCAATGATGCATTCCTTACGAAAACCGATGCCCCAGTTACTCGGACTCAAATCTCCGGTTGCGATATTACGAACGACAACGGTTATCGCTTGAGTTCCCGCATTGCCCCCCATCCCCGCGACGATCGGCATTAAAGCGGCAAGAAGAACGAATGATTGAATGGTTTCCTCAAAAAGAGAAACTGTAGACGCAGCCAATACCGCGTTCCCTAAATTGATAACAAGCCAAATTAGTCTGCGTCGAATCGAGTCCCAAATGGAGGTATTCAGGCGCTCTTCCTCCGAAACCCCTCCCATTCTCAAAATATCCTCGGAAGCTTCGTCCTGGACGATATCCAAAATATCGTCTACGGTGATTCTCCCGATAATTCGATCCAAATCGTCGACGACCGCAGCGGAAACTAAATCGTACTTACGAAAGGTTTTAGCCACCTCTTCCTGGTCCGTATCGTAATGAATGGAAAATACCTCTTCCTTAACGAGGCGGCCGATTTTTTGGTTCAGAGGGGCGAGAAACAAATCTTTGAGTCTGATGAATCCCTTTAAATGGTTCTCTTCGTCGGTAACGTATAATAAATAGATATCGTCGGTTTCTTTAGCGATTCGTCTCAATTTTATGATAGCTTTGCGGACGGTATCCGTTTCGAACGCCGAAGCAAATTCGGTCGTCATTAAACGACCGGCAGTATATTCCCGAAAATTGAGTTGCTTCCTGATTTGAGAAGAATCCTCTCTATCGATCGAGTTTAAGATCTCTTCGGCCTTGTCTTTCGGGATTTCGGAGATTAAATTTGTAAACTCGTCTGTCTCCAGATTTTCGACGATCGGAGAGATCTCATGGACGTGTAATCTTGAAATCAGGTCCGCCTGAAGGTCTTCGTCGAATTCGACTAGAATCAGGGACTGCATTTCGGAATCACAGAGGCGGAATACGTAAAATGCCTCTTCTTCGTCTAATTTTTCTAAAACCTCCGCGATATCTGCAGGGTGATTCGCTTCGATAAAAGCACGAAGATACTCCGTATCTTTTATTTCGATTCTTTTGGAGAAGGATTCAAGCCAGTCGGCTGATTTCGCATTTGCCTTGGTCGAGACGGTTTCCTTTGCAGTACGCTTAACTTCCATTTTAGCTGAACCTCCCCTTTTCCGACAGAATCCGACAAGTTTTCCTCTGTTCAATGACTTTCCGTTTTTCAAGCAAGAGTTTTTCATTTGACTGGCTGCTAGACCGCTTAGAATGGAACTTAGGTCCAATAAATATCCATGAAATCATTCTGCTCAAGACTAGTAATTGCCGGAATCTTAGGCCTAGCTCTACTTCCGCTCCAAGCCGATGTCGTCTATTTTCCTTGGGAATACAACAAGCTCTATAATGAGAAAGTGACTTTAGAACTCGAATTGGATTCTCTAAAGACCCGCTACCGAAACGAATCTGAAAACTCTAAAAAAGAAAAAATCTCCTTGGAAGGGCGCATACAAAGTCTTGAGAACCAATTGTCGAGCGAAAAGTCCTTCCGTGAAAAGGACCAGAGTCAATACGCGGATCAGATCAAAAATCTTGAGAACCAGATTGCACTTTTAAAAGCAAAGAGCGGCAATAAAGAAAGAGAACTTCTGGATGAAAACGCTAAACAATCCAAAAAATACCAAGATTTGATCGGTGAATTGAAAGCCGCTCTCGAACAGGAAAAGCTGGATTGTATTAAAAAAACCGAAGATTTAAAGAAAGATTACGAAACCAAGATCGCCACTCTCGAAGCAAGAATCGCGTCTCTCATGGATGAAATCGCTCGTCTCAAGGATTTTACCGAAAATCAGAAGAAGGAAAACGAGCGGTTGGCAAAACAGGCCGACGAATTGGAAGAAAAGCTGAAGGGAGAAATTTCCAAAGGCCAAATCCGAGTAAAACGCTTCCAAGGTCGATTAATCATCAACGTCGACGACCAAATCTCTTTCGACTCGGGATCGGCCGATTTAAAAAAGCAGATTCTACCTGCTTTGGATAAAGTTAAGGAGATTTTAGTTAATTATCCGGGAAATATTATAACGGTAGAGGGTCATACGGACAACGTTCCGATACGAACCAAGAAATTTCAGGATAACTGGCAGCTCTCAACCGAGAGAGCCCTTTCCGTTCTACACTTCCTGCTAGAGGCTAAAAATCTGGATCCCAGGAATTTTTCCGCCGCCGGTTATGGCGAATATGCCCCTTTAGTTTCCAATGACACACCCGAAAACAAGGCGATAAATCGTCGCGTCGATATCGTAGTCGTTCCCCGCAAATAAAAGTTTACCGGAAAGATGAGAAAATCCCCTAACTTGAAAGGAACTCGGGATCGGCCTGCGACTCAGGTCGATCCTTTTTTAAACCAAACGATTCTTCGGCCTAGAAGAAAAGGTACGGTCGGTTCGCTGTTGATGGCCCTACTACTTTCGCTCGGAATTTTCACCTGGGAGATTTGGGGGGCTGCGGAAAGTCATAGCCTTGCATTGCTCGCGGATGCAGGACATGTTATTTCCGATTCCTTCGCCTTGTTGCTGAGTCTCACTGCGGTATTGATCGCCGATCGAAAACCGAATCATAAAATGAACTTCGGGTACTTTCGCGTGGAAGTGCTGACGGCATTTCTAAATTCACTTTTGATATTCGGAATTTCCGCGTACATACTAATCGAGGCTTGGGAAAGAATCAGATCCGGACATAAAGTGGCCCCTGACTTAATGCTTGCATTCAGTTTGGGCACAATCGTTTTGAACTTAATTTCCGTCTGGGTATTAAGACGAGTAGCCGGAGACAATATCAATTTGCGATCGGCATATTTGCACGTCCTTAGCGACCTATTAGCTACAGTTGCCGTGGTTGTCGGGGCGATTCTGATTCGCTACACTAACTGGAATTGGATCGATCCGTTAATCAGCGTTCTACTGTCTTTCTTGATTCTTAAATCCGCAGGATCTATCCTCAAGGAAAGCCTGTCCATTTTATTGGAAGCTTCTCCCAATCCTGACGAATGGGATCATCTGCAAAAGGATATTCTAGATCTCAGAGGAGTCGCAACGATCCTTTCCTCTCATAGCTGGAGTCTTACGAAAGGAATTCATGCGTGCGCTTTCCGCTTACAAATCAAAACAGGATCGGATACGAAAAAGATTTTGACGGAAGCTTACTCTCTCCTTCGGGACGAATGGAAATTCGAACAAATATATCTACAATTGGAAGATTTGAAAACGACGAAACAGTTAGATGGAGTTTTGGCCAAAACTCTTCACGAAATGGAACCCGAAGACTGGGGACATGCTCACCATAATCACGATCATCCGGATAACCACCATTCCCACTAGCGAATTCCGAACTTCCTCCATTCTCTTGTTTGTTTAATTCTATTCTTTAAATAGACCGGGCTTCTCGAAGGATGAAAGGAGAAAAATAATTCAAAGTCGGGATATTCTTTCTTTAGATCAAAGAAAGGAAGTGAATCCAGCAGTTTTCCGGATATGTCCAAAACAGTTTCATAGCCGTAAGGGTGATCTTCTTCAATTTTATAAGCCGGATTCCTATCTTTTTTTTC
This sequence comes from Leptospira broomii serovar Hurstbridge str. 5399, assembly GCF_000243715.2. Taxonomy (NCBI): domain Bacteria; kingdom Pseudomonadati; phylum Spirochaetota; class Leptospiria; order Leptospirales; family Leptospiraceae; genus Leptospira; species Leptospira broomii. Next base: position 190,912 of record NZ_AHMO02000011.1, read on the forward strand.
GGACAGTTCCAGACATTTTGAAAACAGTAGTCCGCTTAGATCCCAAAGTTGTCCAAGCGTTGAGGACCATTCTCGACATTCCGGACGACCGCCCAAATCACTTACAATTTTACGAATCGCACCGCAAAACAGAACTGCGGCTGAAAGCATTTCGGAAAGATGCACATCCGGACCGAATTTAGAATAGTCGGAGAGAAATAAATGGTGCTTTGGAACGCGAAGATTCGTTGCCTTAATTTTACAGTGAGTCGCCTCCGGCGCGAAATCCAAATGGAATTCCTCCAGCTCTAGACCTTCGCTATTTCTCGGGACGTAAAAAACTCCGTACGGAACCTCTTCACCTTTTGCAACTACTAGAAAACCTTCCGCATCGGCTCCGTTCGTAACGAATCCTTTCGAGAAAGTTAGCTCGAACGAACCGTCAGGTAAACGACTAGCTACGGATTTCAAATTGGAAATCTTTCCCATCCAACCAGGCTCGCTAACTCCTAAACCTAAGATACCCAAACCTTTGGACAATCGGTTCAGGATCGTTTTCGCTAGTTCTTTTGTTTCCTCCTGAGCTTCCAAACCCGGTTCCACGCCCGATAGTAAACGGAGAATTCTTCCGGCAACATTTGTCTGAGCCATAATTCCGACGCCGACCCCGATTCCATGAGGAAGAGAAGGAAGAAGAATTAATTTTTCATGAAATTCCTTAAACCCTCCGTTTGAAAGCGCAGTAAACAAACCGGCCTTGGAAATTTCAGGCAATGATAGTTTGTATACGGAACGAAATTCTGTTTTGGGAAACGAAAATAGCTTCGCGGAGAGTTCTTGCATAGAGGCGTCTTGGAGACTCTATGCCGTACAACCCGAGACGGGTCTACCATATTTATCCCGCTTTTTTACCGCTTGTTCCCATTACCTTCTTAAGATATTGGCCCGTAAAAGATTCCTTGATTTTTACTACTTCCGTAGGAGTTCCTTCGGCGATGACTCGCCCGCCTCCGTCTCCTCCTTCCGGCCCCATATCTATAATCCAATCCGCCTGCTTAATCACGTCTAAATTGTGCTCGATTACGATCATGGAATTCCCACGATCGACTAGCGTATGCAATACCGTCATTAGATGACGAACGTCTTCAAAATGTAGTCCGGTAGTAGGTTCGTCCAAAATATACAATGTTCTTCCGGTGGGACGTTTGGAAAGTTCCGTTGCAAGTTTGATTCTTTGGGCTTCTCCTCCCGAAAAAGTGGTTGCGGGTTGTCCCAATCTGATATAACCGAGACCGACTTCTTCCAGAGTTTCCAGCTTTCGTTTGAGAGCCGGAATATTTTCGAAGAATTTCACAGAATCTTCCACCGTCATTTCTAGAATCTCGTAGATGTTCTTTCCCTTGAATCTAACTTCTAACGTTTCCTGATTATAGCGTTTTCCCTTGCAAACATCACAGGTAACGTACACATCCGGTAAAAAATGCATTTCGATCTTGAGAATTCCGTCACCTTCGCAGGTTTCGCAGCGACCGCCGCTCACGTTAAAACTGAATCTTCCGGGAGAATAACCTCTAACCTTCGAGTCTTCTAATCCGGCAAACATATCTCGCACGACGGTGAATAAACCGGTGTAGGTCGCCGGATTGGAGCGAGGAGTTCGACCGATCGGCGATTGATCGATATTGATGATCTTATCGATTTCTTCCAAGCCCGTAATTTTTTCGTGCTTGCCCGCAATGGTGCGCATTTTCATCACTTTATGAGCCGCGGCATTATATAAAATATCATTAATAAGAGTGGATTTTCCGGAGCCTGAAACTCCGGTTATCAGGACCAATTTTCCCAGCGGAATATCCACATTAACATTCTTTAAATTGTTTTCTTTAGCGCCGACAATTTTGATTTTTTTCCCGTTTCCCGAACGAAGAGAATCGGGAATCGGAATAAACGCTTTTCCGGAAAGATATTTTCCGGTTAGGGAATTTTTATTCTTAGCAACATCCTCAGGAGTTCCGGCACAGACTACGGTTCCGCCATGAACTCCGGCACCTGGGCCCATATCGATAAGCCAATCCGCCTCTTCCATGGTTTCTTGGTCGTGCTCAACGACAAGCACCGTATTTCCAAGATCCCGCAGATCTTTCAACGTATTGACTAACTTCGTGTTATCTCTTTGGTGAAGTCCGATCGAAGGCTCATCTAGAATATACAAAACTCCCTGAAGTCTAGATCCTATTTGAGTTGCCAATCGAATCCTCTGAGCTTCACCTCCCGAAAGAGAACCGGCGGACCTTTCTAAGCTAAGGTAGCCGACTCCGACATCATTTAAAAAGGTCAATCGTTGCTGGATCTCCTTCAAGATGGGCTTAGCGATGATCTCCTCGCTGCCTTTCGGCTTCATAGATTTAACAAAAGCCAATGCTTTTTCCACGCTAAATGCGGAAAACTTATCGATGGTTAAATCGTTCACTTCCACCGCTAAAGTAACCGGTTTCAAACGTTTTCCATTGCAGGCAGGACATGCATGATTTGTCATGTACCCTTCCAGAATCTGCCGTCTGGATTCGGACGCTTCTTTATAACGTCTCTTTAAATTCGGAATGACTCCCTCGAATTCTCTGCTGAATTCATAATGGGAATTCTCTTTTCTAAAATCGTAATCTATCTTTAAGTTTTTATCCCCGTACAATACGGTCTTTCTGACTTTCTCCGGTAAATTCTTCCAAGGAGTATTATAATCGAATTTTAGCGTTTTAGCCATAGAATGTACGGTTGTTAAAAACCAGTAACTATTACTTTTTGAACCCGCCCATGCCTCGATACAACCTTCCACAAGGGAAAGCTCCGGATCCGAAACCAAGAGATCTTCGTCGAATTCCAATAAACTCCCCAAGCCGTCGCAAGTTTCGCAGGCTCCATACGGAGAATTAAATGAAAATAATCGGGGAGAAAGTTCTGGAATTGATTCTTCCGGATGATTCGGACAGGAAAGTTTCTGAGAAAAGATGTGATCTTTCTTTCCGTCATCTACGATTAAAGTTCCTTCCGATTGTTTTAATGCAGTTTCCACCGAATCTGAAAGTCTTGGCCGTATTCCGTCCTTCATTACGATTCGATCCACTACGATCTCGATGGTAGCCTTGAAACTTTTTTTGAAGGTAATCTCCTCATCCAGAGTTCTGATTTCCCCGTTGATCCGAACCCGATTAAAACCGTCTTTTCTAATCTTATCGATAATATCTTTATGTTCGCCCTTTTTCCCCGATACGGCCGGTGACATCAATTGAAGCTTGGTTCCCTCCGGATAAGCAAGTATTCGTTGGGTGATTTGATCGATGGAAAGAGATTGGATCGGAGTTCCGCAAATCGGACAATGGGGTTTGCCGATCCTCGCGTATAATAGGCGGAGGTAATCGTAAATTTCAGTTACCGTTCCGACCGTGGATCTGGGATTACGATGAGTGGTCTTCTGCTCGATAGAGATGGCCGGCGATAAACCTTCGATTAAATCAAGATCCGGTTTTTCCATCTGGCCTAGAAATTGCCGTGCATATGCGGATAAGCTTTCTACATATCGTCTTTGACCTTCCGCGTAAATAGTATCGAATGCAAGGGACGATTTACCTGATCCGGACAATCCGGTTACGACGACGAGCTTATCCCTTGGAATATCCAAATTGACGTTTTTTAGGTTATGCTCTCTCGCACCGCGTATCCGAATATGATCCAAATTCGTACCCTCTTACATTTCAGAGAAAATAGTATTCCTTAGACTGAAAAGCGGTTTTCCTGCGTTAAAAATCCGTTTTCTGTTCTCCCCCGAAAAAATACATTGGTCGGCAAAAGGATTCAAGTATGCTTCGCCAGATCGTTTCGCTGATTTTTCTACCCTTCCGCATTTTATTACAATTCTGGAGAATGCTGATTTATCGCTTTCGCAAAGGAGATCATTTCTTTCTCGAAGTTCCTTCGACCTTTTCCTACGAGAGAAAATCTCTTTTCGTAAGAATGCTAGTTTCGAAGGACGAAACCCCATTCTTCATCGATTTCCTTTTAGGATTGCGCGCTCTCTCATTAGTTCCCGGATTAAAAAAAGTTTCGTTTCTCTTCGAAGCGCCGGAATACGGTTTCGGAGAGGCCTGGAATCTATGTAAATCGATTCAAACTTTGAATGAGAAAGGAATCGCGACTGCAGGATTTTCTTTAGGAGGCGGGACAAAATCGTTATTGCTCCTTTCTTATTGCAAAGAGCGATACGCTAGTTCTGCCTCGGAGTTTTTTCCGACCCTTCCTTCCGCCGAACCGTATTTTTTTGGAGATGCGGCAAAAAAGGCCGGTGTCGGCGTAGAAACGTATGCAAGCGGCGCGTTCAAATCTTTCGGAGAAACATTCCAGCGATCCTCGTTCTCCGCTCCGGCTAGAAAGAACTTGGAAACCTTATTAAAGGACCAGAATGAGTTTCTCAAAAAATCCTTTTTAGAAACTTCCGGACTTCCCTTATCCGTTCTCGAAGAACCCATTATTAGCGCTGAAGCTTTGCTCAAAGCGAAATTTCTTACCGACTTGCTGGAAGAGGACGAATTCCAAGAGAATTATTTGCACGAAGGATACATGCGGGAGGAAGAAGCGGAAAAATCCGGGACTCCTAATTACAGAGGATTTACCGCCAAAGGACTTCGTCTCCATTCGAAATTACAACAATTCAATCTCGTCTCCAAATCACTTCCGATTCTAGCGATTTTACCTATCCAGGGAAACATATTACCCGATCTAGGTCGAGAGGAGGAATTCCGTTCCAGACAGGTATCATATCGTTATTATCAAAGTTTATTAAAAGAATTAAAGGACGATCCTAAAGTAGCTGCGGTCGTTTTGGAAATGAACTCTCCCGGCGGTTCGGCGTTGGTGTCCGAACTACTCTATCGCGAAATTCGAAAGCTCGCCGAAAAAAAACCGGTGTTTACTTACGTACTGAATGTGGCGGCTTCCGGGGGATACTATCTAGCCTGCGGTACCGAGGAAATTCACGCGACTCCTTATTCTATTGTCGGATCCATAGGAGCGGTCATGCTTCGATTCGATCTAAAAGGATTGTACAATAAACTCGGAATTAAAAAAGAGCGAATCTCATTCTATCCGTACCGAGATATACTTTCGGAGTACGGAAAATTGGGAGCGAAGTCTTCCGCATTCTTGAAAAAAGAAGTTTCCCGATCTCGTGATTTATTCTACTCCCGAGTAGCTGAAGCGAGAAAGACCACGGATGCCGAATTGGAATCAAAATGGGGGGAAGGACGAATCTTTTTAGGTCAGACATTCTTGAAAGCCGGATTCTTAGATTCGTGCTCATCCTTTTTAGAACTACTCGAGCGGATCAAAGAAAAAGTAAATCTTGCTAAAATGGATGTGAGATATTTGCCGGGAACTTACACCTGGAAGGATTTAATCCAGGAAATGAAACCGAGTCTTTCTTTTGCAGCTCTAGATTATTTTGGATCTTCTCCTAAATCTAAGAACCTCTTAAAAAAGCAGGAAATTCTTTATTTTTCAGAGGCTGCGTCCGAACTCTCACGGCACTAAGTTCGGGAACCTTCAGAGGCTTTTCTAATTCGATTTAGTAGGGCCTCCTTCCCGGCTTCGTTTGCCGGCGGGAAACAGTACGCCTTGCGAATTCCTTTCTTATCGCAATCCCGGAAGAAGGAATATAATTCCCTCATATACCCGAAGTTATCGTTCACCCGAACTGCAAACGCCCAGTCGTCGATATCAATTCCGATACCGATCGCAGCCGAATTCTGTTCCGGCAAAGGATTCGATTGAACAAAATAAACCTCGCATTCAGGAGCGTAGTGTTTGTATTTTAATCCGGGACTCATCGGTTGAGCCTGGGTAGCCCTATCACCCACCGATGCCAGATTCGGTAAAACCCGACTTAACTCTTCGACGCCGTACAGCCCTGGACGAAGTAATCTGGGCGGGTCAACCGAAAGGTCCACAACCGTTGATTCCAAGCCGATCGTCGGTTCATCCCCCTGTAGGATTAAATCCACTAACCCGTCAAACTCCTCTACTGCATCTTCATATCGAGTGATTGAAGGTCGGCCGGAAAGATTTGCTGAAGGAGCTGAAACAGGTCCGCCAAAATCGGAGAGCATTTCCGCACATAGTTTATGCGCAGGGACTCGCACTGCAATCGTGCTTAAACCGGTTGAATAAACGGACTCATCTTTTTTCCGCAAAATAATGGTGATCGGTCCCGGCATAAATTGCCTGATTATTCGATATCCGTCCTCGGTGATATCGGCGATCTCTGCAATTTGTTCCGGGTTTGCAAGATGAACTATGAGAGGATTGTCGGCAGGTCGATTTTTAATTTTATAAATTTCGAGGCAGGCAGAAAGATTACGAGAATCGACTCCCAATCCGTAAACCGTTTCGGTGGGAAACAGAACGATCCCGCCCTGGCGTAAAATCTTTGCCGCCAAGGAAGGATCTTTCGTAAAAGTTGTGGATTTACTTTTTGACAAGTTCCTGGGTATTTTTCGCTTCTTCCTGATCCTGTGCTTCCTCCGGCGGAGACTGCTTTACATCCGGATTCTTAGGTTTGGTTTGGACTTTGGGTACCGGAGGAAGTTTATTGGTTACTAATAATTCCAAATAAGTGCTTATGCCGGGATCGTTATCCGACAGAAGTTGCCAGAAAGAAAACCCGCCTATATCATAGGAACGTAATAGAGTCATTTTCTCTTCGAAAGCTTTACGATTCATGAAGAACGCGACTCTATCGCAACCTTCCGATTTATACCAGATACTCGGATCTTCGTACGTTTTTCCTTCGTGAACCCAACTGAATTTAGAGAGATTCGTCCAAGTCCCCGAATTCTTATTCGCCGCCATAACCTGATCGATATTCGTAGGCTGATGAGTGACTCCTAACTGCTGGCGCTTTAATGCATCGGACCAATAAACGGATTTAATTTTGGAGTTACAATTCAAAGCCCAATCATATCCGTATGTCGGAATTGCCATATAAAGTTTTTTAGATGGGACTCTTTCCTTCGCATATTCGATGATATTGCGAATCCAAACGTTAGGCGCTTGAGGACCCGGACCCGGATTTCTGTATTTACGGGGATGAAGTTCGTAGGCCATAACCTTAATTCGGTCGGCATGTTGCGCAAGGAATGCATAGTCGTGAGTCATAGGTCCTCGCCAATTCTCGGCGAAATCCATTTTAATTTTTTCTTTCAGACCCTTACACGCTTTCAGACCGCTTTTTTTAGCGGCAGTTTTTGGATGCACCGCTACGGAAAGAATTTTTCCTCGTTTGTGGATTTCATTGGAAAGAAGAACGATAAATTCTTCGAATTTTTCCTTCTTCTCACAGGACATTCCTTCGTAATCGATATCGATTCCGTCGAAACCGTAAGTATCCACTTCGTACAATATATTCTGAATATGTTTATCGCGAATATCGTTCCTACCGTTTAGGCCGATATTCTCGGAAATTTTCTCGTTCTTATTTTCCCAACGAAAAATCGTAGGAATGATTTTCACTCTCGGGTTTAGATTACGAAGTTCCGCGACTCGAGCATGCTTTTGGGAGGCTCCCCAAAGTGAATATAAATCTCCGTTATTGGTTTCTCTTCCTTTAAAACCGTAAATAAAAGGATGAATTTCATTGTATAAATGAACGGTCTTTTTCATGGCCTCGTAATCGGAAAACCAAGTAGAAGCTCGAAAGGACACGTCATCATCATTCGCGGGTAGGGACGGTTTGCCATCCGAATTCTGAGTTTCTGCGTGAGAAGTTTCTGTCGGAAAAAAATCCGTAGAATTCCACCATTTACCCACGGATTCCCAGGCGCTCGGGCCCACGGGGGACTTCAGACTCGGATTAGCTAGTTGTATTTGCGAGCTCTCCGAAGTAAGGACGGATTTGGAGACTTCCGATCCGGACGATTTGGTTTTTAGCGCCTGTAATCCTAAATAAAAAGAAACGCCCGAAAGACAGAGCCAGGCTACGCTTACAAATGCGGTTTGCCAAACGGGAGTTTTTTTCGGCGGGAAGGGAACAGGACGGCTAAGTCCCTCAGGTGTGGTTTCTTCTTCGTTAGATTTCATTTGAGCTCTATGTATATATCGAATCGCGGAGGCAAAAAGTAAAGCACCGACTGCTTTCCAGTGATTCTTTGCAAGTCCAGATGTCAAATCTTTGTCCGACGGAGCGCCTTTCTTTGATTGACAGCTAGAAAATTCGGAAAAAATTTCCTTCGATGCAATTCCATCGGCCTTTTAAACTTTATTTTGTACTCAGCGCCTTGTTTCTTACCTTTCTTTTAATGGCGGAAGTGACCGGATCGAAGTGGATCCAAGCGTTAGGATTTACGATGACCATCGGAGTGATTCCGTTTCCGGTCACATTTATTGTAACCGACCTCTTGAACGAATATTATGGACGACGAGGAGTCCGTTATCTGACGCTCGTAGGGATGCTGATGATCGTTCTGGCCTATTTTCTTCTTCAAGTTGATATGAATATTCCCGCAGTAGGGAATTCTCCCGTAGACGACCATTCCTTTCACACCGTTTTTACGAATACCGGACAGGTAATCGCTGGATCGGTGATCGCGTATCTTATCGGACAGCTAATCGACATACAAATCTTTCATTTGATTCGCAAAAAAACTAAAAACCGGTTTATTTGGCTTCGAGCGACAGGTTCAACGATAGTCTCACAATTATTGGATTCTTATGTCGTTATTTTCGTGGCATACTGGGGACAATACGAGTTCGGCGTCCTAAATTCAATTTCTTCCACGAACTTCGTATATAAAATGGCGATCGCGATCGCTATCACTCCGATTATTTACCTTTCTCACTCAATCATAGAGAAGTATCTTGGAGAGGAGGCACATAAAATGGCGGAGCATGCGTTGAAAGAAGGTCGAGAAGACGCACAACCCTTCCCTGGATGAAGGGAGAAGTCGGAGTTTTTGTATTCCCCACCCGTCTGGGTGGGGGCCGGATCGGTGGTACCCACGCTCCCAGCTTTCGTCTCGGTATCAGAATTACGGGATTAAGTCCATCTCTTTCTTGTTTAGATTTTGTAGGAGCTCCTGCACCCTAATCTGGAACCGTTATTCCGCAAAATACAGCCATATTCGATTTCCCCAGGGATCTAAAAAAGAGACGTAAGAGTCTAAATTCGTTTCCAGTAAAAAACCCCGTTTGAGCAAATCAGAAGAGAATTCCGAATACTGAAGTCGAGAAATCTTCCAGATTAAGGTGCCAATGGAAACCGGACATTCATCAGTATCACGGCTAAATATGACCAAATTATTCTTCGAAAATAAAACTTCTGCATGTCCTAGTTTTGCAATAAGGACCTCACCCCGGAAAAGATCGGCATATAAAGAGGACGCCTCTATACAATCGGAGGCTCGAAAGCTGGAAGCATAGAATTCAGGCGAATTCATATTAGCCTTTGTCTAATTTACGAGGATTTAAGGCAATCCGCACTCGATTAAATGGGTTTACGGCTGGATTTGGAAGAGAATTTTGGAACCAAGGAAACGAGAACGGCATGAACCCTAATCTGGATTACGTACGCATCTTTGATACAACTTTAAGAGATGGAGAGCAATGCCCCGGAGCTGCAATGAGCGAAAACGAAAAAATCGAGATCGCACTTCATTTAGCTCATATGAATATAGATGTGATCGAAGCCGGATTTCCTGTCTCTTCTCCAGTCCAGTTCCAAGCTGTGGAAAGAATCTCCAGGGAAGTGGAAGGTCCGGTTATCGCGGCATTGGCCCGCGCCATGCGCGGAGACATAGAGGCTGCGGCGAAAGCGGTTCGACCCGCTAAAAAACGAAGGATTCATACATTCATAGCTTCCTCTCCCATTCACATGAAATTCAAACTCGGAAAAGATCCTTCCGAGGTTTTAAAGATGGCCGTTGAAGCGGTCAGAATTTGCAAAGATTTCGTTGATGACGTCGAGTTTTCACCGGAGGATGCAACCCGTTCCGAACGCGAATTCTTGCGGGAACTCTGTGAAGCGGTTATCGAGGCCGGTGCGACTACGATTAATATTCCCGATACTGTCGGCTATACGACCCCGTATGAATACGGAGATCTATTCCAATTTCTGATTCAGAAAGTAAAAGGATCTGAAAAAGCGATTTTTTCCGCCCACTGCCACAACGACCTAGGATTGGCTACCGCAAATAGCCTCTCTGCAATTCGAAACGGAGCCCGCCAAGTCGAATGCACCGTAAACGGAATCGGTGAGCGAGCCGGAAACACGGCTATGGAAGAAGTTATCATGTCCCTTCGCACCCGTAAGGATACATTCGGAGTCCAGACTCGAATTCATACCGAGGAAATTGCAAAAGCTTCTTACTTAGTAAAAACCATAACCGGTATGGTCGTCCAACCGAATAAAGCCATTGTCGGCGCGAACGCTTTTGCGCACGAATCCGGAATTCATCAAGACGGGGTTTTAAAAAATCGCGAGACCTACGAAATCATGACTCCCGAATCGGTAGGAATCCACTCAAACAGGATGGTGCTAGGTCGGCATAGCGGTCGTGCCGGCTTTAAAGATAGAATTATTCGTTTAGGTTTCGAACCCCAAGCCGACGAATTGGAAGCGGCTTATCTTCGGTTTTTAGAAATCGCCGATCGTAAGAAGGAAGTCTTCGACGAAGATATTCGCGCGCTCTTCGCGGATGAATCCAGAAAATCGTCCGAAGACAAATACGTATTAGAAAGTTTTCATGTAACGACCGGAACCAAAAGTACGCCTACCGCAAGCATCCGACTTTCCATTCGAGGGAATATTAAGGAGGAATCCGCGACAGGTGACGGTCCCGTAGATTGCATATTTAAGGCTATTCAGAAAGCAACGGTATCCGACGCGCAACTATCTCGTTTAGTGATATCTCCGGTAACCGAAGGACAGGACGCATTGGCAGAAGCATCGGTAACTTTGGAAAGACATGGAGAACGAGTAGTCGGTAAGGGAAGCTCGACGGATATCATCGAAGCCTGCTCTCAAGCCTATATCTCCGCTTTAAATCGATTTTCAATAAGCTAAGATTCCTTCAAATCGCAGCAACTCCTAACAAATGACGTTCGGTAAGGTTTTTCGCGGAAGAAAAACCGTTGCGGGATTTTTGCGCAATTAAATATTCTATAAGTAGAACACTCGTTCTGTTTTTGAACGAGTAAGGAGAACGTCCCTATGTCTTCTTTAGACACCTCCTCCATTTTTCGTCCGATATCATTAGGATCGGAAACGATTCCGAATCGAATTATAATGGGCTCCATGCATTTAGGATTGGAAGGCCTACCTCAAACTGCGGACCGAATGACTGCCTTTTACGGCAAACGTTTCGAAGGCGGGGTCGGATTAATCACTACGGGTGGAATCGCCGTCAATGCGGAAGCAAAAGGCTCGAATATCTTTTTCGATTTTCAAAAAGAGGAAGATTGCAAAGAGCTAGAACGAGTTGCCTTGGCGCTAAAACCGCAGGGAATTTTTTGCGCTCAACTCTTTCATGCCGGCAGATATTCTTATCACAGAGAGCTTGTAGCGCCCTCTCCCTTAAGAGCGCCGATTAATCGATTTATCCCCAAAGAATTATCGACCGAAGATGCTTGGAGAACGATTCGAGATTTTGGATCTTCCGCTCTTCGAGCCAAACAAGTAGGCTTCCGAGCTGTGGAAATCATGGCGTCGGAAGGATATTTAGTAAACCAATTCTTTTCGGAAGTAACGAATAAGAGAACGGACGAATTCGGCGGTTCTCCAGAAAATAGAAGACGATTTGCAATAGAAGTAATGAAGGAAGTTCGAAAGCAGGTTGGAGCCGGATATCCGATCATCGTTCGTATGTCGGGTATCGATCTAATCCCAGGAAATCCTACGTTTGAAGAGGTCGTTGCGTTAGGAAACGAGCTTAAAGCAGCAGGTGCGGACGCTTTGAATATCGGAATCGGTTGGCACGAATCTAGAATTCCGACGATCTCACAATTAGTTCCGAGAGGCGCTTGGGCAAAGATTGCGGGAAAAGTGAAGGCTGCCGTTCCCGGAATTCCGATCATTGCTTCCAACAGAATCAATATGCCCGAGACCATCGTTCAGGTTCTCTCGGCAAACGAAGCTGATATCGTGAGTATGGCACGTCCCTTTCTTGCCGATGCGGATATCGTAAATAAAATCCAAGCGAATGAAACCGAGAGGGTAAATACCTGTGTCGCCTGCAACCAAGCTTGCTTAGACCACACATTTAAGGAAGAAATGGTATCCTGCTTAGTGAATCCATCCGCCAACCGAGAGATGGAATGGAAAAAATTACCGCAGGCTAAAAAACAAAAAGTGGTCGTTGTGGGTTCCGGTCCGGGAGGAATGGAGTCGGCTAGAGTGGCGGCACTGAGGGGTCACGAAGTCATTTTACTGGAGGCTTCAGATAAACTGGGAGGACAACTAAACCTTGCGGCATCGATTCCAGGTAAGTTCGAATTTTTTGAAACCGTCCGCTATTTTAAAAACGAATTGCCGAAGGTCGGAGTGAATATTCGACTCAACACTCGAGCTGACCTATCTCTCCTAGATTCTCTTAAACCTGATGCAGTTATCTTCGCGACCGGTGTTTTACCGCGTGATCTGAAACTACCCGGCTTAGAAAAGAAACCGCATGCCAGCTACGTGGAATTCTTAAACGGAACCTTTAAACCGGGAAAATCCGTCGCCATCATCGGAGGAGGAGGAATCGGCGTAGACGTCGCTCATCGATTGACCGAGGAGAAAGATCCCGATATTCCTTCCTATTTTCACCGCTACAATGTGGGGTCGTATACTCAAGCCCATATTCTACCGGAAAAATCGGACCGCAAAGTTTCCATCCTAAGACGAAACGGAAAGGTCGGAGCCGGACTCGGACAAACTACTTCTTGGGCACTATTGCAAGAACTTCAATCCAAAGGTGTGGAATTCCTTTCTTCCCTCACATATAAAGAGGTAAATGAAAAAGGATTGGTCATCGAAAGCAAGAAGGAAGGCGAAAAGACATTAGAATGCGATACGATTATTCTCTGCGCAGGTCAAGTCAGTGACGCCTCACTTTATGAATCGTTCCGCAAAGATAGGCCTTCCATTCCTAGCTACCTAGTAGGCGGAGCAAAAGACGCTTCCGGAATCGACGCAAAACGAGCGATGCTCGAAGGTTATCTAGCTGCAACTCGGATCGGTGTGGAGCAAAACTAAACGATAGGTCGAAACCATTTCTAATGAGCGATGCAATGGAGATCGCTTTGTCGAATTTATTTGGAAATGGTTTCGTTTTTCGTAAGTCGAATAGTAACGGTCCTTTTTCCCGTTTCAATCCATTCGATTTTACTTAAACTAGGGTGGCACAAATCGCTACTTTTCCTTAACGAAAAACTGAAATCCTTTTGCATTCGATCCGTATTTAAGAAGAACAAGTTATAAATTTCTCCTTCGAATAATCTTCAAGTATTTTTAAATTGAACGCGAAGAAGATTCGCTAGCGTCGATTGACCTAGTTTTGAAAATCTGGACGGACCGACTTTAGACGGCAAAAGAAGATAGGAACTAACAATGAATTCCCGAGTCGCTTCCATCAAGATTCGCTTTCTTTCAACATTTTATGGCTTATGGATGGCAATCTTCAGTCTTTCCCGTTGACTTTTTCTGCGGCTGTAGCTAAATGGAAAACGGTTTTTGTTCCCTAACAAACTCCAGATTTAGGCTTCCGTCTAGAATAGAAATTAATAGGTCCGGTAAAATGAAGGTTTATTCAGCGGAAAGAGTCCCCAACTCAATGGATTATAACCTATATGTAACGGAGGGCAACTCCAAGGTTCGACTAATATTGCAAGAACCGAATATTTCGGGGTTACAAGAACTTCCGGCTCAGGACAGAGTTCTGCGCTATCTTTCCTATACGATTCTCTTGAATTACACGGGAGATCCGGTTTTCTCCGCTCGATGTACTAATCGTTTCCTGAACTTTCTAAGCGATATCATTCACCGTGATTCCTGGTTCTTTTTGGCAAATCGAGTTGAACAATTCATCAAGGATTTTGAAAACTTTGGAGTAGAAATTTCGTACGACTTTTGATAATGGACGAAAAATCTGATTGTCCATCAATCGTCTATGAATAAACTACCCCATTAGACGGTGCCGGAACCTTTCCTTCCTATCCCGATCCTGGGGAATACCCGAAAATGGAGTCTGATCTCATGAATCCTAGAGTCGTTACTTTTCACTATACTTTAAAGGATAATCAGGGAAACCTAATTGATTCTTCGGAAGGAAGTCACCCACTCTCTTATCTCGAAGGTGTCGGGCAAATTATAGCGGGCTTAGAGGAAGAGATCAAACAACTCAAAACGGGAGATAAAAAGGTCATATCGGTCGATGCTGATCGAGGTTACGGTAAAAAGAACCCGGAATTAGTTTTCGACGTTCCCAAAAGTCAATTTCCCCAGGATGAAGAACTCACAGTCGGAATGATGTTTCAAACCGATGAACCTGATACAGTATACACCATTACGGAAATTAAGGGCGAAAGTATTATAGTCGATGGAAACCATCCTTTAGCAGGAGTCGATCTAGTGTTTGATGTTCAGATTGTAAATACTCGCGAAGCAACTGACGAAGAGATCACTCACGGACACGTTCATGGAGAGGGAGGACACCACCACCATTGATTCGTCGATGACCGTTCTCGATGATTTAAACGAAAAACAAAAGGAAGCGGTAGAGACCACGGAAGGCCCCGTTCTTTTGATTGCTGGGGCAGGTACGGGAAAAACCAACACTTTGGTTCACCGCTTGGCCAAATTAGTATCCAACGGTGTTTCCGCCGAAAATATTCTACTTCTCACATTCACAAAAAAAGCGGCTCGCGAAATGTTAACTCGAGCCGTTTCCATTTCGGACAAACGTTGCTCCAAAGTTAATGGGGGAACATTCCATTCATTCGCGAGTCATATTCTCAGAAAATACGCCCCTGTTTTAGGTATCTCTCCTCAATTTTCCATACTCGACGAGTCCGATTGTGTGGATGTTTTTCAACTGATTCGCGCGGAAGGAAATTACGCCGCCCAAAAACTTAGATTCCCTTCAAACGAAACATTATTATCACTTTACTCGACTTCCATCAATACCGGAAGGGATCTTCCGGATCTTTTAAAGACCGAAAGTCCCAAATTCTCGGATCAGGAAAATTCTATTCGAAATATTTTTTCCGAATACAAATCTTACAAGCGCGAGCGCTCATTATTGGACTATGACGATTTACTGTTATTTTCTCGCGAATTGCTGACGGACCATGATGGAATTAGGAAGAAGCTATCCGAACAATACAAATATATAATGGTGGACGAATTTCAAGATACGAATAAGTTGCAGGCCCATATAGCCTGTCTGCTTGCTTCGGAACACGAAAATATTTTCGTGGTTGGCGACGACGCTCAGAGCATTTACTCGTTTAGGGGAGCAAATGTTAAAGGAATCTTCGATTTTCCGAAAATTTTTCCGAACACGAAAACGATTTTCCTGGAAAGAAATTACCGAAGCACTCCTTCGATTCTAAATCTTGCAAACGGAGTCCTACTTAATTTCTCCGAAAAATATGAGAAATATCTGTACACCAAAAACGAGGATTTTCGCAAGCCTACATTACACGGATTTCCGGACGAGTTGGACGAGGCCGAAGGGATTGCCGATAGGATTTTGGAAAGAAGAGAGGAAGGAATCGCACTCAGCAATATGGCGGTATTATTTCGATCCGGCTGGAATTCCAACCAACTGGAGCTGGTTTTAAATGCTAGAAATATACCGTATCAGAAATTCGGAGGAAAGAAATTTGTAGAAAGCGCTCATGCAAAGGATTTTCTTTCTCTTCTCAGAATTAGAGAAAATCGATTGGATTCCGTTTCTTGGCTTAGAATATTATTACTTCTTCCAGGAATCGGCGCAGCCAAAGCGAAACTCATACTGAACGAACTGAGTAAATCCGGCGGTGATATGCAAGCAGTCCGTCTATTGCAAAAAGGTGCGGCCACTACCGATTTGCAAATGTTAAGCGATCTGCTCGACCGCTCCGATTTCAATCTAACATTAACTTTGGAGAATTTTTTAGAATTTTATAAACCGCTTCTGGAAAGAAAATATGACGATCCGAAACGTAGAATGGAAGATTTAAATTCCTTTCTTACTCTTTCTCAAAGATACGAAACTCTCCACGAGTTTTTGGTGGAAATGAGTTTGGAAGGACCGAATCGGAGTCTCGATAAATTGGTTCCCGAGGAAGAGGATGAAGATGTCCTTGTTTTATCGACCATCCATTCCTCCAAAGGTTTGGAATTTGATACGGTTTTTCTTTTGAATGTGACGGAGGGATCCTTCCCGTCCGGAAGAGGGGAAAAGAATATCGAGGAGGAGCGAAGATTATTTTACGTAGGGATTACTCGGGCGAGAAAATCTTTGACACTTACCTACCCCCAAACTTCCTCCTCTCGGAGCGGCCACAATTTTAATCGCCTATCTCGTTTCATCGAAGAATTGAAAGAATCCGATAAAATTTTAGATAGAAATTTCTTTCCTAAACTCGATAATGCGACAACGTCGCATGCCGAAATTCATTCCGATAACCCTAAAACGGAAACGGAAGCCCGAAAAAGAATTCGAAATTTCTTCGGATCTTAAAATGATTCGTCCTGAAGATTGGGAATCGCTACTCTCCGAGACCTGGAGCATCATTTCGCAAAAGTCAAGGCGACCGTCCCCACCTTTAAACCGAATAGAACTTAAATTCTACCCTTATAGAAACGGCAGTAGTTCTCTCCAATTTAAGAGCGGAATTCTTACATGCAAATTGCACGACTCGTTTAAAGACACTGATCTAGTCACGGCGGAAAGTTTAGCCAGATTATTAATTTCTCGCTTATTGAAGCAAACTGTCGAAACCAGTTGGAAAACTGTTGTTCAAGAGCATTTAAACGGAATTCCCAAACGTGCAACTCCAGTTAAGAAATATCCTGCTAAGGGAAATCATTACGATCTAGACCTAGTTTTTGCGTATGTTGCGAATAAATTTTTCCCTACTCAAAATCTTGACGACGTTCGGATCGAATGGTCCCCTCGAAGAGGAGAACGACGAATCGGAACGTACGACAAGGAAGCTCTAACGATAAGGATTAGTCCTACTCTTGATCATCCCGATATTCCTGAATTCGTTTTGGAACACGTAGTTCATCACGAAATTCTACATCACCTATTTCCGATCCGACGAAGTAAAAACCGAAATATTATTCACGGATGGGAATTTAAGAGAAAAGAACGGGAATATGATCGTTTTGAAGAGGCTGCATATTGGCTTAAGACGAGTTACCATTCCTTTCTTGCAAAAAAAGGACGCGGCTCGAGTCGTAAGAAAGGCAAGTCGTTGCGAAAGAGATTCTTATTTTCCTTTCGTTAAATAATGAATTTCGGCAAGAACCGGATTTGCATAACTGGAGATTTCCGGACATGCTATATGACGGAGAACGTAAAGGAAATTGAGTCCGATTCTCTTCCCAGATAGTGACCTACAGTTCCCAAAAAGTTACCATGAATTCCGTTAAACGCATTACGATATTTTATGCGTTCGTTCTTACGTTATCTTTTTTACTTTCCTTGACGTTGCCGATCGTTACGATCAACACTTAGACTAGAATGAAAGCGAAGTATTTATCTCTATTAACTCTATTGCTCCTCAATTTTCCGATCGCAAGTCAGTCCTTTAATTCCACCGGAACGGATGCGGGCTTTTTCGATTCCTATCGACTAACAGGTGGAAACCCATTGACCCCGAACTACCAAAACTATTCTCCTAATATCCGCAGCGAAGTTCCCTTAACCGTAAACGGATCGGAAACTTCGATCACGGATCGAAAAAAAGAAAGAGATAGGTTAGAACTTCGAAGAAGTTTCTTAAACTGGCACCAAGGATTAGGATTGCTTACCTGGGGATTTTGGCTCGCTACAAACCTTGCCGGCGAGAGAGCGTTATCGCACCTGCATAGAGAATACCAGCCATTTGCGGATTTCGTTCTTCTATCTAATCCTCAACAAAATTTAGCGGCTTACAACTTGATTCTGAATGCTTCTCCCTGGACAGGAGATCCCGGAGGCAATACGCATAAATCATTGGCTGGGACCACTTTTACATTATATGCACTGACCGCCGGACTAGCTTTTTTAGCGCCTAGCAATACCTTGGTGAGAGAGCCCGGCTTAACTACTATCTTCACGCATAAGGCGATGATTTGGATCCACCTTCCTGCAATGCTAGCACTACCTTTCCTTGGCCAAGAAATACCGAAAGGAGGCCCGGGGGCAGCACATCGAATGGAAGTGGTCGGCTGGACCGGGTTTGCGGCTTTTACTATATCTATTGCAACTTTCTATTTTTAAGGATCAATCCATGAGACGTATTTTCGGCATCGTATCGCTTTTTCTGCTATTAGTTCCTACTTTCCCTTCAAGTTTAAGATCCGCAGATTTAAAAATTTTTCAAAAGACTTTAAAGTTTACGGTTATCCATCCGTTTAAGACGGTCAACGGGGTTTGCGGAGAAGTTAATATTACCCCGACGACCTATTCGACCGGCGCGAATGGCATACAACTTCCTAAGGCTGTAAAAATAGAAGCCCCTCTGAAGGAATTCAGATCCGGTGACGAAAACCGCGATTCGCATATAATTGAGAGCCTTGGATTTCCCGAAAATCAGAGCGTTTCATTTTCGTCCACTTCTATCGATATAACGGACGGAGGCTGGCTTGTGAGCGGAAATCTAACTATAAACGGTGTAACAAAACCTGTAAAGACCAAGGCTAATATCTCTTCCAGCGATGGCCAGATCGAAGTTTCCGGAAAATTTCAGATCAAAATGGGAGAGTATCAGATTACTCCGCCTAGTTTGCTGTTTGCAAAAGCGAAAGAGGAAGTCGAAATCGAATTTTCCTTTCTGCTGAAACCTTAATGCAATTATTATAATTGGTTAAGTAATTTACGAATCCCTGTTTCAAGTTCGTCCACACTCAGGAAAAACATAGGAAAAACTTTCTTGAGTTCGTATATTGTTGGAGCGTCCCAATACCGCTTCGGTTCCGGATTCATCCAAATACTGTCGTGAAAATGATCTTTGATTTTCTTAAAGCTGTCCAACCCTGATTTCGGCTCTTCTGGAAGGCGATGATCGGTCCTAAATCTCGAATGATAAAATCCGTAAGCAGGATCCGTCAATTCGTAAGGAGCCATATATGCGTCCCCTACGACGATTACTTTTGTATCTTCCTTATGCTTCTTAAAGACCGATTTTAACGGAATCGGATGCCTTAAATCACCTTTTAGATAGACGCAATCGTATACGGAATTGTGAAAATAATAGTACCCGAATTCCTTAAAATGGTTCATCTGATGACTTGCCGAAAAGAGTTTACTTACCCTATCGGCATGCGGAGTCATGCTACCGCCGGTATCCATCAGCAGTAATACCTTGATTCCGTTTTTTCTGGTCCGTTCAAAAATCAATTCGGTGTCACCCGCATTTCGGCAAGTAGCATCGACCGTCTTCACGAGATGAAATTCCGGAATCCCTTCCTTTCTCAGATTTCGGAGTCTTTTTAAGGCAACTTTGATTTGGCGTACGTCCAACTGCTCGTCAGTACGGTAATCCTTGTAACGTCTCTCCATGGCCTGAAAGATCGCCGACTTGCCGCCACCCTCCCCGCCGATTCGAATTCCGCCGGGATTGACGCCGCTATGGCCGAACGGAGAAGAACCGCCAGTACCGATCCATTTATTGCCTCCGTGGTGCGCCCCTTTTTGATTTTTCAAGCGATCTAAAAACTCTTCCCAAAGTTTCTCGGGAGGAATTAAACTCGGCGGAAGTTTATTCGGATTATCGAATATTTTCGAAAGCCAATCCAAAATCTCCTGCCGAAGAGATTCTCTTAACACTCCTCGATCACCGAACATTTCTGAAAATATCTGATCGAAAGAATCATAGTGTTTAACGTCCTTGATTAAACAAAGTCTTGATACGCGATAAAACTCTTCCAAAGTCAAATAAGGTTTGCTACCGGTTAATCCTTCCATAGCGCGTAGAAAATCGAGCAATTCGATCGTGGAGAGCGGAAGACCTGCGGCTTTGAGTCTATAAAAAAATGGAAAAAACAAAACGATACCTTATCGGAATAACCGCAAATCTTCCTCGTTCTTTACCAGAGCACCAAGGAAAGGAATATTTCCTTCCTCAGGAAGTTTAGCTCCCATATGGACCAGTATTTGGATCCAATCTAAAAGTTCGCTAGTCCCAGGTTTTTTCTTCATATCATCCATCCTTCGGATAACGTAGAATGCCTCCAGGGCCCTCTTGATAAGCTCCGTATCTACTTTAGGAAAATGGGATTTAACGATTTCACTCATAAAAGCGGGGTCCGGAAAATCGATATAATGAAAAATACATCTCCTTAAAAATGCTGCTGGCAATTCCTTTTCGTTATTGGAAGTGATAATTGTCAAAGGACGAACACCCGCCTTGACTATACGGCCTGTTTCCTGAACGACGAATTCCATCCGGTCCAATTCGAGAAGAAGATCGTTCGGGAATTCGATATCCGCCTTATCGATTTCGTCTATAAGGACGACGACAGGGTCTGTCGATTCAAAAGCTTCGCCTAACGCACCTAGTCGGATATAATTCTCTATATTCCGCACCTTATCCTTGTCTTCGGTAAACCTAGAGTCGTTCAAACGCGAAACTGCATCGTAAAAGTAAAGACCTTCTTTAGCTTGGGACGTGGATTTGATGTGCCAGGTATAAAGTCTGCGTTTCAATTTTGCCGATAGATACTCGGCAAGTAGCGACTTACCGGTTCCAGGCTCTCCCTTTAATAAAAGCGGACGGGAAGTAATTTCCGAGACTCGAACGGCTTCTTCCAATTCCGGAGACAATAAGTAGGTTTCGGAACGGTTTCTTTCTATCGTCATGCAATATTCCTATACCTAAGTTGGACTTTGAACTCCCTACTAAAAGAATTTTTTCCGTTCCCGCAGGTATGCTTTCTACCTAACTTGAAATGCCACGGTGTCGGAGATGTGAGCCCCGTTGATTCTGACGGACAGGATAAAGCTTCCCCGTTTCGGTTTCCAATCATAGATATTCGAAGAGTCGGATTCCAATACCGAACCGTTTAAAATCCATTCCACCCGCTTCGAATTAGTTCTCGCTTCAAACCGAATCCTTTCATTCTCTTCAGGGATTTCGGGATCCAGTGCAAAGAGACTTCCGGTTTCCGGGTAAAGAATTTTAGGCGCTTCCGCATTTCCTAATCCTATCGAACGCTTTATATTCGAGTTACTTGATCGTGCCATATGGACTTCTTGGTTAGAGGAGGGCCGCATCTCTTCCAGTGATTGTATGACTTCCTTCCAGAGAGGCGCCGCACCGGTAACGCCGCTAACCTCGCGCATCGGCTCCCCGTCCATATTCCCTACCCAAACGCCCACCGTATAATTGCCGCTCGAACCGACGCACCAATTGTCCCGCATATCTTGAGAGGTCCCGGTCTTAGCAAAGGAGAAAAATTTGGTGGATAAATGATTTTCCCAACCGAAACTAAGCGATCTATTGTCTCGGGAGGAAAGTATATCCTTGATCGTTTGCGTTATCTCTTTCGGATAAACTTTTCTGAATCGAGTATTACGCTCCCTACCCCAAGCCTCGGTATTCTTTGAAGCTTCCTGCGGATCGAATGTAGGTTCACTCCAATACCCTTCGTTTGATAAAGTTCTGTATGCGTTCACCAATTCCCATAACGTGATATCCGCGGTGCCTAGAGCCAAAGACAATCCGTAGAAATCAGGATTACGAAGTTTATCAAAACCTAATTCTCCCAAACGAGAAACAAATTCCGGAACCCCTGTCCAATCCAGCACTTGCACCGCCGGAATATTTAAGGAGGAAGCCAAGGCCATTCTTGCCGGAACCGATCCGAAGTATCTGTCCTCGTAATTCGTAGGACGATATGAGCCGCCGATCAACTCCCACTCCCGGGGCAGATCCGTTAAAATTGATTCCGGAGTGAGTAAATTTTTTTCAAAAGCGAGAGCGTATAAAAAAGGTTTTAAAGTCGATCCCGCCTGTCGTCTGGCTTGAATCGCGTCCACAAAGTAATTTTCTTTCGAAAGTTTGGAGTTGCCCAGATAAATCAGAATCGCGCCGGTCCGGTTCTCAATCGCCAATATGCCCGCTTCTCTAACATTGCGCTCTTGAATCGAGGACAGAATTCGATTCATCGATTCTTCCGCTGCCAACTGACTTCGCGCATCTATCGTTGACCGAACGGCTCCCGATTTATATCCGTTTATCTCTCGATGAACTAATATGCGTCTCGCCGCATGATATGCTAAGGAAGACTCGGTATTCCAAAATACTTTCCGTTTCTTTAAATTAGCAACCGTTTCTTTTAACGGTTCGCATAAGTTCTTTGAACCTATTGCTTCCGACAGCCAACACCCGCGCCGATCCCATTCTGACGATCGAATATTCGGGTTTGGAAGAAGTGCAACTAATAATACCGCCTCTTCCGAAGAAAGGGATGACGGGTCGACTCCAAACACTCCACGCGATGCTGCCCGAATTCCTACAAACTCACCTCTAAACGGAACCAGGTTAAAATAAGATTCTGCGATCTCGGCCTTTGACCATCTTTCCTCTATCTTCCAAGCTAAAATCATTTGATTCCATTTTTCTGAGTACGATCTTTGACCGGGCTTTGATCCCAAAAGAAATCCCGCTAATTGCATAGTAATCGTACTCGCGCCTCTTTTCTTTCCTCCAAACACTCGATCCCGAATGGCTCCCAAAATCGCCTTGTAATCGACTCCTCGATGGAGCGGAAACCGCTTATCTTCTTGAGCAAGGATTGATAAAATAAACGATTCGGGAACTTCGGAGGTAGGAGTCCAAGCCAAACGCCGAACGGTATGGTCCAATCTTAATCGATGCAAATGCTCTCCGCTTCGATCCAAGAGTGTTCCTTCAGACGGTTCGTAATTGCTTTGCAGTTCCTGAAAACTAGGAACTTTTCCGGTCTGAATTTCGTTTATAAATTCTTTAGGTAATCCTTGTCCGAAACAAGGAACTCCGACAAATATCAGAAAAAAACAACGGAACCGAATCATCCGTAAATTCCCTACGGATTGCCTACCGTCATCGTAAGGTTCGGATTGGCGGCAAATATCTCCGGTTGATACATGGCTTCCGCTCTTGTCGGTGGCAAAGTAAAAACCCCGGGCGAATTAATTCGGTAAACGTATTCGTAAGTTGCTTCACCGGGATAAAACAACTCGTAATAAGCCGTAATACCTTCGAACTTCCGTTCTACAAAGGAAGGACCGTCCCACCAATTCGTAGCCTCGTTTAAAGTCAGGAGCGCCGAATCTCTAGACAAACCCGAGCCTAGAATGGTTGCACCTGCCGGAATCGGATCCCGCAGCGCCAGCCAAGCGATGGAGAATTCCGAACGAAGTTTTAACCTGACACGAACGATATCTCCTTCTTTAAAACTGGATTTCGGCTTGCCGGACTCGTCCAAGATCTCCTTCTGAATTTTTAAGCCGCTGCTTAAAGGAGAAGAAAGAGGGATCGCGGAAGAAGTTTTTACATAAGCGTACGGAGAGCCGCTTCCCTCGTGGCTGAGTTTTAAGTCGGATTTTCCTTTCGGAAGGGAAAATTCCACCCGACTCTCTTGACTCTTCCAATCGAAAGCAGCCTCCCCTGAGGCAAAGGAAACTTTCGCAATCCCTTTGACTTGCGATGATTCGAACGAGCTACGATATTTTTTTAAGGCAAGTATTGCGAAAGCGTTAGCAGTCGTAATATCAAAATGTCCTAATTTAATTTGATTTAACGTTCCTCGCAGAAGTTTCGGAACTTCTTCCTTCCAAGTATCATCCTTTAAAATCGAATTTAACAGACGAATCTGGGCCGAATCACGGGAGGATAAAAGCCACCAAAGTTGAGATTCGTCCGAAGCTAATTCGTATGAACTTCCCTGAATACGAAGTCTAGAGCGTAAAACCTCATCGATCTTATTTCGTTTCGCCGAATCCCAATTCGCGTTTCGATATAGATTTCGAAGCGATACGAGAGTTTCTGTCGGAAGCCTGTTCGGATCCGTTTCGATGGAACGAATTCGCGAAGCTTCTAACGCACCGAATCTAGAAACCGCTTCCATAGCGCTGATCTTTCTTAACAATGTATCGCTGGTAGCTAACGGTGAAGATCGAAATAAAGTTCCGTCTATAAAACGATTGAGTGCTCCGATCATAACCTGCCTAGAAGATTCGGGAATTTCCCATCCTGATTCTGACGACAGTAATAGAGCATATACGGTTAATGGGATGCTGCCTCTTCCGTAGGAATTCGGAAAAAATTGAAGCAAACCATCGGGGTCCAAATACTTAGGTAGACTCCGAACGATTTCTTTCCAATTTGTTTCATCGCCTAAAGAGACAGCTTTGGATAGCTTTTGCTCCAAACAGGAATATGGATACTTTTCCATATAGGATTCTATACCGGCTATAGGCCCGGCAACAAGGCTGGAATTGAAAGTTACTTCCAAGGTTCCGCGATTTGGCTCTGCGTTTGCCGGTTCTTCCACCGGAACTTGAATGGAAGGAGCTAATTGATAAAAATTAGCTTGAAGAACTTGCAAAGGAACCGCAGTGCCGACTGTTTGCTTAAATCGTAATGTATCAGTAAAAGAAATGGAAGATGCTTCGGTTGAAAAATCGTATACGATTTCCTTTATTCCTTTAGGGATTTCGGTTTCCCAAAACACAGTTTCGGAAGAGCTAGGAGCCAATATTACCGACTTAGATGCAAGATTCAAATCCGGATTCGACTTCACGCGCAATTGAACTTGGATAGATTTTGCCGTGGTGTTCTTTAAAGAAATACCCGGTCGAATTCTATCACCTTCTCGAACGTAAGGTGACGCGCTCGCATACGATAATATTTCTTGGCTTGTCCGAATATTTGCGGAAGCCGAGCCGAATCGATTTGTTCCCGAGCTGGCTACTGCCACGATTCTGAAAGAAGTTAAGGAATCGTTAAGGGGGATTTCGACTTCTATTTCTCCTTTGGAGTTCGGAATCGCGTCCGCTTTCCAATAAAGAAGAGTATCGAAAAGTTCCCGAGTCGTGGATTTACCGCCGCCCCCGCCTACTGGAAGGCTCTTTAAACCGAAATGCCTTCGTCCGATGATGAACGTTTGGGCCGTGGATGTTGTTACGTCAATTCCTCGAGGAGACATCATCGCATTTAGAAGATTCCAAGAAAGATTAGGCTTCAGTTCCAGTAAACTCTCGTCGACGGCAGCCAATGTAATTTTCGAGTTTTTCCAATACTCCCGATTTGCCTCAGATAGAAGGATTTTAACTTTAGCTTTTTCTCTCGGATGATACTCCTCTTTTTCGGGTAACACTTTTAGGTCTAGTTCGTATGGTCGCCAGCCGACTTGAATTTCCGTCATGCCGAGGCGATACGCGGGCTTGGCAAGATCGATAAGAGCTGTCGGCTTCGGCGCTTCTACTCTACCTCGAACGGCTAAAACGGAAACAAAAACATTCGGGCCGTAACTGGATTCGATCGGAATTTCGATGCTCGGGTTAGTGCCACTCAAGGTTTGAACGAAAGAACGTAACACTCCCTCCCGCTCCACCGTGACTAATGCAGTTGCCGTCTTAAAAGGCATTCGAACCTGAAAGCGAGCAGTCTCGCCCTGTTCGTATTTTTTCTTTTCCGGAAAAAGATCCATTCTATCATTATCGGAAGAACCGAACCAAAGCTCCTTCTCTCCGACGACCCAGATGGAAGTATGAGCATAGGATTCTTCCCCATCAATCTTTGCTTCTAAATATAACTCTCCGGTTTGATTAATCGCACCCTGGCATTCTAAAAACCCCTTCTCATTCGTAGTCCCCGAGCATACTTGGCCTATATCCTTTCTCTCCAAGCGATGATTATAGGAATAGAAGCCCCCGACTAAACGTCTTCTATGGGAAATATATTTTGCAGAAATTCCTTTAACGGTGATATTTTTTCCCGCGACCGGATTCCCTTGCGGATCCAATACGAAAACTTTGGAACGAATCTTATTTCGAACCGCGACCCAATCCTCATTTCGAATCGCAACTAGATTTTTAGAAGGCAGTAATCGAAAGTTTCTGGCTACCGTTTGGATTTCTCCGTTCGGATCTTTCCATTCCATCTCTAGATCCAGAGAGTGGACTCGGTCCAACTTTTGAGGAATCGTAATTTTTTCCGAAAGAAACCCGTTAGCATCCGTTTTAGAAGAAACTAATTGATATTCCTGTTTTTTCTTCGATCCCGAATCGGAATCCTCCTCGTAAGATTCGTATCCCGATTGAGAAGACTCTGATTTTCCGTTTCCAAATTCCACATTCGGATATAGAGGAAATTGGATTCCACCTGCAGGCTTTACGGAAGAACGGAGGGAAACGGGTAATAAACCGGCCTTTCCTCCGGAAAGATAGGTGACCTGCCCTGTAACGGAGATTTCCTTTGGGGCGACAAGTTGAGAAGAGTCCGCCTGCAATTCTCCTTTTAGAAGAGGAAGTCGAAATTGCGCCGAAGTAAACGTACCGGAAAAAACTTTTCGCCCATTGGGTAGCAAAAAGTAAATGGAATATTCTCCTAAAACGGATTCCTTGGGGATAGTAAACTGAGTCTCTGCCGAAAACGAATCGGACCAATTTACCTGTAAAGAATAGTTCTGTCCTGTCGCATTATGCGTAACTTGAACTGAACTCGGAATTTCGGATCGATTCGGATATCTAAAACCGTCGCTTGTCGTTAAGCGAAGAATATGGTTCATCCGAACCGTTTCTCCCTCCCGAAATAGGGAACGATCTAATACGGTAGCATATCTATAATTTCCGTCATAATAGTTTTGCCTTAACTGAAATCTCCAAGGCTCGATTCCGTCGTCCCAGGTCGTATGAAGGAACGTGAAATCCTCCCCCTTCTTTGCGATTAAGAAGTACCCGTCGCTATATTTATTTACGTCCTGACAATTTCGGCTTTCGCGTGAGATGTCTTTGGTTAGAATCGAGCCGTCCTTTCCTGTGACCCCCTTCCAAATCAGATTGGCCCCGCAATCGTATACGAATACGTCCGCTTCATCGATCGGTGTTCCCTTATCGAGAGATGTTAACCAGACAAGAGAATTTTCCTTCCCCCATTTAAAGTGCAAAGAAAGATTCGTGACTAACGCCGCAGTCCGCACGAACATCGGTTTTTGATCGGGATCCAAAGCCCTTCCTAAGACCGCGCTTTCGATTTCCACGATATGCAATCCGTTTCTCTTCAATGGAATTCCTACGACTTCGAAACGTTTTTCACCGCCTGCGGAAGGGATTCCGAAACCTTTCGCGGAAGAGCCGCCTTTGGCATTTTTAAAAATAGATTCGTCTTTCTGAAAATATGGAATCCTTCGAAGCCAATACAAAATTTCCTGTACTTGATCCGATCCGACTACGATTGATTTAGCTGGAAGAGGTTTTCCATCCCCTTTCTTTTCTTCCGAATTCTTTCCGCCGAATGCATTTCCTAAAAATTCCTTTCCCTGATTCTTAAGCGTTGCCCATTGTTCTAGAATGAGTTCCCCGCCGCCACTCGGCTCTAAAGGATTCAAATGTTTTCCCTGAACCGGAGCTTCGATATTTCGGATCGTAACCGGCAGGAGTGCTTCCGGAAACTTTTCGATAATTCCGAACTCACCGGCAAATTTTGCAAGAGGAGGATATTCGTCCGTACGAAACGTTAATGGAAACGAAGATGAGTTTTCTAGCGGACGTCCAGCATCGTCCGAAATTCCCTTCGGTAATACGAGTTGAAATTCAGTGTTCGCAGGCAGCGGATATGAAAATGCAACCGAGTAAATTTCAGAACTATTTTCGGAATCGTCTTTTTTTACGGGAATTGTCTTACCGTCCGAAGTTTTCAGGTATATCTGATTTTTCCATACGGAACGAATAGGGGATGAAAAAGTCGCATAGACCGGCGATATCGGAACACATCCGGCCTTTGCATTCACTCTTTCGCAGGTGAAGCCCGCCGTAAAAGACGGTCTTACTCGATAACTTGTTTCCCAATTGGAAGAAGTAGCGACTCCGCTAGTCGAACGGAGTCCGCGTTCGACTACGATTCTTACCGATTTCCCCGAAGGAAAAACTTGTTTAGCGCCGATTACAAGAGTGGAATTCGTTGCTCCGTACGTTCCGCTAGCGTTTAGAATCGCCTCCCGATCTTTTCCCTGGATGATTCGAATCGGGATTCTGTTCCCGAGACCTTCCACCGCAAAGTAAATTCTCTCCGTTACGTCGCTCAGCTTAGGTTCCGCATCAAACTGCAAAACAAAGGCTTGATCTTCTGCTATCGTCGAGCCTTGGTAAGGACGAAGATCCGAGATCGCGGGACCTCCCGTACTAAACGTAAATGATTTACCTTCGTCCAATACATTTCCCGCGATGGATTTCAAGGAACGGGTGGTAAATTTACAAACCAATCCGCCGGATAGAGCTTGATCGAATTCGTAAACCCAATCCGTCTCCGTGACCCATCGCTCTTCACCCTTAACGGGGCAGTCGATTTTAAAAGGCGAAATGGCTCGCTTCGGATCCCCCAGAGGAACCATCGGTTCTCGAAAGAGAGCCTTAACCTGCCCGACTTTTTTGATTTCTCCTTGAGGAGAAAACGAAAATTGGACCTTGGAGGATTGGGCTAATCCGAACCCGCTGGAAATAAAAAATAGAAGAATGGGAAAACGTAAAAATATTACTCTTATAGAGAAAGGAGAGAATTTCACTAGACCGTCCCTCGATAGATGTGAAGTCTTTCATCCTCGATCTTTTGAACTTAGGCAACTAGTTTATTTTCCTCCGGCTATACACCGCTCACCGCCGGAGCGACGAAAAAATCTTCCCGAGCGAGTCGGTTCTCGCCGGCATCTCTTAAAAGGAAGTTTTTTATCATAGTTTACCCGGCGATATTGATTTCGCTTACCAAAACGTCCGGGACTTTGATGGAAGAGTAACTATCAGAATATTCATTCGAAATCCCTTCGATTTTACGAAGCAAATCGAAGAAATTCGTATTCATAGTAATTCGATCCACCGGAAATTGTGGAACGCCGTTCTTATAATAGAATCCTTGAACTCCTATCGAGATTTCTCCGGAAACCGAGCTACATCCGGCGCCGCCTTCCAGCTTGGTAACGAAAATACAATGAGGCACCGAAGAAAGCAGTTCCTGACGAGTACTTGCGCCGAACGGAATTATAAAATTGGAAAATGAAGTACCTGCCCTGCCCGAATAAGAACGAACTCCGTGCCCGGTCGGTTTAACTCCTTCTTTCTTCGCAGACTCTAAATTATATAAATAGGAGGAAAGTATTCCGCTTTCGACCACTGATCGAGGAGAAGTAAGAATTCCTTCGGCGTCGATTAATCTAGAACCGGGAAAATCAGGTAGATGCGGCTCGCAACGAATCGTAAGAATGGGAGAAGCAATTTCCTGCCCTAATTTGTCTACCAATCTAGATTGGCCTTTTTGAACCGCGTCCGCAAAAAAAGGAGAAGAGAACATACCGAAGATTTGAGAACTGATTCGATTACTCAAAACGATAGGATACATTCCGCTTTTAAGAGGTTCCGCTCCTAATAATTCCGTAGCACGAACTGCAGCTTCTTTTGCGATGTCATTCGCCGAGAATTTCGAAAGGTCCCTGCCCGATCGATAGAAACTACCCATCTTCTTACTCTCTTTCTCGGTCGCTACGACTCCTGTTCCGGCGTAGATTACGTTGGATTCTTTTTTGACGAAAACACCTTTGGAGTTTGCTACCAAACTTTCCGTTCTACTTTTACCTACGCCCACGTGAGGTACGTTCTCTATTCTCGCATCGCAGGCCCAGGACGCTTCATCCAAACTCTGACCGAATTTTCTCATCCAGGAAAAATCCAAATTTTCCAAACTTCTCTCGAAATGCTTTAGATTAATTTCAGGTACCGGCTGTGGACCGGGCAAATCCAAATCGAGGGGATCGGTGATTTCGGTTTGGTCTAAGGCATCCTGAACCATTCTGGCCAAGGCTTCTTCGCTGAATCGTTCGCTGTACGAATATCCAGGTCGGGAATTTTGAAGAATTCGAATCCCTACGCCTCTCGATCGAGACGTCTCGGTATTCGCGATTCTTCCTTTAAATACTTCGATTCCGGTATCTTCCGAATCGGTCGCGATAAGATCAAATTGATCTAAGTGAAGACGTTTTCCTTCCTCAAGAACGAACTCGGCAGCTTCTTCTAAATTCATTAACGTCCACCTACAAGAATTTCATCCACTTTCAGAGACGGTTGCCCGACCGTTACTGGAATCGATCCGGAAGATGCACCGCAAGTACCGGCAGCTAATTCCAGATCGCTTCCTACCATGGAAATCTTGGGCAAAATTTCATGACCCTTTCCGATCAAAGTAGCTCCTCTAACCGGCTCAGCAACCTTCCCGTTGCGAATCACGTAACCTTCTTCCACTGCAAAATTAAACTCTCCCGTGGCGGGATTAACCGAACCTCCGCCCATCCGCTTGGCGTAGAGTCCGTATTCGACCGAGGAAAGCATCTCATCAAAGGAATCCTTTCCGGGAGCGATAAACGTATTTCTCATTCTCGAGACGGGCGCATATTGATAGGATTCTCGCCTTCCGCTTCCGGTGCGAGGAGATCCGGTTTCCATGGACCCGATTCGATCCGAAAGATAAGCTTTTAGGATACCGTTTTCGATCAAAAGAGTCTTTTGAGTAGGCATTCCTTCATCGTCCACTTTCAGGGAACCATAATAATTTTCTAATGTTCCGTCGTCATAAGCCGTTAGGCAGGATTGCCCTATCGCTTGTCCCAACTTTCCTACGAACGGGGAGGAATTCTTGCGAATCGATTCCGTCTCAAGAGGATGCCCGCAGGCTTCGTGGAATATGACTCCGCCGAAACCGTTCCCCATAAGAACAGGCAGTTTCTTTCCTTCTATATACCCTGCATCCAGCATAAATAAAGCTCTTTCCGCCGCATTTTGCGCCAGATCCTTGATGGGTAATCCTTCGAAAAATTCGAATCCTCTAATTGCGCCAGGCGATTCCGTCGCGACAAAACGTTCTCCGTCTTTTTCCGCCGTTACCGATAAGGAAAAACGGCTTCTTACTCTAAGATCTTCCGCCCATAATCCTTCCGAATTCGCGATCAAGACGTTCGTCACAATATCCGAGGCGCTGGCCCCTACTTGCACGACCTTGGAGGAAACCCGTCTTGCGGCCGTATCGGCGGATTGCAATAATTCCAATTTTCGAGAAGGAGAAACCTGTCGCGGATCCAAAAAGGCGGCGGGAAATTGCAATTTGACGGGAGATGGAGAAAGAGTAAATTTTCCGCCAAGAAAATTCGCTTCTCCGCGTGAATCTGCAAGTAAATTAATTAAAGAAATAAGATGCGAGATCTCGTCATTACTAGTATATGCGTAAAGAACGTCCGTTCCATAGATTAAACGTATTCCGATTCCGTAATCTGTTGCCGCTAAAGACTGCTCGATTTTTTTATCTCGAAGAGCTACCGACGAATTTCGGGACTCTTCCTCGTAAATTTCCACAAAATCAGCCTTTCTATACTTGCCTGCTTCGATCAGTGTTTCTGCTTTTTTAAGATCCATATTTATTAATTAGACCGAGCTTTTCGGTTTCCTTTCTCTCTTTTCCCTAAAGAACAAAACTATATTTCCGGGAAGGAAATATTTTCAGGAAGATCTAACAACCCTTCCAATGCCAAACGAATATATTCCGGACCTTTGATTTCTCCGAACCGCGGTATAAGGTGGAAATGCATATGTGCCACCTTCTCCGCAACCAACACCGTATAAATTTTCTGGGGTGAAAAACGATCATAAATCCAGGTTGTCGCGCGCTGGAACGCGGTTCCTAATTCTGCAAATTCCTCTGAGGTCCATTCGGAATATGCTTCGCGATGCGAAACGGGCTCCACATACAGATAACCTGGAAGTTTCTTCGAAAATTCGCTATGTCTTACGAGAAACGGGCCTGATCGAAATAAAAAACCCGAAATTTTTTCGCTGCGATGGACGGAACAAATTGGACAGTCTGAAATCGTAGCCTCGGAAATGGAAACCAGGGTTTATACTCCCGAAACCTGAGCGATGTAATTCTTGTACCGATCGTAAACGCGCTCGATATATTCCAGATTCGAGCAAAACCGGATGATGCACCGATAAAAATGATATCGTTCCATATCTACGATCTGGTTCTCTCCATCCAATTGTTCCCGTAATAATCCTTTAATCATCCCCAAAAATAAGGATCTTTCCACAGCATTATAGCCCTCCGGAGCGTAGCGTGCACCTTCCAGAATATTGACGAAATTTACCGCCGAACGAAGAAATTCCTTTTCGTTAGAAAGATACTCGTATTTTTCCTCTTCGGAAAAGGTGGATAAATAATCATGAAACAAGGTTAGCTGGATGGATTCCACTAGAGAGCCGGTTTTTTCCTTCGCTTCTTTATAGAACGAAGTCTGAATACTATACTCGACAAAGTCTCTCCAGGAGGATTTTGTAGTTTCTATCTTGTGAAGTTCTTTCAGACTCATAGTATTTCCGCTTTTAAGGCTTTGATTTTCGATTCTTCTTTGAGGTATACAGGGAAAAACGTCTCTATGTCAAAGGTTTTCCGCTCTTTACTCTTTCTTTTCTGTCTAGCGATGCCATCGGCCGTTTTTTCAACGGAATCCGGGGATGAAGAATTATGGGAAACCGCGATGGAATGGGCGGGACATCCGGTATTTAAGGAAAAACGCATCGTTCGCAATTTAGTATCCAGTTTTTATAAGAATGAAATTCAACAGACAGAAACGGCAATTCGTGAATCCATCGACCGACATTTTTCGAAAAAAAACCTTCGAAAATCCGGAATTCTGGAACTCATCCGTAAGGACTTAGATTCGATTCCGGATTTAGGCGGAATCGCCTATGAAGTTCCCGAACTAGGTTCAGGTGCGATCTTGAAAGAAGAGACGGATTTTCCCGAAACCTTTCGAAGCTTTTCCTATAAAAACGGGAAGATAAAGTATTTCTTTCGCAGCCGCCAAAAGCCCTATTTACAAAATTGGGAAAACTTAAAGCTCTTAGGTAGCTTTTATGCGTTTACGGAAGCCGGTGCCTTATTGCTATGTAAGGAAAAAGAAGATGCTCCTATACAATTTAGGGACATTCGGGAATTAAGATCCCACTTCCAGGAAAGAAAGAAAAGGAACTCTTCCCTAGAGCTTTTTCACGAAAACGGAATTTACCTTTTCTATTTCCCGAATCAAAACCTATTCCCTTATTATATTCTATTAATATCCAAGGGACTGTTATCCGTATTTACGATAGTTCTAATCTTCCTATATTCGAAACGATTTTGGACATTTTTGAAGGACCAAAACAAACGTAGCTTTAAGGCTCAAACGCTCTTCTTACGGGATAAGCAAAAAATAAATTCTCCCCATGACGACTCGGGTGAAAACCCGATTTCTTAACCGGCCTCTTTACTGCAAGCATATTTGCTATACAAATATATAGATTTTTTTCGAGTTTGGACCCATTTTTTGGGTGACATAAGGTTCATAAAAAACGATCCTTTTCTGAAGGGAATTTCCAAGATTTTACGGATCTAAATGGAATTTGTCCGGGATAGGAAGTATGATGCTCCTAACTCAGTCGAATCCCTGAAAAAGTACACGCAATCATAAAGGAAGGGGAATCGTTTTGGCAAGAGAAGGAGCTAAAGAATCCATGAAGAAGCAAAAAGAAGAAGCCCAAGGCTTAGACGACTCTAAGAAAATGGCGATCGATCAGGCCATGACCCAAATTGAAAAGCAATTCGGGAAAGGATCGATCATGCGTCTCGGTGCGGCTTCTGCTACGAACGTGATGCCCGTGATCCCTACAGGTTCTCTGGATCTTGACATCGCTTTGGGTATCGGTGGATATCCGCTAGGTAGAATTATTGAAATCTACGGGCCGGAATCCTCAGGTAAGACAACTCTTACTTTAGCTGCGATTGCGGAAGCTCAGAAAAGAGGCGGAGTCGCGGCGTTTATCGATGCCGAGCACGCCTTGGATCCGTCCTACGCAAAGAAATTAGGCGTAAATTTGGAAGAACTTCTAGTCTCTCAACCGGATAACGGAGAAGAAGCGCTGGAAATTTGTGAATCCTTAGTTCGTAGCAACGCGATCGATATCATCGTTGTAGATTCAGTTGCGGCTCTCGTTCCGAAAGCGGAGATTGAAGGAGATATGGGAGACGCGCATATGGGATTACAGGCTCGTCTTATGTCCCAAGCTCTTCGTAAATTGACTGGAACCATATCTAAATCAAGAACGGTTGTCGTTTTCATAAACCAAATTCGTATGAAGATCGGAGTTATGTTTGGATCACCCGAAACTACGACCGGCGGAAATGCACTTAAGTTTTATAGTTCGATTCGATTAGACATTCGAAAAATAGAAACCTTAAAGGAAAAAGAAGAAGCCACAGGCAATCGAGTCCGAGTCAAAGTAGTTAAGAACAAGACCGCTCCACCGTTCCGACAAGCTGAATTTGACATAATCTATAACACAGGAATTAGTAGGGAAAGTTCTCTCGTTGACTTAGGTGTAAAACACGACATCATTAGTAAATCGGGTGCCTGGTATTCCTATAATACCGAAAAGATCGGCCAAGGAAAGGAAGCCGCGAAAGAATATTTAAAGGCCAATCCTGAAATTGCATATCAGATAGAAAATATGGTGCGGGATCTAAACGGTCTCCCTCCTCTTGCCAAAGAAGGAAAAGCGCCGACTGCTCCAAGCGGGGGTGAAGAAGCCCAAAGGGCCGCTGGATAAACATTACTACCGGCTTTCTTTTTAGAAACCATTGACGCCGGGTGGGAAATCCATCCGGCTTTTTTTTTATTCCAAGAAGTTTTCCTTTTTTCATACTTGCCTTACACAACTAAGAATCCAACCAATCAGGAAGAGCATGTCAGAAATCAGTATTATCGGGGCCGGCGGATTTACCGGAAAAGAGCTTCTCGGACTTTTAGCTCGTCATCCAAAATACAAAACGGTTCATCTTACGAGCGATAAGCTTGCCGGAAAAAAAATATCGGAGGTATTTCCCGACCTCCCATTTCCGCAGGATTTAGTTTTTAAGAAACACGAAGATCAGGTTCCGAAAGGATCCTTGGTGGTTTTAGCGGTCCCGAACGAAGCTTCCTTACTGCTGGCTCCAAGGTTCTTAGATGCCGGACATAAATTAATCGACCTCTCTGGAGTGTATCGTCTTCATAATCGCGAAGCATTCGAGAAAACTTACAAACTGACCCATACTAACTTCGAGCTAGTGGATCGGGCCGTTTTCGGAATTCCGGAGCTGTTTAGGGAAAAATTAAAAGGTGCAAATTTCGTTTCAAATCCGGGGTGCTATTCCACTTCCGTAATATTGGCTTTGTATCTTCTCGGCGATGTTAGAAGGAAGGTTCGGAGTCGAATTATTGCCGACTGCAAATCCGGAGTGAGCGGGGCTGGAGGAAGAGTGGAAGATGGAGGTTACTCCTTTACCGGAGTCCACGAAAACTTTCGCGCTTATAAGATTTTAACCCATCAACACGAACCTGAAATTCAAGAATATTCTTATGTGGGTTCCGGATTGTCTCAGCCGGAAATTCTCTTCGTTCCTCATTTACTCCCTCTCTACCGGGGAATACTGTCTAGCATCTATCTTGAAACGGAAGGAGCGGAGGATATAGACGTTCTCTCGACTCTAAGAAAGAATGCCGACGGAGAACCGTTCATTCGAATTCGGGAGACCCCCGAGGAGATCGATCTATCTAAAGTCGTTCACACGAATTTCCTAGATATAGGAGTGCGTCAAAGAGGTAAGACGATCGCGATCGTCTCCGCTCTCGATAATCTTATGAAAGGCGCTGCAGGACAGGCTCTACAGAATATAAATTTAATGCTAGGAGAGAAGGAAACTCTTGGTCTCCTCCCTTGATTCCCATGGAAAAGCTTAGCGTATATCATCTGGTCTCGGATTCTTGCCATCAATATCGTGATCGTCCTTTCCATTGGATCTGGGACGAAAAACAACATACTTTCACCGGAATTACGTATGGAGAATGGTTTTCCAGCCTGGAAAGACTTTCGGGATATTTACTTTCCAAAGGATTAAAGCGAGGAGATAAGGTAGGACTCATTTGTGATAATCGCACCGAATGGTCTCTCTGTTCTTTTTCGGTAGTCTGTGCCGGCGGTGTAGATGTTCCAAGAGGATGTGACGCAAGTGCAGAAGATATCACTTATATTCTAACTCACACGGACGCAAAAATCGTCTTTATAGAAAAGAATTCAGTTCTAAAAAAACTAGGCAAACATCCGGATTGTTTATCCGCGATTGACGTTCTCATTTTAATCGAAGACGAATCCACATTCGAAGGCTTAAGCGAGCTCCGGAGCCAATTCCCGAAATTAGAAGTAATCGGACTGGATAAAGCATTATCTTCGGGGGAGCAATATCTTTCGAAGAAAGGACCGAAAATTCTGAGGCAAACCGGAGAATCACTCACAGGTAAAGACATTGCAACCATCATTTATACTTCAGGCACGACCGGCGTTCCCAAAGGGGTCGTTCTTAAACACAGATCGTTTACCTGGAGCGTTCAAGAGCTTCAACAGTTCGTCCCAGTGACTTACTCGGACAGAACTGTGGTTTTCCTCCCGCCCTGGCATATTGCGGAACGGATTTTAGAGACAGCCTTGCTTTCTTGGGGTGCCTCGATGGCGTCCTCCGGTGTTGCAAATCTACAGCGTGACTTTGGCCTAATCCGACCGACCGTCTTAGTTTCAGTTCCTCGAGTATGGGAGGCGTTATATCGTAAAATCTGGGATACCGCCAAAAAAGGACCTTCTTGGAAATTTAAGCTCTTTTCATTGGCCGTAAAAATTGCCGAGTTCCATAGTTCCCTCTATGATACGATCACAGGAAATTATGCGACGACGGAGGATGAGCCTTCCGATCAAAAGGCTTTGGATAGATTCGTAGCCTTAGCGTTCTTCGGGCCGGTTTCACTGGCAAATTTGCTTTCGCAAAAGATATTACAGCCGGTTCGCGCATCTTTAGGGGGGCGTCTTCGTTTTGCTTTTTGTGGCGCGGGTGCAATGCCCTCTAAAATTCAGTTTTTTTTTCGGTCGGTCGGTATTCCTATTATCGAAACCTATGGTATGACTGAGACTACGGGAATGGGAGCTATGGGCAGGTTTCCTATTCCAAAAACGGGCGCGATAGGACCTGTTTTTCCAGGTGCTCATATAAAACTTCTGGATGAAACCGGAGCTATCATTACCGAATCGGGAATAAAAGGTACTGCCTGGCATAAAGGACCGCATGTTACTTCCGGCTACTACAAAGACGATGCAAAAAATAAGGTTTCGCTTGTAGACAATTGGTTCGATTCCGGAGATCTATTCGTTTGGACGAAGACTGGAGAACTCAAGTTTGCCGGTCGTGTAAAAGATACGATCGTATTATCTTCCGGCGAGAATGTGGAGCCGGAGCCGATCGAGGCTAAAATTTCCGAATCCGAATTTATCCAATTCATCGTAGTCGTCGGGCAGGATCAGAAATTCCTGAGCGCATTGATCGTTCCTAATTTCGAAAAGCTTAGAGAGAAATTCTCGGAATCGGGGCAAATATTGCCGGAAGCCAATACGGAAATCACTACTAACCCGGCCGTGCTTAAATTTTATAAGGAATTACTGAAAGAAAAAATTTCCGAAGGTAACGGATTTAAGAACTTTGAAAGAATCTCCAATTTTCTGTTAATCGAAAAGCCGTTTGAAAAAGGGGAAGAGCTAACCGAGACCATGAAAATTAAACGTAAAGTAGTCTTGGAGAATTATTCTCGTCAAATCAGTAAGTTGTATTCTTAAATCGATATGCCTAAAATAAAAAATCGGGAAATTCTTTTTTGCGGGGCCTTTACCGGAGAAATAGACAAGCTACAATCGGATAACCGATTTTGGGTCTTGGAAACCGGAGTCGGAAACTTAAACGCTGCTCTCCGCCTACAATCTTTCCTCTTGGAAAACAGAGAAGATTTACCCAAATCCATTATTTTCCTAGGTTCGGCGGGAGTGTATCCTTGGGTACCTCGCAAGGAATGGGAAGGAAAGCTAGGACTCTCAAGAGCATTTACAAATTACGAAATCGCTTATCTTGATAAGAAAATACGGGTACCTGAATTTCTAAAGTTAAAACTTGAATTTACGGCATTCAAAATTCCAACCCTTGGCAACGGTTTTTTCGAATCTACTACGAATGGAACCGGTTCAGTAACTTTAGAAGACCTCAGTCCACGAGCGACAGAACGCTTAAAAACCGAAGAAATAGGCTTGGAAAATATGGAAGTTTTCGGTCTTGCCAAAGTAGCGGAAAGTTTTGCCATTCCGTTAACCGCAATATTTTCCCTGACGAATCGCGTGGGGCCGAAAGGGAGCGACGAATGGAAATCTTCCTGGAGAAAATTATCCGATAAATTGCAAGAAGCAGTCATCGCTTCGTTTCCGTAAAAAAACTCACTTTTTCCTTTCGGATGGAAAGAATAATTCCCGAATTTCCTTGGTAGCTGCTTCCGCTTCCAACTCGCCTTTCTTTATCACTTCCTTATATCTTCCGAAATCGGTGAACGCAAATTCTTCGATATGCATATTCACAAAAAGGTCCATTTTCTCTTTTCGAAGTTTAGTAATCTCGCGTCCTTCTAGAGTGATCGCTCTCGCCATTATCTTTAAGATTGGAGGATACGTAATATCTTCCCAAAGATTCTTAAAGAATGATTTTCCGGTTACTTTACGGTCTTCCAAAAGTCGGACAATCGCATCGTCGCGCAATGGGGAAACGTTTACCGAAAGGATGACGTCCGCCCCTCTCTTTCGTATCAGGTTATCAGGCACGTTGTTGATTACTCCTCCGTCGATCAAAAGGTGGTCTCCTTTGAAAACAGGAGGGAACATACCGGGTAAGCTCATTGCGGATGCAAGAGCTTCCCAGATAGGCCCCTGATCCATTACGTATTCCTGCCCGCTGTGCAAGTCCACTGCCGACGTTACGAATGGAATTTTTAGATCCTCAATCAATTGCGAACCGAATGCATCCTTGAGCATTCGCAGCATCTTTTTTCCCTTAAAGAATGAAATTAACGGAATCGTCGGATCAAACGGCTTATCGATTCCACCGAAGAATTTACTGATCATTTTATAAACTGAATCGGCACTTTCTCCTCTGGCATATAATGCACCGATTACCGCACCGAAGGAAGAGCCGGACACATAATCGAATCGGATACCTTCTCTTTCTAAAACTTTTAGTAGCCCCACATGAGCCAAGGCTCTAGCACCGCCTCCGCCAAGAGCTAATCCTCTAGTTTTGGAAACGAGATATCTCGCAAACGTCTCTCCCTTGTAGAAAATCCGCTGATTAGTACTTTTATCTTCATGATGGATCGCTTTATCAGAAACGATGATCTTGGACGTGCGCCCGTCGTAATTACGTATACGAGGTCTCCAATAGTCGATGATTTCGGTTTTCTGTTTTACGTTTCTTTCAGGATTATCCTCCCAAAAAACGATCTGATCGCATTGCTGCACGACCTTATCAAATTCAGGCATTATGCTCGGGGTGCGAAAATAAATATGCAGGACCGGTGATTTTTTTCTGAGCTGGGAAATCATCCGAATCATATCCGACAGAGATTTATCTTTGAACGCATCGATCTTGAATAGAGAGACATTTCCTTCATGGGATCGCCTCCCTGTTTCGACAATCGAATCTAGGTGGTGCTTAAAATCCTCGATCTCTTCGGTAGGAATGTGGCAAATCAATCTTCGCGGCACCGAAGGGTTCTTAATGACTCCTTCGATTACTTCGCGCATCCTAATTCCCATGAGACGCATTAGATTTTGAGATAAGATCTTTTCCTTCGCAGCCAGGCGGAGAAAATATTCACCGTCCAATACATACAGTAAAGTGTCCAAGACGGCCGTCGCAGAACCTGAGTGGACCGACCTTGTCAGAACGCTATTTTCCGCAAAAATATCACCCTCACCTAAATATCGAACAGTCTGTCCGGCTTCTCCTAAAGTGACCATGACCTCGCCGTGTCGTATTAGATATAATTCCTTTGAAATCTCGCCCTTGTAATAAATCACATCATGATTATAAATATTCCGCTCTTCGATATGCTTATAGATTTGAACCAGTAGCTTTCGTGGAAGATTTTTAAATAAGGGAATTGAGGCAAGAAATTGCAATGCTTCGGGAGGGACGAAACGTATCATTCCGGCAAATCCTATGGCCCCTCTAACGTTTTGTAAAGTCTATCTCGTATCGAGAATGAAATACGAACGTAAAGGTCCTTGTTTCCTGCTGGAAATCTCTTGATTTCTGAGTTTATAGGGAAATTCTAGCTCCGATGCACTTAGATTCAGCCTCCGTTGTTTCGATTTTTCAAAAATCCATCCAAGATTGGCATGCAAGCGAATCCTTATCAAAAAACCCCTATCCTCAAACTAGTTTAGAGCATTTATTCTATAAAAAGAACCAAATTGATACCGTCCAATGGCATGTCGAAGACGAAATCCGAAGGCCGGATTTGCCGGACTCGAATCTAGTTCAGTTTAAGCGTCAGATAGACGCTTTAAACCAGGAAAGAACGGATACTGTAGAGTTAATCGACGATTTTATTTCCTCTCGGTTTAAAGATGTACCCCGCAAACCGAATGCCCGCATGAATTCCGAAACACCGGCATGGTTGATAGATCGAATGAGCATTTTGGAGCTCAAAATCTATCATATGGAAGAGCAAACACGTAGGACCGACGCGACCACAGCGCATATCGAGGCTTGTAAAACGAAGCTAAGTATACTCCTCGAGCAAAGGAAGGATTTGTCGATTTGCCTAGATGAGATTTTGGACGATCTTTCCAAAGGCGAGAAATATTATAAAGTATATCGTCAAATGAAAATGTACAACGATAAGAATCTTAACCCATCTTTGTATACCAATAAAGCATGAACCTTCTTGTTCTTCGGTTTTCGGCAATGGGAGACGTTGCCCTAATGGCGCCGGCTCTGATAGCGGTCGTTGCGAAATATACGAATATCCAGCTTACCGTTGTGACGCGAGGAAATTATGCTCCTTTTTTCTATAATATACCGAACGTTCACGTAATCGGAATTAATCTTAAAAAATATAGAGGGATTATGGGCCTTTACCGATTATTTCGGGAGCTGAATAAGCTCGGCCCTTACGAGAAAATAGTCGATTTACACTCGAGCGTCAGATCTAGATTTATCAGTTTATTTTTCCGATTTAGGGGCGTACCTATTTTTCAAATCGTAAAAGGAAGACGTGAAAAATTACGCCAGATTCGTAGAAATAGAAAAGTACTTCGAAAACTCCCACACACCGTTGATAGATACTTGAAGGTATTCGATAAGGCGGGATATCCAGCTTCCGTTCGAAAAGGACCCTGGATAAACGTAGATCCCGAATCCAAGATTTTTGCAAAGGACTTCCTGCTGTCCAGAAAAATCGACAAAAAGGAAGGCCTTTGGGTCGGATACGCACCGTTTGCCGGTCACAAACTAAAAGAATGGCCTCACGA
This sequence comes from Leptospira broomii serovar Hurstbridge str. 5399, assembly GCF_000243715.2. Classification (NCBI taxonomy): domain Bacteria; kingdom Pseudomonadati; phylum Spirochaetota; class Leptospiria; order Leptospirales; family Leptospiraceae; genus Leptospira; species Leptospira broomii. Next base: position 232,809 of record NZ_AHMO02000011.1, read on the forward strand.
AAAAAGTATCGCGTTGCTTAAACTGCTCAAGGAAGAATTCCCGAATATTAGAATTTTCTTATTCGGTTCGTCCCAGGAAGCCTCTATCATGGAGGAATGGAGAAACGGCGATCAATCGATGACTATCGTTTCCGGAGGAAAACTCGGAATAAGAGGAGAACTCGGTATCATGGAAAGAATGGATGTGATTATAGGAATGGATTCATCCAACATTCACATCGCCGCGCTTCTGAAGCGTCCTGTCGTGGCACTCTTCGGCACGACACATCCTTATTCGGGTTTTGCACCTTTCGGTCAGGAAGATACCGGCGTGCTACAAATAGAAGATCTTAACTGTAGACCTTGCAGCATTTACGGAAATACAACTTGCTTTAGAAAAGACTTTGCCTGTATGGAGTGGATCACTCCCGAGGACGTTATCAAACGCATTAATGTGATCATAAACATCAATACACTTTTCTAAATTCGGCTTTAGCCGAATAGACCGAACGGGTCGAGCGAGAAAATCATATTAAAAAGCGAAGGGCTCTTTTTCTTACCTTTTAACTCGGCAACAGCTTTATAAACATCTTCCATTCTATCCACGCAGGCTTTAATTTCGTGACTTTGAGCGATTCTAATCGATTCGATCGAAAATGCTGCAAATAACTCGGGATCTTTAAGTATCTTAACCGATTTCTCCGCGATATCTTTCACATCGAACGGCTTAGCGATATATCCGTTTTTGGCATTGTGAATCAATTCAGGAATAGCGAAAGAATCCACACCGACCGCCGGCAAACCGCAGGCTATCGACTCTAAAATAACCAAGCCTTGAGTCTCCATTGTGGATGCGGTTAAAAATAGATCATAATTCGGATATTCCTTCGGTAAATCCTTTCGATCGATAAACCCTTTAAAGAAGACGGATTTTTCAATTCCGAGTTTTTCCGACTGCAATTTTAAGGAGGCAAGAGCAGGGCCATCTCCGATAATCGTCAAACTCGCATCAGGAAGCGAATCCTTAATCAATTTAAAGGAATTGATGATTACATCGCAGTTTTTTTCGTAGGAAATTCTTCCAACGTGAAGAAGTTTCGGGCCCCCTTCCAATTTTTTAGGCTGTCCTTTGAATTCGGATAGGTCCAATCCGTTAGAAATCACTGCAACCGGTTTTTTAATCCCGAATTCTTCCAGCTGCTTTTTTATGAGATGCGAGGGAGAGATTATTAGATCGCATCTATCATACAAATTGTTCGTAATCTTCAATATGATTTTTTTCCGAATATTGAATCTGTCGAACTTTTCAAATTTTATCAGATCCTTAATCCGCAGTCTTTTATTAAGCTTACCGACTTTCATAAAGAGTTTGTCTAACTTCAAAAGTCTGTATAAAGACAAATACATATCCTGCTCGGACATCAAAGTGTGATAGGTTCCGATGCTCGGTATTCCATAACGTTCCGTAGCATTAATTCCGTATAAGCCGAGTAATCCCGGAGTGTGAATATGAACTAAGTCAGGCTGGAATTCTTTGATAATTCTTTTGATTTTTGCGGGAGAAGGTAAAACAACCTTTATATCCGGATAGCTAGGTAAATATCCGCTGCGAAATCGTTCTATGCGAATACGATCTCCCATCCGATCGAAGTCCCCATCTCCATATTTGGGACAACATATCAAAAATTCATGCCCTCTCTCGGCAAGCAACTCAGCGAAATTCCGCATCGAGATTGCGACCCCGTCGACTTTAGGAAGGAATGTGTCCGAAAAATAAAGGATTTTCATCGTAGCCCTGATGGGGAACCAATCTCATTCAAAGGAGGGATTTTTCCACTCCATTCTACTTTATGTCGGGAAAAATAATCGAATTTACAAGGAAGAGCGAGTTTACATTCTGTTACAGGCATTTCTACCAATGACAGAATTCTTACGTAAGGCGCATGTATTTTGTCTAATTGCTACGTTCTGCACGATAGGCGTTTCTGTAAGCATAAGCCAAGCTTTTTTAGTATTCTCCTTCTGCTTCGGATTGGGGCACGCGATTCGTTCTCGATCGGTTTCAAACTGGTTTCCCAAACATCCTATTTTTTATCTATCTGTTGCCCTCTTTATCTGGTATTTTCTAGATTTCATAATTCATTTCCTCTCCGGCGAAGATGCATCCTATTTTAGTCGAGCATTTAACGGCGAGCTAAAGGACTTTTTTCTATTCTTTGGATTCCTGTCAGTTTGGTTCTTAAAGGAAGAGGATATTCCAAAAGCATTCACAGGATTACTGGTTCTTTTCTTAGTATTAATTTTCACCGGAATCGTAGGCGGTTTTTCTCCCGTTAGATTGTCCAGATTGGTTAGCGATTTATACAAGGAGTCCAGCGCGTATAAATTTACGCATCCGCTAGGAACTTTTGCGAAGATTCCTTTATATATTTCTATCGGCCTGATGAATACTCATTTGACGTTTGGGGGATTACTCCAGTTCTTTTCCGGCTTTGCCGTATTTCGCTTTTTAAAGGATCTCGGATCGGAAAACAAAAAGAAAATTTTACAAAGCGGTCTCTTTTTGTTTCTCTTTGTATTTGTTTGCCTACTAAATCAGGCCCGTTCTAGCCTGATCGGCGCGTTCTGCTCGATTTTACTGGCAACATTACATCTATTCTGGATTCGCAAAGAATTACCGATGTCGTACCTGATACGAGGTGGATTTGCCTTTTTGACGATTTCTATTTTATTAGGCCTCGGTCTCGCGTTTAGCCCGGCGGGAAAAAAAGTGTTAGGGCCTATCTTCGGAAAGGAAAAACATACGGATTCGGGCAGAACCTTCATTTGGGATTCAACGTTTCCTATAATCGCGGCCCATCCAATCATCGGAGTCGGACCGGGTAATTATAATCGATCCATCGAAAAGGTTCGGATGGAGCATTCTGAAACCTACCCCGAGCTGGCTTATTTTTATGAGGTTACCCAAAGGGGACATGCGCATAATGACTATTTTCATTTTACGTCCGTTTTCGGAGTTCCGAGCTTACTTATTTACCTATCGATTGCCGCGCTTTTTTCGTACTTTCTCCTACAATCCCAACAACCCTTGAATCGACTCATCTTTTATTATGGAATATTTGGATTCTTCGTTTCCGGACTGTTTCAATGCTATTTTCAAGATGATGAAGTCGTTATCCTTTTTTGGCTTATCATAGGTTTATTCGTTCGGGGAGAATTGAAGTCTTCAGATTCCGACGGCGCAAAGGCGATCTCTCCTTCGATGCGGTAATCCGGGCAGCGAGAAAAAAGATCGATCAGCATCTTCTAAGATACGTCGATTGCTTTCTGAAAACGAGTAAGGTCGAGTTATCGCATATGCGGCATCCATTAATTCCTCCGTCCATGAAAGTTTTGATGTCTCCGATTTAAAGCAAAAGAACACAGTAAATCCATTGTAATCGATTAATACGGCGCCACTGCCTATGGGCAACGAATCGTTGGTTCGAAGCAGGTTCCCGTTCGAAATAAGGCTACTTTTGAACGGGAGCTTCCCTCTTCCTATAACCCATGCGGAATTTGCAGACTGGCTTGCGGAAAGATTTTCAAGAATCCTATTATCCGCATTTTTCCAAATCCAAGCCGATTCGTTCGGCAAAAAAACTTCCGGACGGAGAAAGAGCAACGGTTTGCTCAGAACCGACAAAAATTCTCTGCCGTTATCCGATCCTACCCCGGACAACAAAACGTTTCCGAACCTGTCGGATATAGAGAACGGAAAAAAGGAAACCGCTTCCGTCGGAAATTCGAACTTTCCTCCGAATAACCTCGCACTTGCAGTTTCAAAGTTGTCGATCTTTCTACAGATTTCATCAATTCCAAATTTATAATATAATTTCCAGCGCATCCAAGATTCCCCAATATCCAAAAGAAATTCCCGCTCATTCAAATCTGCTCGGCAAAATCCGGATCGATCGCCGGTTAAGTAAATTTCGAGATCCTCCCTATTTCTCCGAAATATAGGCAGGGGATTTGCAGCTTTTTGAATGCGTAAATGTTCTAATTCGAACTCTTTAACTAAGTTCGTATGGCTAGTCCGAATCAAAATTTCCCGATTTATATCTCTGGCGCTTACCGAATAATTGAAGGAGCCAGTAAGTAACGTAGAAGAATCTAATATCATAGTCTTATGATGTAATAACCCACCCTTACCGAAAGAAGGGTCGTCCAGGCGATCTTCGTTACCGTCTTCTAAAATTCTCACTCCTTCTAGTGCAGATAATTGAATTCCTTCCGGATCCACCGGGCGATCATAGATGCCTTCAATCTCTCCTCCTTTCTTGTTAAAAAGAGAGAATTCAAGACTTAGAACCGGATCATAGTGATCGAAAATCAAGAATTTTGCCAGTCGTTCAGCTTTCCGAACAGATTCGGTTAGGACATGTTGAATGATTCTGCCGTTGTTCGGCGAATTCCAGAATTCAAAATCTCGAAGGATCAATTTCGAAAAAGGATACTCCTCTCGTAAAAAAGAATGGAATTTTTCCTGTTCTGATTCGGTTAAATTAAATAATAAGTATCCATTATTATCTCTTTCCAGCCCGTAATATGTGAAATTGCCTGTCCCGATAAAGACCAGTTTTCCGTCCGAAACCAGGACTTTAGTATGTTGCAACCCGCTTCCCTTCCAGTACCGCAGGTATTTATAAAAAGAACTCGGATAGGTTTTTCCGAATTCTCCCATAATTTCCAAACTTATACCTCGCTTTGTCGCTGAGAGTATCGCCTCTTCGATTTCAGGATCATCAAAAGAGTAAATGTGAAGGTAAAGAGAGGATTGAGTTTGCTCAATTAAGCGAAGAATCACATCTCTAACCTCCCTTTTTTTCCCGACCGGAGTGAAACGACCTGGATAAGAGAAATATGCGACCGGATAGCCGCTCTGGTCCATCCAATGAGCTAGGAAATCGGCCTTCGCATCCTGAGTACAATGGATTAAAAAACCCAATATCGGAATTATTTTTGTCCGCATCATAGAACCCATCCTAATTTTAATAGTAGGTACCATTCTCTTAGCCCTAAAGAAGGATCGGATTCGAAACCGCCCACTTCTAATTCTAAGATGGATGTTTGATATTCCGGCGGAATCCAGCCAAACGAAATGACGCCTTCCCGCAGAAATGAATTCGAAAAAATTTTCTTTGAACTAGACCATGATCCGCTCGAATCCTTCTCAGTTGTTAAAAACGCAATGTAACTAGTCCGAATTCCTAATTTAATATGCGAAATTCGTAAAGAGCTTTGAATTCCAAAAACACCAGCAGGACGTTTAGTCGGAAAAAGCGACTGATCCCTTTCCAAACCGGCCCCGGTTATCCACGCGGACGGCGTCCATCCCCAGATTTGATTGAGTAAAGGATTAGGTAACGGCGAGGCTCCCATACCGACGAAACCTAATTCCAAAATCTCTCCGTTTTTGTTTCTCTTATCAGGATTAGGAAGGAAACCGAAAACGGAAAAATGCCCGCCGGACCCTTGAAGACCTATATCGAATCGGACCGCCTCTCCGCTAATCGGTAAACTTTTCTCCGGTCGAAGCGGATGAGATGCCGTTTTGTCTAAACCGCGAACTAGGAATGCTTCTAAATGACTAAAGAAAGGACCGGATAAAAATCCTATCCCGGTCTTTGCCTGCGTAAGATAGTCTTTATCCCCGTCCAAGCGTTCAGATCTTGCCTCCTGAACATCTTTCCCGAATCTTCCCCAATTTCCTAAAGAAACGTACCGTATTCCGATATTATAAAATACTCCCGATTCTTCTCTTGCCCAAAAACCGATACCGGCCCTATATCTAAACTCGGTTTGCGTAAGATCCTTTACTGGTATCGAATTCAAGCCGAACTCGCTTCGTGCGGATTTCGGCAAAAAGGAATCCCGTCCTTGTGCAAGTAGCCAATTGTTTTCGGCCAACGGGAACCCTCGGTAGAAATCCAAAACGTCGAATCGAACTTTAAAACGTCCATTATCTTTCGTTTCGACAAAAACTCCCTCGACTCCGTCTTTCCAATAAAACCATCCGGGTAACGAATTGGGATCGGACCTTCTACCGAAACCCCAACGGAACCCCTTAGCGATTAATGCAAAATATGCGTCTTTTCCGGGAAGAATCTTCAATCGATTATCGGAGACCGAGAAAACATCCATTTGTAGATTCGCTTCCCAAAAATCACGCTGGTGCTCTCCTTTTACATTTATCCAGAATGGAAGTGCAATGCCACTTACCCTTTCCGCTTCCTTTGAAGTTTTATCGCTTGAATTTAGTCGTCCCTGCGCTTTAAAACCTAAGAAATAAATATTGAGATCCAATTTGTCCGAAACGGTTTCTGCAGCCAAAATACTTGGAATGAATGAAACGAAGAACATCGCTATCCGTATTCTCATTCTTGTCGTACCGGAGACAAATTCGAGGTCCCGGGACTCGCGTGAGTATTGGGGCATTCAGGAAGTCTGTCTATAGAGTCCGAAATATCGGAATCTTTCCAGGACCGATTCCCGTTCGAATCTATGATCTGATAGCCGGACCGTCTAATTTTGTTTTTTGTATCATTTTTGCCCGGCCCGGCGGAAGAATATCGTAGCTCATCCCAGAGTTCTCCCGTGACCGGGTGACGCAGCATAATAAGTGTCGAATTAGTTTGGGGAAGGGAGAAAGCGGAATCCTTCCAAACCTGACTTTTCGGAAAACAAGTGAGTTTTCCCGAGGCCAAAACGCTGAATCCGGAATCTATCGGAAAAAGAACGGAGGCGATGGATCCGCCCTGCGTCTCCACTTCTAAAATTCCCGATTGCGCTCCCTCAATCTCAGAGTGAACTTCTAAAAACCGATCGCTTGCAATCGGTTCGCTGCCTTTATAGGAACCTGCCCAAGAAATTTCAGAAAGAACTGAACGACCGATAAACTCGAACTTCCCTTTTTTACCCGGAGAAATCCTATGCAAATGATTTACTCCGGCCGGGACCTCGTCTCGGAGAGGTAAATAGATTCTAAAGTTCCGAAGTAACAAGGACGAAGTCGCAACTCCGGGAATTTCGAGTGCGAATCTAGTAGAAGCATCGATAAGACCTCCGTTCCAGATCGAGTGAGTGATGCCGGTCGTTCGATCTCTGAGTCGAAACGAATCCGACAGCTTTAATGAAGAAAGATTTCGATACGAAAATGTAGTTGCACCGAACAGGAAAGGAAGAGCGCCGATCGTTAAAATAGATTGCTCCGTCACGGATCCGGAAATCGAAATTGGAACAGTTGACTGCGCCCATTGAAATTCCAAATTCTCCGGTTTACATTCCCTTGAACCGATATATTCTAAATCGATAAACTTAAAATCCGTTCTGAGCTTTCCTTCCCAGTAAATCCCGATCGGATTTAATTCTTCTAAAATGAAATCTTTCGGATTACAGTCGGGAAGTTCCTTGCCTGGTAAACGATTTATTCCATCCGGGAAACCTGGATCCATACAATAGGATTCCGGGAGATTTGTCAGTTGTCGATTTGATCCGCATTCCGAAAAGCCTGACGGTTTCCAGGAAAGGGTCTCCTCTCCATAACGATAACCTCCTCCCGGAAGAATTCGTTCCGTTACCGATTGCTGTATGGAAAGTTGTAGACTCCCGTTGCGTTTCAAATCTCCCCATCGAAGACCGGATACCGTAATTCTTTCAAGCGGAGATGATTCTTCCGCGTAGATACGGGTCTCCCCTGGCAAAAGATAGCCGGTAGTTTTCGGAACGGGGATACGATTACCGAAAAGAACAAAGTCCATTCGATCTTCACAAATCGGATATTGTTTAGAATTGAATAATTCGATCCAGCGGCCGGTAACCGATTCCGTCTCGCCGAACACTTCCGAGATTACCGGTAGCTCATATTTACAGTTCGATAAAATCCTTTCATTCCTTGCTGGAACGGATCCGATTACATTCTTTAGCTCGTCAACTAGATCAGCCCCTGACTGGATTTTAATCGAGAGATATGAGTCGCCATTTTCGCTAGGAGGATGTATCCAAAGCATTTCCGTATCCGAAAGAAGGAAGATAGAAAAACTGGCAGTATGGAATTTTCTGGAAAAATTATTTCGATCAAGGAAAAGAATTCCATCGGTAAGACCTTTGCGAATTTCTCTACTTCCCAGAACCCCCGAACGAGCGGGAAGAGCCTGCTTTCGCAATTCGTTTATCTTATAAGTTCCGATCGTAATAGAAATTCGATTCTGCGAATCTTCAAAGGATAAAGGAGCCAATAGTTCATTTTGGCGCCATCCTATAAGAAAGCGATTCAACTCCTCCCAAAATGTTAATCGCGAATCTTCCATGCAAAGACTCGCAAAATAGTTAGGATGCTCACCGGCCTCCATGCAGGTTTTTGTATCCCTAACCTTTACCGATAGATTCGCAAATTCACTATCGCTTACATCTTCAGGTTCGTATTGAAACTTAAATGCGGAGGAAACCGGAGATAATTCCCACCAGTCCGTCTTTGCCGAATGTTGGCAATAATACGCCGTAACACCGATCAAAAGAAAAATCTTATAAGTGTTCGCTCTTTTTAAATAGGATCGCATTCTCCCCCCCGTTTACACACAGGTAGGGAGAATCGTTCGGTGCTGAAAAAATTAGGGAGGGGTTAGAGAATTTTCTTCGCTTTCCTTAGAATGAAAATGTCGGAAAATCTTTTCTGCGAGAGTATCTCCGATACCCGGAACTTTCTTAAGCTCCTCGATCGTGGCATCTTCGATTCTTTTTTGTCCGGTAAAGGAACGCAGCAACAGCTTACTTCTTTTCAATCCGATATCGGGGACGTCTTCGATTAAACTACGAAGAGCCTCCCGATTTCTTCGGGAACGATGATGTTCTACGCCGAATCTATGAGCTTCGTCGCGAATATGCCGTAAAAGCTTCATTCCGGGAGAATTCATATCGAAGTTATAAGGCTCGCTTTGCCCGGGAAAATAAATCTCTTCTCTTTTCTTCGCGAGTCCGACCATTGGCAAATTCGGAACACCTGCTTCGACGGCGGCTTCGCAGGCTTTGCTTAACTGTGTGGGACCTCCGTCAATGACTACTAGGTTTGGCAGAGCGCCGTCTTCGTTTAAAATTCTTTGCAACCTTCTGGAAATTACCTCGTGCATCATTCCCGGATCGTTAATTCCCTCGTAACCTCGAATATTGTATTTTCGATAGCCCTGCTTAAGCGGTTTACCTTCTACGAAAATAACTCCGCTAGCTACCGGAAAGGAACCCTGAAAATGCGAGATGTCATAACATTCGATGATATGCGGCGGTTCTCCAAGATGGAACATTTCCTGAATTTCCTTGAGAGCCACGGTTTGATCGCGGTATTGAGTGGCAAGTAATCTCTCGGTTAAACCTAGCTCGGCATTTTTTTCCGCGATTTTTAAAAGCGATTTTTTTTCGCCGGCTTTAGGAAAACGTAATTTTGGTCTGAAGCCGGTTTTTTCCTGTAAAAAATCCAAAACGGTTTCCGCTTCTTCCTTTAAAGCCAACGGCACCACTATGTTCGACGGAACTAAACCAGCTCCCATATAATAATCTCTAAAAAAGGAAGCTAGAATTTCGTCCTCGGAAGAATTCGCAACCCCTTGAATCGGAAACGATTTTTTATTTTCAAGCCTTCCTCCTCTCACTTCCATAAGAACGACCTGCCCTTCGTCTTCCCGTCTTGCAAAAGCGACTATATCCTCGTCTCCTCCATCCAAACTTACGACGGTCTGCTTTTGACGGAAAGATTGAAGTTTTAAAAGCATATCCCTATACCGAGCCGCATTCTCGAATTCCATCCTTTCAGAATAGTCGTCCATTCGACGGGTTAGCTCGTTAACGAGTCCGTCTTTCTTCCCTTCTAAAAATTGGATGACTTGATCAACGATGATTCGATATTCCTGGACCGGAACGTTACCTTGGCAGGGGCCGAGACAACGTTTCATTTGAAAATTCAAGCAAGGTCTACGCGGCTTAGGTAATGGTAAAACTTGCTTGGTCTTACGAATGGGAAATATTCTCAGGATAACATCGAGAGTTTCCCGGGTCGTCTTCACGTCAGTATAAGGACCGAAGTAGCGATCGCCGTTATCCTTTAATTTTCGCGTAACAAAAACCATCGGATACGGTTCGGATAAAGAAACGCTAATATACGGATATTTTTTGTCGTCCTTGAGTCGAACGTTGTAACGAGGATTATGTTTTTTGATTAAGGTAGCTTCAAGAATGAGAGCTTCCCTTTCGGTAGAAGTGGCGATCCAATCTAGATCGAAAATTTCCCGCCGGAGAAACCGGGTCTTTAAATCGAAATGATTTTCCTTTAGATAACTGCGAATTCTCTTATCAAGATTCTTCGCTTTTCCGACGTAAATAATCTCGCCTTCGACGTTCTTCCAAAGATAGCAACCGGGAGAGCCCGTAAGATTCTTGAGTTTTTCGACGATCAGATTGTGATTTAGAACATCTGCCATTCTAGTCTTCTCTTATTGGACTATCCCAATCTTCGCCGTATTCTTCTTTCCAATCTTCTTCGGGATTAAATTCTCTTTTAGCTGCGCCCGAAGATTTAGCCGCCGCTTTACGTTTTGCCCTTCTTGCGCGATCCGCTTTGGCCTTCCTTAATTTGGCGTGAGCCGGGTCCTCGATTTTATCGGCCAACCGCGCTTCCTTTTCCAACCGTTCGCACAATAAAATTCGCGCCTTATAGCGGTTCATTCCCTGTGTTCGATAGATCGAACATTTAATTTCTTCGCCGGTCGGTCGGTGAAACAATCGAACGGCAGTAGAAACCTTATTTACGTTTTGGCCGCCCTTTCCTCCGCTTCGCGTAAAACTTTCTTCCAAGTCGGATTCGAAGACTTTGAGCGATTCCATTCTTGCCAAAAGAGCGGATTCCTTTTCGGAAGAAACGGGAAATCGAGCGGACATGACTAACGAGCAAAAAGTTCTTGCGAATCGAATTGCGTAAAATAGGGAAACGGTCTTCCCTTATCATCTAAACAGACGTAAGTGATCGTACAATCGATAATCTCGCGGACTTCCTTCCTTTTTTGGCTTTTAGAAATTGAAGCATTGCGAATGGTTATGGAACTCTTTCCGATTTTCTCTATTTTCGAGAAAATCTGTATAATATCGCCGGACAATCCGGGACTTTTGAAAACGACGTCATCCATACTAACCGTTACGATATTCGAGTATCGTATTTTTTCCATGACGAACATTGCACACCCTTCATCAATCCAGGCTAACATTTGACCGCCGAAGAGAAATCCGTGTTGATTCAGGTCTCGGGACATCACTATATGCTGGGTGCTCAGTTCCATCCCTTCCAGTTTCTTATCTAAGAAGACTTCCAAATTCAATTCATTCCTCCTCGATTTTTGCGGCCGACTTACCCTGAGTCGATGATGGGCAAATCTTTCCCAACACGCATTCGTCACAAAATGTATGATGCGCTTTGCAATAACGTCGACCCAAAAAGATAAAATACAACGAAAGATCCATCCAATGATCGGGCTGAACGACTTTCATTAAATCCTTCTCGACCTTGATCGGATCGGTTTGATTTGTCAGCCCTAACTTTTTGGAAACACGTTTTACATGCGTATCCACGACGAAACCTTCAGAGATGCCGTGTATCTCGTTCAAAACCACGTTCGCAGTCTTACGACCGATACCAGGCAGTTGAATAAGCTCGGAAATCGTGTTCGGTAATTTGCCTTTATACTCTTTTAAAAGCGTTTTAGCAAAATTGACCACTGACTTGGCTTTATTCTTATAGAAGCCTGTGGAGTAGATGATCTCTTCGATTTTTTTGAGAGGAGCCTTTGCTAATGATTCTAAGCTAGGATAGGCTGCGAATAAACGCGGAGCAACTTCGTTCACTCTCGCATCCGTACATTGTGCGGAAAGAATGACTGAAATCGCGAACTCGTAGTCTTTTTGGTAGTTTAAAGGAGAATTTACTTCCCCGAACTCTCCCCGTAACAGGGAGCAAATTCGGGAAACGTACTTGGATGTTGGAACAAACTCAGGCTTTGGCTGCCTGTTTTTCGATTCCGACGTATTTTTTGGGGGCAAGAGCTTGTAAAGAACCGCCATTGTCTTTAATCGCGGCCTTGATTCCTTTTTTACGAAGAGTACGGAGGGCACGAGTAGAAATTCGTACGGTCACCCAGCGGTTTTCATCTTCTAAAAAGATCCGCTTTTTGATCAGGTTGATTTTCCAGGTTCTACGGGTCTTAAGGTGAGAATGGGAAACATTATTCCCAGCAATGGTACCTTTCCCGGTAACGACACACTTTCTGGCCATATTGCGACTATAATTTTCTGTATGGGGAAGCTGTCAAGAAAACGATTCTTCCAATGTATTTTTTGCCTAAGGTGTAGCATTTTCGGGTTAGTAAATCCGGATGGAATTAGAATTCGCAATTAGGATCGGAATTCTCATTCATGAAAGCCGAAAACTGTGCGGGAGGATTGCGATTTGTAGGAACTTCTACACCCCAGATGATCCAATTCCAATGGAATCATAATTCGCAATTAGGATCGGAATTCTCATTCATGAAAGCCGAAAACTGTGCAGGAGGATCGCGATTTGTAGGAACTTCTACACCCCAGATGATCCAATTCCAATGGAATCATAATTCGCAATTAGGATCGGAATTCTCATTCATGAAAGCCGAAAACTGTGCGGGAGGATTGCGATTTGTAGGAACTTCTACACCCCAGATGATCCAATTCCAATGGAATCATAATTCGCAATTAGGACCCGAATTCTCATTCATGAAAACCGAAAACTGTGCGGGAGGATTGCGATTTGTAGGAACTTCTACACCCCAGATGATCCAATTCCAATTCGTCGACGCCTATGGTTAGTCCTCGAACGGGACTTTTTTCTTCAAAACTTCCAGCACCTCGTTAGGCTCGTCGCAATACGTTATTAAATTAATGTCGTCCGGATCGATCAGCCCATATTCTTTCATTGGACCAATATGAAACACCTGGTCCCAGTATTTTCTCCCATACATAATCACCGGAATTTTCAGATTATTTCTGCCGGTTTGAATTAAGGTAAGAGTTTCGAAAAGTTCATCCACCGTACCAAATCCGCCCGGGAAGACTACGATTCCCTTGGAAAGTCGTAAAAACCAAAGCTTACGCATAAAAAAGTAGTGAAACTCGATGCTAATTTTAGGATCAGCAAAGGCATTTATAGTTTGTTCAAACGGAAGCCTGATATTCAAGCCGAGACTCGGACCTCCCCCTTCCACCGCTCCACGATTAGCAGCTTCCATAATTCCGGGACCACCCCCCGTACAGACTGCCATCCTTCGAACCTCTTTAGAGATTTCCTTTCCCCAAAGCGTGATCAATCTTGCGGTCTCTCTTGCTTCCTCGTAATAGCGAACCAATTCGCCTTGCTTCTCATGTAGTCTCAATTCCTTGGGAGTCAATTTTTCACGCAACTTATCTCTTGCCGCGTACTCCTCAGTGCTCAAAATTCTCGCGGATCCGAAAATACAAATCGTATCTTTAATTTTTGCGTCTCGAAATAGAGCTTGAGGATAATTAATTTCGGCCAAAACCCGAAGGTGAAACGCATCTACGGAATGTAAAAATTCCTCGTTTTCAAAGGCTGCCCTTCCCATATTCCATCCTTGTTCTTATTACTTTCTATTAGTATCGTCCGACTCCGTATAGGGCTCGGAACTAAAGCTTGCCTGAAAAAGGGTTCTTCCATATCCTTTTCCCAATGACTCCCTTTTCCGGCTTCGGAAAAAGACTTCGATCCAAGTTTGTTCGGTACGTCTATCTCCTCGATACGAAATTTCGCGCGGGTAAGATCAGACTCGAAAAAAAATTAGAACCTTACATTTTGGAAAAAAGGATTTCGGAGAGGATTCAAGCAATCGGATCCGTACAAACTGAAGCGGAACCGGATTGGTCCCAAAATCTACCTCCTTTTACGTATTGGGAATCTCAAGAAGAAACGGTCTTTCCGAACGCAAAGCGGAAGGTAAGAACGAAAACGTTTCAAAGAACCCGCCCCTGGCTTTTCTGGGCCTTTCTCCCCTGGAAAAAGAGAGCATTAGACGCAAATCCTCTTTCACTAGGATTTTCTCCTATAGACCAAGATTCCGCCTATCCCGTTAATTCTCGAAAATTAAAGAAATCGTCTTTCCGAAGTAAGCCGTATTTCTGGGAGGCTTGGTTTCCTCAAATTTCTACCTTAACCTTGTCTCCTCTCGTTATTTGGGAGGCGGAAGTAAAAGATTCGACATTCAAAGATTGCCTTCCGGAGACCATCATACCGTTCGGAACGCCGGGAAAATGGAAGGTTAGAATCTACTCGATGAGAGTGCTAAGCCATCAATTGGGGTCGCTGTACGAAGATTTTTATCCAAGCCCGTATACGGTTCATCGATCCGAAGTTTGGGTCTTCGGATATCCCCAAGGCCCGGAGATCCATACCGAAGAATTAAAATTATATCCGTTAGGAGTCTGGTTGCAGCCTAGCTTCTTGCAAGATGAGGCACCAAGATTAAGAGTCGGATTACCCTTCCGAACGGGAGAAACGTCCTGGCAGATTCAAGGAAAGATAGTGTCGATACGGATCCGAGAATTGCAATGGAATTGGAAACAGGACGAAAATCCCTTACAAATTCAACCGAATTTCTCTTCGCCGCATATCGCATTAGGAAAGCATAATATTCGATTGGTTCCGGAATCGTATCGTCCGGACGTATCCGAAGCCTACTTATTTAAGAGAGCCTTAGTCTCGGATCCTAAATTTCTCCATCGTTCCATCCCTTCTAAAAATCGTTCGGGCGTTTCCCCGAAACCGACACGAATATAACCTTCCGTCTCGAAGTCCAATCCTGGTAAAACGAAAACCCCCGCCTTCTCAAAGAGCATATCCGCGTACGCCTTCGAAGCCAATCCCTTTGTCAATTTTGGAAAGCCTACGATCCCTCCTGCCGGAGATCGAAACGTATCTAATCCGGGTAAATCCGATGCGCACTCCGAAAAGAAAGTAATGTTGCGATTCAAGTTGCTACGAATTAGCTTCTGTAATTCTTTCCGTTTACGAAGAATTTGCAATGCCAGAAATTCCGAAATCGGCGAGACGGTATGAGTCAGATAATCTTTCATGGAGCGAGCCTTTTCGATAAATTCCCTCGGCCCGACTAACCAGCCGATCCGAAGCCCCATTACCCCGAAGCATTTCGTTATCGATCCGGTAGCGATACTTCGATCGGAAATTCCAATACCTGTCCAACCTAATTCCGAATCTCCGTCCTGAAATCTGTAATGCTCGTCAAAGAGCATCCAAGTTCCTTCTTTCGATCCGAAATTTACTTCTCTTAACGTTTTACGATCGGATTCAGTGGTAGAAATCCCGGTCGGGTTATGGGGATGGTTGAGTATTACGAGTTTAGGATGTTCTTCGAATAAACTTCGAATATTTTTCTCTCCAAAACCTAGTTCAGCCTCGTCCATGCGATCCAAAAGACTGACGGTATTTAATCGAGCATCTCGGAATAAAGGTATTTCATAGAGAGCTTGAAAAGCCGGCCAGAATAAGGAAACGGTATCTCCTTTTTCAACCAGCAAACAAAAGGCGAGAAAAAGCGCCTCACCTGTACCTGTAGTAATCAATACTTGATCCGGTGAAATATTCGGATAAAGCGCGACAATCTCTTCTCGTAGGTCGACTCGTCCTTGGTTGGGGGAATCTGCCAAGGAAAGCGAGCCTAGTTCTCTTAGATCCAGTCTTAGTAAGGACGCAAGTTCCGAGAGATATAAATTTCGAATTCCACTTTCCCCCAAATTGCAAGGCGCATTGGTTCTAAATCGTTCTAGTCGATCTTCGATAAAGAAATCGCGCAAGCCCATATGGAGCGAGACTCGGACAGCTTACGAAAGAAGCAAGGCGAAAGCGCCGAAAAAGGAGAATAGAAACAAAGCCACAAGTATCCAGCCTAGCCAGAGCAAAAAAAATCTGAGATCCTTCAATGCAAATAGAAGCTGCTCGGGATCCTTTCCTTCCAGAGCAAGCGTCCGCTTAAAAGAAACGGACGCACTATAGCAAAGAATTCCTAGGATAAACGTCAGTAACGCCGAGCTCGCCGAAACGACGATTTTTCCAGGGTTTTCCATAAAAAAAGCTCCGAATGCTAAAGCTCCGGAAAGTAAGAATAGGACGATTGCAATATTCCGAAGTAAACCTCGGAGAGAGTCCAATTCTCTATGCTGATCTCTCGAAAATTCGGTTGATTCCATACTTTTAGAATCGGCGAAAAAACGGGTTGAACCAGGGGGAAACCGGATTTTTATGAAAATAGACGATAGTTAGGCATGATGATGAATCAAGAGAGCGCAAATATAGAAGCCTGGACACGGAAACCGTTTTCGGTTAGCGTACAAAAGGAAGCCTCGGACGTTTTAGACAAATTCGGAAAGGGTGTTAAGGGACTCGAAATCGAAGCCTTTACTGTCCCTCTGGAGTTTGGGACCGGAGGAATCCGGGGTCGTATCGGAAACGGAATCGGTCGAATGAACGAGTATACCGTCGGCCGAGCCGCTCTAGGTTTTTCCAGATATCTGGTAAAGAAGTCCAAAAAACCTGTACTTGTAATCGCATATGATTCAAGACGTCGATCTCGCGAATTTGCGGAAGTGACGGCAGGAATTGCCGCCTCCTACGGAATCAAGGTCTATTTATTTCCCGAAGTCGCGCCCACTCCGTTACTATCGTATGCGGTTAGATATTATAAGGCCACCGGAGGGGTCGTCTTAACCGCCTCTCATAATCCGCCGGAATATAACGGTTTCAAAGCTTATCTTTCAAAGGGAGAACAGCTAGTACCGCCCGACGATAAGAAAATCATAGGCCTGATCGAATCAATCCAGGATTGGAATGAAATTAAGATCATATCCAGCAAAGATGCTCAATACAAGAAATTCGTGAGAAAGGTGGAACCCGCATGCTTTGCTTCCTACTTAAAGGATTTAAAGAAAGCGGGAATCCAATCCGATCGAGTGACCACCAAGCAAAGAGCTTCCTTAAAATTGGTATATTCTCCGTTACATGGGACAGGCGGAAAATATATGAAATTTTTATTAAATACATTCGGTTACAAACAAGTCACTCTCGTTCCGGAACAGAAGGATCCGAACGGAGAATTTCCGACCGTAAAATATCCGAATCCCGAAGAAGCGGAAGCGTTAGAGCTGAGTCTGAAATTATCCCAAAAAATCGAAGCTAAGGCATTTATTGCGACCGACCCGGATGCGGATCGTTTAGGTATCGGAGTCCGCAATCTCGACGGGTCCTACACATTACTGAACGGAAATCAAATCGGTTCGATCCTTGCGGCATATCTTTCAGAAAAGGTCGCGTCGAAAAAGAGAAAAGGAAAAAAGCCGGTTCTCGTTAAAACCATAGTCACTACGGATCTCCAATCCGAAATTGCTAAAAAGAACAAGATCGCTCTAAAGAACGTTTTAACCGGCTTTAAATATATTGCGGAAGTAATGGGTAAACTGGATGGAAGTAAGACGCAATATTTTCTTTTCGGCGGAGAGGAATCTTACGGCTATCTGCCGGTAAATTTCGTTCGAGATAAAGATAGCCTCTCGTCCGCTCTACTGCTGTTAGAAGTTTTAGCCGAAAAGGAAAATCTGGCGGACTATATAAACGAAATTTATCTGAAATACGGCCTCTATCAGGAAAGTCTTAAATCTTTAAATTTAGAGGGATTAGCCGGAAAAAAGAAAATTCAGGATTCATTGAATTCGCTCAGAAATAGCGATTTAATCGGACAAATATTAGGAAAGCGCAAAGTAATCGGCTTTCTGGATTATAAAAATAAGATCGCAAAAGGAACTTCTTCCAAATCCGCTTTTTCGGGACTTCCAAGTTCCGATGTGATTCAATTGGAATTGGAAGGTTCCGGAAAGCTTACTATCCGACCTTCCGGAACTGAACCGAAGATTAAAATCTATTCGTCGTTTAAAAGTTTACAACATCCGAATTCGAAAGAGGAGATTCCGGCTTTGACCCGGACTCTTTCCGAGGAACTTAAACAGACCGAAACCGTATTTTTAAAGATAGCAGGGTTATCATGAAAGAAACAGCGACCGAATTTCAAAAAACGAAAGAACTAAGTAATAAGTATCTACTGGATCTAGTCCACCGCTACCCTGTCGCATTTCGATACGGAGTGAACGAGCTTTTATTCGACCAAGAAAATAAACAGTACATCGATTTTCTTTGCGGAGTAGCAGTCACTAACCTGGGCCATAGCGATCCGGACATCATCGAAGTCATTCGCACTCAATCCGATAAGTTAATGCATACCTCCAATTGGTTTTATTCGGAAGAAGCGTCTAAATTGGCCGAGCTTCTCATTTTGAATACGTTTCCTGGAAAAGTATTCCTTTGTAATTCCGGAACCGAAACTACCGAGGCTGCGTTCAAACTTACCAGAGCCTATGCAGAGCAAAGACAAATCGCTAATCCTGTCATCATTTCTCTGCAAAAAAGTTTTCATGGAAGATCGGTTTCCGGAATCAGTCTTACCGGCCAAAAGAAAATGCATACTGGATTCGGGAAGCTTTTGGATGGAATCGAATTCGTTACACCGAATAACGAAAAAGAACTAGTTGGCGCATTTGAACAATATTCAGGTCATGTGGTCGCGTTCTTTGCCGAACCGATTTTAGGTGAAAGTGGTATCATTCCACTGACTCATAATTTTCTTACCTTGGCTCGAGAATTGACGCAAGAGAACGAGGCCTTAATGATTTTAGACGAGGTTCAAACGGGCTTCGGAAGAACAGGAACCCTTTTTGCCTTCGAAACTTTCGGATTCGCTCCCGATATTATGACACTGGCAAAAGGTCTTGGTTCGGGGTTTCCGATCGGAGCTATGATCGTTTCGGAGAAATATCAGGACGTGCTTGGAAAAGGATCTCACGGTTCCACCTTCGGCGGAAATCATTTAGGTGCGGCTGTCGCTTACGAAACGATTCGGATCATTCAATCCAGGGATATTCTCGCGAACGTCAACGCTTGCTCAGATATCGCTTTCAGTCGATTGAACCAAATGAAAGGTAAATTAAAGGTAGTAAAAGAAGTCAGAGGAAAAGGCCTCCATATCGGAGTAGACCTTACGATTCCGTCTAGACAAGTCGCGGAACGATGCTTGCAAAAAGGATTAATCGTGAACGCTACGGGCGATACGGTGATTAGAGTCATGCCTCCTCTCACGATATCGACTAAGTATTTAAACGAAGGTTTGGATATTCTTGAAGAAGCCCTGACCGAGTTCCAAAACGAACAGAAGTAAAAAGGAAAGCAAATAGAATGAAGAAAGTCGCCGTTTTAGCCGGAGACGGAATCGGACCGGAAGTTATGAAAGTAGCTCTTTCGGTTCTAAAGAAAGCCTTAGGAAAAAAAGAATCGGACTTTAAATTTGAGGAGGCGTTCGTCGGCGGAATTGCGATCGATAAGACCGGCGGCCCTCTTCCTCAAGAGACTCTCAAACTCTGCGAAGGCTCTGATGCGATTTTATTCGGGAGCGTGGGCGGCCCAAAATGGGAGTCCTTACCTCCCGAAAAGCAACCGGAACGTGGGGCGCTATTACCCCTTAGAAAACATTTCGATTTATTTGCGAATTTAAGACCCGCGATTATTTACCCGGAGCTAAAAAATGCGTCTCCGATCAAAGCCGAGATTATCGGAAACGGCTTGGATATTTTGATCTTAAGGGAATTAACGTCCGGAATTTATTTCGGCCAACCGAAAGGACGCGAGGGCTCCGGCGCGGAAGAATTCGCTTACGATACGATGAAATATTCACGGCGAGAAATAGAAAGAGCAGCTCGCGTCGCGTTCGAAGCGGCTCGTAAAAGAAATAACAAAGTAACTAGTATCGATAAAGCCAACGTCCTGACTACCTCCGTTTTTTGGAAAGAAGTCGTCATCGACTTGCATAAAAGAGAGTTTTCCGACGTCCAACTAGCTCATCTATATGTGGATAATGCCGCAATGCAATTGATTGTGAATCCGAAACAATTCGATGTTATTCTTTGCGAAAATATGTTCGGCGATATACTTTCGGATGAAGCCTCGATAATTACCGGATCGATCGGTATGCTTCCTTCGGCTTCGCTTTCCGAATCCGGTTATGGATTGTATGAACCGTCCGGCGGATCGGCGCCTGATATTGCGGGAAAAGGAATCGCAAACCCGATCGCACAGATACTTAGCGCGGCTCTTATGCTACGTTATTCCTTCTCTCTCGAAGAAGAAGCGCAAAGGATCGAGAGCGCCGTTCGCGCGGTTATCTCACAAGGTAAGCGAACGAGAGACATCGCCGAAGCAGGTGCAAAAATTCTCGGAACCGAAGAAATTGGAAAAGAAATAGAAAACGCATTGTGAATTTCTCGAACAACTTAGGATGGTGGTAAGATGAAAGGTGGAATTGCTCCCTCAGGAAGACCATATCAGGTCATTATCGCTGAGAACTCCAAGTTCCAAGCCAAACAACTCGCGCAAATCTTGGAATCCGAAGGCTACGAAGTCGTAGCATTTGCGGAAACGGGAAAAGAATTAATCAATCTTTATAAAGAAAATAAAAAAGTTGATCTTATCACCCTCGATCTTCATTTACCGGTTATGGACGGGTTCGCGGCTTTTTATGAAATTAAAGACTTAGGCGTTTTACCTCGTATTTTAGTAATTAGCGAGGAGAATACGCCTGCCGTTATCAAGACTCTCTCGGATAACGGAGTAATGGATTATATTGTAAAACCGATCAAGCGGGAAAAAGTCTTAGAAAAAGCGAACGCGACCGTTCGGAAAGCTATTAAAGTATAGCTCCCCCAATTAAAGACCGGATTCACTCCAACCAAATGCAATTTAAGTTTCGCCCGGTGTCTCCTCTTCTATGACTGAAATACCTTGAGTTAGAGGCCATCGTGCATGCTCCTGACGTTTCTACAAATGGCTCCGTTCCGAGTTTACGAATGCGATTCATTAGAAAGGCTTTTTGTTCCAACAAAAACTTCCCTTCTTCGGGTAATGCTTTAAGTGCACCCGGAAATTCCTTTCTAAATTCACCAGCCACATCTTCACCGACTTCGTATTGTTTTCCAGTGGCATAAGGTCCGATAAAGAATTGCAGAAGTTGTAAATCGACCGAGTATTTCTTCGATATTTCTAGTAAAGCCGATTCCGTTACTCCTGCCAACGTACCTTTCCAGCCTGAATGAACGACTCCGACCAAAGCCGGCCTTCCCGTCCAGAAAAAGATCGGCATACAGTCTGCAGTTTTAACCACTAATACCTTTCTCGGTTCAGTCGAATATAATGCATCTCCTTGGGAAATTTCCTCAGGCTCCGAAGAATCGGCATTTACGATGGTTTTCCCGTGAACTTGGTCTAATAAATAGATCCGATCTTCGGGGATCTGGCTAAATCGAGCGACTTTTCCCCGAATGTATTCAGGGGTCGAGGTATAGTCGCTTAGCTCCCGGTTTCCCAGAATTAGAATCCGCAGACTCCTTTTGTCTTCGAGAAAGAATCGATGATCGATCATACTTGACGGGAAGAGCTTCTAGTCTTGTATAGAAAAGACGGAAAATAATTCGAGTCAGAAATGGTTGCCGACGATCTTTTTCCGCGAAGCTTAGAATGTCAAAAATTGTAAAAGTAAAAATCTGCGGTATAAAAGATCCGGACATCCTAAAATTATGCGTAGCGGAAGGTGCGGATTTTGTAGGTCTGAATTTTTCTCCCGTAAGTTCACGAAGTATATCCCGCTTCCAGGCGGAGCATTTACTATCATATCTCAAAAATTCCGTTCCCGAATCGGCTCGCCCTAAAATAGTATTCCTATTCTACAAGAATTCGATATCTTTTGTGGAATCCATCCTAAAAACTCTTCCTTACGATTATTTGCAATTCGTGAACGATGACCCTCTACTACCCGGTCGCTCCTCACCGCTAATAGGTCGAAAAAACCGAAGAATTTTATCTTACCGAGTAAAGAACCCGATCAATGACGATTCCCTAGCGTCCTTAGATTCGGAACTGTTGATCTTAGACAGCTATGTTTCCGGCTCCGGTGGAGGAACGGGGGAAGCGTTCCCATGGCAGTATGTTCGAGATGTTCGACGTCCTTATTTTCTTGCAGGAGGATTGCGGGCCGATACCGTCGCTAAAGCTATCCAGGAACTCCTACCTTATGGAGTCGATGTTGCGAGCGGAGTAGAATCTTCTCCGGGAGTTAAGGACCCTAAGCTGGTCCGAGAATTTATTAAGAATGCCAAAAGAGCTAGCAATAGAAACTAACGAACCGAATTTATCGGAAGCTTTAGATACGCCTATGATGCGCCAATACTTGGACATCAAGGCGCGATTTAAGGATTCGATTCTTTTTTTTCGTATGGGCGACTTCTATGAAATGTTCCTGGAAGATGCGAAGATTGCCTCCAATATTCTGGACATCGCCTTAACAAAACGTCAGAACTCCGTTCCAATGTGCGGGATCCCTTATCACAGCAAAGATGCTTATATCGCACGCCTACTCGCAGCGGGAAAAAAGATCGCGATCTGCGAGCAATCAAAGCCGGATGACTCGAATCCGAAATTAATGACTAGGGACGTAGTTCGTATAATTACACCCGGCACCGTCATAGAGGAAAATTTACTTTCCGGTTACCAAAACAATTACCTTTGCGTCTTATTGCCGAAGGCAACCTTGATATTCGCCGGTATGGCGGATGTTTCTACGGGAGAAGTTTTGCAGTTCACCGTTCCCATATCGAACCCGAACGCATTAATTGCCGAACTCGAAAAATTCCACCCTAGCGAGACATGTATTTTAGAAAAAGACCTTGAACGAATTCGTTCTTGGGAAGGATTTTCGGACGCCGACTTTACCTTGCTCCCCCAATCCGCCGAAGGCGGTGCGGAGGCGAAGGATCCCTTTTCCTCCGTTCGCAATTGTTTGGAATATTACATTCGCGAAAATTATAGGGATGGGTCGCTTACGCTTAGGGAAGCCAAAGTTTTACGAACCGGTTCATTTTTGGAAATGGATCGGGAAACGGTGATAAATTTAGAATTAATCGAAAATGAAAAAGAAAAAAATCACACCTTATTTGGAGTATTAAATTTTTGTCATACTCCTAAGGGAAAACGTCTACTAAAGCAAAGAATTTTGTTTCCGGAAACGGATCTTGCCGTAATAAGCTTGCGTTGGGAAAAACAGGATTTGCTGCGAAAGAGCCAGACTCATCTTTTGGTTCAATCCCTAAAAGATCTAGGGGATCTGGAAAGAATTTTAATAAGATTCAGAAATAATAAAGCCTATCCGCGTGATTTTAGAACCATTCTAACAGCGATAAGAACCGGCGAGTTCATTACGGAACAATTGAAATCCGTAGCCTACCCGATCAATTATCCTCAAGGAAAGCTCGCCGATTTAGAGATCCATATTCAAGATAGATTAAACCCGGAAGACCTGCCGGTGATTTTAGGGAATGGGAAATTCTTAAAAGATGGATATCTACCGGAGCTGGATAGAGCTAGAGAGGCCGGCACCAAAGGAATGGATTGGATCCTAGAATTAGAAGCCGCTGAAAAGAAACGAACAGGTCTTTCCACTCTCAAAATCAAGTATAACAAAATCGTAGGGTATTTTATTGAGATATCTAGAAACCAAGCTGAGCAGGCTCCAAAAGAATATCTAAAAAAACAGACTTTAGTCACTACCGAACGATTTACGATTTCCCGCTTAGAAGAGATCGAGAGGGCGATTTTGGAAGCCGACGATACGATTCGCTCGGTGGAAAAAAACGAATTCGATTTGATGACCGTAAAAGTCTTGGAGTACGCGTCCGAACTATTGGAACTATCCGAGGAATTCGGCGACCTGGATTTTCAGCTCTCTCTCTTAAAAGCGGAGGAAAAATACGGTTGGGCAAGGGCCTCCTTCAGTTCCAATTCGGGAATTTCGATGAAGGATTCTAGACATCCGGTGGTCGAAGCCAGCCTGCCTGTCGGAGCTAAATTCGTTCCCAACGATGTCCTGTTGGACGTGGGAGACAACGCAATCGCAATTCTGACCGGACCGAATATGGCCGGAAAATCCACATTTATGCGTCAAATCGCTTTGAATCAAATTCTATTTCAGATCGGCTCAAGCGTTTCCGCCACGAAAGCGCAACTGCCGATTGTGGATCGTTTATTCACTCGAATCGGAGCGGGAGACAATCTTACTGCGGGTGAATCCACCTTTTTCGTGGAAATGAAAGAAACCGCCAATATTCTAAGGAACTGTAGTTCCCAATCCTTATTATTATTCGACGAGGTGGGAAGAGGAACTTCCACTTACGACGGGATGAGCATCGCCTGGGCGATACTGGAATATCTTTCCGAAATGTCGGTCAGACCAAAGACGGTATTCGCAACTCATTATCACGAACTGACAGAACTCTCCCGCTTACCGGGAGTTTGGAATATTCATATGGAAACGTTGGAAAAAGAAGATAAAGTTCTGTTCCTTCGTAAAGTCAGGCCCGGCAAGGCCAAGAAATCCTTCGGTATCTACGTGGCCCAACTTGCAGGAGTTCCGGATCCGGTCGTAAAGAGAGCGGGAGAGATTCTCTCCGATCTGGAATCCAGGAAAAAAGAAATCCGGATTCAAACCAGAGAACCTTCCCTCTTTCAGGAATTTACCCCTTCTTCGTCCGACCAACAATTTTGGCAAGACTGGAAAAAGGAAATCATCGATCTTCCTATAGAATCGATGACGCCGATGGAAGCATTACGTTTATTGGATGATTGGAAACGACGAGCGATATCGAAAGAAAAAAGCGGGTGAAAATACTAAAGCTAAATGGTTATTCCGTTATTCGAATAAATAGAGCAATACGTCCATCGGAGCAAAATCCACCCAATTTTCAATTGTAGACTTTAAGCCCTCTTTTGCATGAAATCCGATTCCGATTCCCGCCTCGGCAAGCATCAGTTGATCGTTAGCTCCGTCACCCACTGCGACTACTTCTCCCTTCGAAATGCCGAATTTTTCTCGCAACTCGAGCAATGATCCGCGCTTTACATCCTTATCTACGATTCTACCCAAAACACCACCGGTAAGTTTTCCGTCGATTCTCTCAAGCACGTTTGCACGGACCTCGTCTATTTCATAATCCTTCTGAAAGGCTTCTAAAATATCGATAAATCCGCCGCTGAAAACAGCGCGCTTAGCCCCGTGTCGTTTCAATTCCGGAAGAAGTTCCCGTACTCCGTAATTTAAGGTTAGTCTAGGGTAGAGTTTCAAAAGCGAATCAGCCGAAAGACCTTGTAAGTAAGCACAACGTTTTTTTAATGATTCTTGGAAGTTTAGATTTCCTTCCATTGCCTCTCGAGTGACTGCGGCAACTTCTTCGTAAACGCCCGCAAATCGAGCTAATTCATCCACGACTTCCTGCTGGATCAACGTGGAATCCATATCGAAACAAAATAAAGATTCGTTCTTAATCCTACGTTCAATCTGCAAAACATCGACCCTAGCCGAGAATAAGACTTTTCTCAAGGAAACTAACTCTTCTCTTGTGATCGATCGTTCTACAAAAACAAGAAAGCAATGCCATCCACTAGGAACTACATACTCCACTTTTTTCAAGCTTATTTCGTTTCCGAAGCGACGCTTGACCTCTCGTTGTAGGAGGGAAAGAGTTTCCGACGGACGTTCTACAAAAAATAAAAGCATTAGTTGCTATTTGATAAACGGTTTAATCTGCTTGGCCCAGATTTTGTAGGCGCTTTCATTCACATGGATTTTATCTAATTTTCCGCCGAATTCCAATGCTAGGTCGTCTCGAAGAAACGGAAGTTCCTTTTTTCGAAAGTAAGGCCATATATCTAGAAAACTTATGTTCGGATTTTCCGAAGCGACTCTCGATAACCAAGCATTGACAACCGGTGACACCGAATTCACGTCCTTGCTTAAAACGGGTGGTATTCCCAAAATAACTATTTTAGTGTCGGGTAAGGCACCGTGAATTTTTGAAATGATCTCTCTATGCCTAGCTTCTATGTAATCCAAACATTTTCCTTCCCGTATGTCGTTCCCGCCGATTTCCATCACGATATAAGAAGGTTTTAGAGCAAAAACGGTACTTTCCAATCTCTCAAGAAGCAATTCAGTCATGTCTCCCGGGATTCCCCGGTTTACCGATCCGGGAAATTGAACGGATAACAAATCCGCCGGAAATCCGGCAATCAGGCTATTACCTACGAATACGATCCTAGCCGTTTTAATACGTTCGTTTTCTTTCTTATAGAATTCGACTGCCTCGCTGTATTTTACTTGATATTGGGTCCAGAATTCGACACTTCGAAACCCGAGGCTGCTCGAACAGGCAAAATTAGGATTATAATAATCTACAATCGTATCATTGCGAAAACTGGCACAGGAAGTAAGTAAGGCGAAAACAAGACTGATGCGTGTAAGAGATTTCATGCGAAGGGACGAGCCCTGAGAGGATTCTTAGTTGTCAGAATCCTTCATATGGAAACGTTTATGCCAGTCCGCAATCTGTGCCTGAAGATATTCCTCAGTGTCGCAGATCCGAAATTCGATAGGGTTGTTGGAAACGGTGTCGATCAATTTGGCTTCTATATAGCCGTTTTTAAGTTTATTGATCTCTATTTTATATTTCATCCGACAGCTCTCCGTTATATCCAGGATTTTTTTTCTACCGAGACTTTCAATCCATTACGAATTCTTCCTTCGAAAACAAAAGGTTTAAATTCAACGGTCATTCGGTGTTAGGTCCTGGAAAAACGTACTGGTTTTAATTACTATAAACTTCGAATTTTTTCTACGGTTTTTTCTTAAATTTATAAAGTTCCGGAAAATTATCCGCAGAATATAGATGATCCTTTCCTAAAATGGTTTCCCAATCTATTTCATCACCCTTACCGGAAGAAAATTCCGGAAGAAATCCCGCGTCTAAAATCGTCTTAACTGTATCTAAGGCATCCGATCCCTTTACATTCAGATAACCGCTGGCAAAAAGAGAATTGGCCGCAAACAGAGCCATACCTTGCAAACTTCGTAAGTGCCCTTCTCTTCCCGCTGCAATCCGCACTTCTGAATCCGGGTTTACAAGCCGAAATACGATCAAAGTACGCAAACAAAATTCAGGGGTCAGAGCCTGCGGATTCTTTATCGCATGTCCGGCTACTGGAATGAAAAAATTAACGGGGATCGAAATCACTCTTAGAGCCTTAATTTCGAATACTACATTTACCAGATCGTTAAGAGACTCGCCCATTCCAATGATCACACCCGAGCACATTCCGATTCCGGCCTCCGATAGATGAGAAAGAGTTTCGACTCTTTGTTCATACGTATGAGTATCGCAAATTTCGGGATAATGTTCCTTGGAAGTATTTAAATTATGATTATAGCGATCTAGTCCTGCTTGCTTCAATCGAAGTGCTTTTTCCCGATCTAATAGTCCCGCAGAAAGACAGACTTTTAAACCAAGTTCTTGACTGATTCTTTCGATCGTTTGCGCCAATCGCTCGGTTGAATGGGAATTCGGGCCCGTTCCGGCAGTGACCATGCAAAAACGATAAGCCCCGTTTTCTTTTGCTTGGATCGCGTCTTGAAATATCTCTTCTTCGGTTTTTAAAGAATATTCTTGGACACCCGAATTAGCATTCTTGCGTTGTGCGCAGTAACCGCAGTCTTCCGGGCAATGGCCGTTTTTAATATTATCGAGTATATGAATTCGAACCGACCTGCCAAAATATTGCTCCCTCGTCTTAAAAGCCCTATCTAGGCATTCGGTTAACGGAGTTTTACCTTGGAGAATGGCTAAGGCTTCTTCCCGAGAAATTAAGCTTGGGACCTCGGAAAGGACCTTCTCCTCCATCGGAAGAGACGTTTCGATCGCAGTTTTCATTCTGCCGATAGTTTCTTAGAGGCTCGGCTATTGGCAATCGATATTCCGCTAAAAAAGAGCGTATCAGGTAGGTACCCGATACGTAAGCAAAGCCTTCTTAATTGCACCGAAAATTCTATCTAAAGCTACCTGAGAAATGATATAGGGAGGAGTCACGTAGATGACATTTCCCAGCGGTCTTAAAATCACACCCTGCTCGAGACAAATTCGCTTAAATTCCTGAGAATATGCATTAATATATCCGGGCGATTCTTTACCCGTATCTAGCTCACCTACCCCTACGGCTCCTAATACTCTTACATTCTTTATTTTTTCGGGAAATTCCGCCCTTAATTTGATCCAGCCTTCTTCCAACTTATGCTCTAATTGCTTAACATCTTCTAAACGTTTCTCTTCGGTAAATAATCGAAGGGAGGCTAGCGCCACTGCACAACCGGAAGGATAACCGGTCATAGTATGACCATGATAGAAGGTTTTTAGGGGATCATCGGATACAAATTCTCGATAGATTTCTTCACGAACTAGCGTAACAGCTAGAGGTAAAATACCGCCGGTTAAACCTTTCGCTAGCGCGATCATATCCGGTTCTACTCCGGCTGCCTCGTACGCAAATGTATGGCCTGTTCGACCGAAACCCGTGAATACCTCGTCTAGTAAAAGTAAGACCCCGTATCTAGAAGTGATTTCCCTTAACCGCTGGAGAACTTTCGGCTTATGAAACAACATCCCTCCGGCGCCGGCAATTAACGGTTCTAGAACGACTCCTACGACCTGATTAGAATGGGAGGATAAATACGCTTCCAACTCATCTAGACAATCTTCGGCACAGGAGCGCGGTAATTTTCCCACAGGGCAATCGTGGCAGGCAGGAGACGGAAAATCCTTTGTCGGAAATAATAGGGTTTGAAAGACCCGATTAAAAATAGAATCTCCTCCCACACTCATGGCTCCGATAGTATCTCCATGATAAGAGGCTGAAAATTTAATGAAGGTTTTCTTCTTCTCCTCGCCTCGATTCCTAAAGTATTGCAATGCGATCTTTAACATTATCTCGAGCGCGGTCGAACCGTTATCCGAATAAACGACTTTGTGAAACTTCCAATTCGCAAATTGCAAAAGTTCGTGAGCGAGCTCCAACGCCGGCGGATGAGTAAAGCCCGCAAGCAAAACGTGATCCAATTTATCCAGCTGGTCCTTAGCCGCTTGAACCAACTTAGGATGGTTATGGCCGTGAATACTTACCCACCAGGATGATATTCCATCCACATAATCCTTACCCGTTTCATCATATAGGAACTCCCCTTTTCCGGAAACGATTTTGAGAGGCGGATCGGAACCTACAAGGGGTGTATAAGGATGCCAAATCAAGGGAATAAAATCTCCGGAAGAATACCTTTTGGATCGAACTCCTCTTCAACTTTTACGAGGAACTCCTGGCGAGCTAACCGCCTTTCCGGAAGAAGGAAAGTTCCCAAAAGGCCGATTTCGCTCGCTTCGATGATGGTTCGAATATTGTCCGACCGCAAGGGATTTTCCGGTCCAATGAAAAAAACTCCGTGACATTTGATCCCTGACCTCTTAATAGCTTCAACCGAAAGAAGGGTATGGTTGATGGTTCCTAGATCCGTCGAAGCAACGAGCACTACGGGCAATTGAGATTGAACGATTAAATCGATATTGTAGTAATACCGCTTCAATGGCACGTACAAACCACCTGCTCCTTCGATTAATATACGTTCCGATCGAATACTATACAAATGCCGGGAGAGCTCGTCCGTGTCGACTTCGACGTTGGCGAGTTCCGAAGAAAGATGTGGAGACGCGGGAATTTCAAAGGTATAATAATTTTTTAAAAAATATCTTTCGTTTAAACCGGTCAAATTCATGATTTTAACCCGTTCCGAATCTTCTCCAGTTTGAATAGGTTTAAAATATTTAACACCGCATTTAACGGCGTATTTGGCGAGAAAAAGTGAACAGAATAAGGTTTTACCGACATCGGTTCCGGTCGCCGTCACGAAAACAGCCAAATTTATCGCTCCTTCAAAATGCTTAAGAATAATATTAGATCTTCTTTTCGAAGCTTAGCATTGATCGAAACTCGAATTCTAGATATATCGACGGTCGGGGGTCGGATCGCCTTTGCCTGAAATCCTGCCTCCTCGAATAATGATGCGAATTCTAACGCCTCTCTTTCATTCTCTAATAAAATAGGAACGATCTGAGAAGAGGATCCCCCGTATGAATACCCCTTTGCTTCGACGCCTTCCCGCAAATGAAGAGCAAATTCCTCGACCCT
Source organism: Leptospira broomii serovar Hurstbridge str. 5399 (assembly GCF_000243715.2). Lineage (NCBI taxonomy): Bacteria > Pseudomonadati > Spirochaetota > Leptospiria > Leptospirales > Leptospiraceae > Leptospira > Leptospira broomii. Next base: position 263,119 of record NZ_AHMO02000011.1, read on the forward strand.
TTTTCTTTCCGTATCCATTGATTTGGCTAAACGAACAGCGGTTCTCCCCGCGTGTGCAATCGCAGGCAATGATCCCGTTGAAAATACGAATGTTCTAGCGGAATGAACCAAGAATTTTCTGGCCTCCGTCGCGCAGGATATCATCGCTCCTTCCAATCCAAGCGCCTTTCCCAAAGTTGCCATTCGAAAATCGATACCCTCCAATTGGGAAGAGGAAAGCTGAGAATTTGCAACCCCGGCGCCTTCCGGGCCGAATAATCCTATTGCATGTGCTTCGTCCAAATAAAGTAAAGCGCCGTATCTTTCCTTCAATTCGAGTAAATCCTTAATTTGGGAAACATCCCCGTCCATGCTAAACACCGTTTCGGTTACGATAATTTTATGCTTACTCGAGGAATGTTTCTGTAGAAGTTGCTCGAGATGGTTTAAATCTAAATGACGATAATAGACTTTTTTGGCTCCCGAAAGACGAATCCCGTCCATTAAAGAAGCATGATTCTTTCTATCTGCGAAAACTACGTATGAGGGATCGCAAACGCAGGAAAGCGTGCCGAGATTTGCTGCGTATCCGTTTGCAAAAAATAAAGAAGCCTCCGAATTTATCCAGGACGAGAAATCATTCTCCAACCTGGAAAAAACATCTCGATGTCCTCGAACCAACCTGCTAGCTGTAGACCCGGCTCCGAATAGATCGATTCCTTCTTTGAGAGATTGTATAATTTCGGGATGTTGCGATAAGCCAAGGTAATCGTTGGAGCAAAGATCAATGCCCGTCGGAGGGTCTAACGACCTGATTCGATTCGTAGATTCAAGTCGAGAAAAGAAGGCGGGTAATTCGCCATAAAAGGGGACGCTGAATGTCCGAGGTTCCCGCACTTCTTTTTCGAAAAGGAATTAGAGCATTCCCTTTACTTCATCTCGCTCGGATTTGAGTTCGTCATGGGTGATTTTAAACTTCTCTTTTGCGAAGTCGTTTAACGTCAGCCCTTTGACGATCTCTACTTTTTTCCCGTCCGATTTTACCGGGAACCCGAAAATTAAGCCTTTGTCAGCCTCGTAAGATCCATCCGAAGCCACTGCAACGCTAAACCAATCACCTGCAGGAGTCGGATTAATGATTTGACGGACCGTGTCGACGACTCCATTCGCCGCTGATGCAGCGGAGGATGCGCCTCTAGCTTTAATAATTTCAGCGCCCCGTTGCTGAACGTTTTTAATGAAATCACCTTTTAACCAGTCCTGGTCTTTGATCACATCTGTCGCAATTTTTCCGGCAATTTTAGCATTATAGAAATCCGGATATTGCGTCGCAGAGTGGTTACCCCAGATCCCCACATTAGTCACGTCTTTTACCGGAACACCCGCTTTATTTGCCAATTGCGATTTCGCGCGATTTTCATCCAACTTAGTCATTGCAAACCAACGTTCCGTAGGAATTCCTTTCGCATTATTCATCGCGATCAAGCAATTCGTGTTACATGGGTTTCCGACGACTAGAACTCTTAAATCGGCGGCGGCGTTCTTTTCCAAAGCCTTACCCTGATTCACGAAAATTCCGCCGTTAATTTTAAGAAGATCTCCCCTTTCCATCCCGGCTTTACGAGGCACCGAACCGACCAAAAGAGCCCAGTTAATGTCTTTAAACGCGGTGTCTAAATCGGAAGAAACGCTTACCTTTTGAAGAAGCGGGAAAGCACAGTCTTCCAACTCCATAATTACGCCCTTTGCCGCGGGTAAAGCAGCTTCCAATTCCAACATCTGGATTTCAACCGGAGTATCCGATCCAAACATTTGACCGGAGGCGATCCGGAATAGAAGAGAATAACCGATTTGCCCTGCGGCTCCGGTAACTGCTACTTTAACTGTGTTTCCCATAAAATGCTGTCCTACCTATTTATCAGGTTAATTTTTTAACTCTTGATCAATGATTTTAGTAAATGATTCGATCGGTTGCGCGCCTTCTACCATAATTCCGTTAATAAAAAAGGCAGGTGTCCCGTTGACCCCGTATTTTTGTCCTTCGGCAATATCGGCGTCTATTTCGATTTTTTGCTTAGCTTCGTCGGAAATGCATTTTTGAAACTCGGGCATATTTAACCCGCTCTTTTGAGCAAGTGAAATGACATTACTTCTTTCTAAATTACCACTGTTCTCAAAAAGTTTGGAAAAGTAATCCCAATATTTCCCCTGAGGAATCGCGCAATTTGCGGCGATATGTGCAAACATCGCATTTTGGTGAAATGGAAGCGGAAAGTCGCGGAATACCCAACGGATTTTTCCCTGATATTTTTCGCGCAGTTGTTTTGTAACATCCTGGCTTCTTTTACAATAAGGACATTCGAAATCGGAAAATTCGACTACGGTAATCTTTGCGTCCTTCGGTCCAATGGACGGATTATCACCGGTCGAGACGTCTATCTTAGTGGGCGCCAGTTCCTGCACGCGAATATCGATATCGTATTTAGAACGAAGCTGTTGGTAGAACGCCTGGCGCTCCTCGTCTTCCTTAACTCTCTTTAAGAAGCTGGAGATATCACCCTGCACCTGCTGATACGATTTTCCTTTCAGAGCGGGAATATTATTTTTATATTGATTATAGGTTGCGATCTTCTCTTCTTCGGTGGGTTCGTAATTAGCCGCAAATTTTGTCAGTTCCTGAACTGCGACGCCCCTATCCTTTGCTTCCAATTCCAATACTTTATCGTTGGCGAATTGGGAAAAGACTCTATAGATTTTATCGTTGTTCTCCGCGGCGTATTTACGATAAAGCGCCGCATTCGAATCCTTAACATCGTTTAATGTATAGTACCGATGTCCGATTTTTACATACTGTTCCGGAGCAAAAAATTTATAAATCGGGTAGGCGGTAAGTAAGACATAGAATCCGAAGGATCCCGCTATTAAGATGGTTTTATTTACTTTAGAAAAAAGGTCGCTAAACCGGGGAGAACTCTCTTCCGACATAATCTCCTGTCCTGGGAAAAAAATTCCCTTACTACCAATTTAGAAACCCGGTCACCTCTGGCAAACGTTAAATTCCGGTGATATTTGAAGGCAAATCGGCCATTTTGAAAAAAAATTGAAATATGTTCGAAATTTAAAATTAGAAGAATTTGTACGTGTTTCGAGCTAATTAAAGTTCAAAAAATTATTAAGCATCCGAATCCCTTACCGATAGAATTATATAGAGAGAACCGAAATGGGAAAGATTCTCCTAACAACGGGAACCATTACCGGATCTTGCGAACAAAAGCGGAATCTATATTATGGATTCGGTATCGGAACCTGAAAACGGAGGTTTAGGTTTATGAATGTCAACGGAATACAGACCGGCGGAGCTTATTCCCCGCAATGGTCCCCTCCTGTAAAAGAGGTAGGGAAAGAAGAAATTCTTGCTACGGATTTGATCCGACTCGGGTTTCAGAAAAATGAAGATATCGGTTTAAAAGAGCCGAAGCCGGAAGAACTAGTAATGAAACCTTCTCCGGTGAGTGCGGAAGAAAGAATGAGTCAAGTCATCAGTCCGGAACAAATGAAAGATTTATTATCAATGATCGTTCATTCGCGGTTTAGCGCAAATTCGAGCGGGGCCAAACTCGGACAAAGGTTTGATCAAAAAGGATAATCTTTGCTCTTCTTGCCTGCTCTATTCTATTCACCGAAGTTAGATACTTTTTTAATTGTACTCGCGATCGTTTCAATTGCGGGAATGGGTTTCTTTTTCTATTGGGAAGTTCTCCGCCCCTACTCCGCCAAGATGCGTCCCGGAGAAATGGATCCACCGGAAGAGGGCGATGTCCACGAAGTGGTTGTTCCGGAAAGTACGAGGTATTTCCGATTTTCAGTCGGTCAGATTAGCGGAAATTTGTTAACCTTATGCCGTTCCATTCAGGACGATCATCTAGTCTTTATTCTGAAAAAAGGAAAAGACAGCGAGGACTACGATATTCAAATCCAAAGGTTCGGCCCGGCTCTCGTAAGACCGCCTAGAATGCAATTCTTCACAAAAATGGAATCCGTAGAAAAATTGGAGAGTCACGAAATCATCGGACAAACGGCCGTGTTCCGTATATCCGATAAAATTACTCGGGAAAGGATGACTCAGTATTTTGAGATCGCATTAACGACAGCTTTTTTTATCAACAAATTGGGGAAAGAGCGCATGAAGTTTTTGTTTACCGTTCAAAAAATCCATCCCGGGCTTTCCCTTAGATCTAGGGATAAGAAGGGACTCTATTCCTTCGGCAAAGAAAAGGCAGATGAAGAGTAAATGAACTCCGGATCGTCTTATAGTTTCCTGGCTCGATACTGTATTCCATTCGAGTCGACGCCAATCTGAAGCAACCGGCAGGAAATTCCGGTTTCTTCGGAAAATTGCCTGGTTAATGATTCTAATTTTCCGGAGACTCTCTTCGAATGCTTTCGCTGGCAGTAGAGCAGAATTGACGGGCCGCTCCCGGACAAAGAAACCCCCAAAACTTCTTTTCCGGCTTTTTCCACCAACGGTAAAATAGGAAATTCCGAATTCATTCTATAAGGAGTATGAATTCGGTCTTCAAGAGCCTTTTGCAAAAGCCCAGGCTTACCCGATTCTAAAAATTCCCACCAGGTGCCGAAACGACTCATATTAAAAATAACGTCTTCCACAGGATATTTTTCTGGAAGACATTTTCGAGAATGGTTCGTCGCAATCTCGAATTCGGGTATTAAGAAAAAACAATGGATACCCTTCGGAAATTTTTTCTTAAAATAATAAAGTCTCTCTTCGGCAAAGTAGGAAAAAACGAATCCGCCCAGGTAGGCCGGTGTGGTATTGTCGGGATGACCTTCCAACAATGCGAGATTGTATAAAAAATCCGACTCGCTAGGAGCTTTCGTTCCTTTGAAATAAGTTTCTTGGGCAAAACGAGCAGCCGTATAACCCGCGACTACCGCACTGGCGCTGGATCCTAGACCGCCTCTCATCGGAAGATCCAACTCCATCTTTACAGAGTACGGCAGCGGAGAAATTTCGGGAATGAAAAGAGAAAAATAATTTTTATACGCTGCTAATACTAGATCTTCGTCCTCGGAAAAAGGCGGAACTTCATATCCTTTGACGCTTCTCTGGAAAGATTCAGAAGCTCCAAATTCGAACGAAAAGCGATTATAGATTTTAAAGGCGAGACCGAAAAGGTCGAAACCGGAGCCAAGATTTGCGGATGTGCCCGGAACCTGAACTTGAAACTTATATTTCAGACTCATATCGACCTGGTAATCGCCATTGTTTGTTCTCCTGCTCGATCGTCATTTGCTTTTCTTCTTTTCAATCTCGGATGAAAAGAAACGATGCGTTCGTATGCATTTTGATTGGTTAGATGCCTTTGTCGTACTTTTATATTTTGCTCTTGTCCTTTACTCCGGCTGGACTACCGGAAAAAAGAATCAGGATTCTCATGAATTTTTTTTAGCGGGCAGAACTCTTTCCTGGATTCCACTTTCACTTTCCATTGTAGCGACGGAAACCTCTGCTCTTACATTTTTAGCAGTGCCCGGGATCGCATTTGCCGGCAATTTCACATTTCTGCAAGTCGTGCTAGGTTATATTTTTGGACGAACGATTGTAGCTTTCTTTCTTCTTCCCCTTACCTATCACGGCGGTTTTATGTCCGTCTATGAATGGGTCGGAAAGAAATTCGGAAGAAACTCTCAGAGAACGATGTCGGCCCTTTTCTCAACCACAAGGATTCTAGGCGACGGAGTTCGACTGTACGCCTCGACGCTGCCGATCGCGCTTTTATTGGAGCTAGTATTGGCAAGACGGTTTCCGAATATGATTTCATCGTATTGGATAGGAACGCTCTCGCTGGTGATCATTACGTTGGTGACCTTGGCCTACACGATGCAGGGAGGATTCCGTTCCGTAGTTTGGGTGGATACCTTGCAATATTTCGTTTATATTTTCGGAGGCGTATTTGCTTTCGGACTCTTATTCTACGAAATTCCCGATAGTAAGGCTTCTTTTTTACAGGCTTGGGAGGCCGGAAAATTTAGATTCATTGAATGGCAAAAACCGACTGCCACGTATTTCTTTCCGTGGGCGGTTATAGGCGGCGCCTTACTAAGTTTAGGAACGCATGGAGCGGACCAGATGTTCATTCAACGCGCGTTAGCTGCAAAAAACTTAAACGCTGCGAAAAAGGCGATGATCGTTTCAGGAATCGCTGTCTTTGTTCAGATGCTCTTATTCCTGGGAATCGGAACTCTACTTTATTTCCATTATTCCGGTAAACCGATCCACCAAGATAAGGTATTTTCAGAATTCTTAATAGAGGAAGTTCCCTCTCCGCTAATCGGATTGCTTCTATCCGGAATTCTAGCCTCGACGATGTCCACGTTATCCAGTTCGATCAATTCCCTTTCCTTGACCGCAAAAGTCGATTTCGGATGGAATTTTCTAGGTCCGAAAAGCGGCAGCTTATTATTCGGAATTCTTCTATTCCTTAGCTCTTTCTTTTTCTTTTCCTTGCCCGAAGAGAAAACCAAGGGGTTATTGGAATTAGGTTTAAAAATTTCCTCGTTTACGGTCGGCTCAATGGTAGCCGTGTTTTTAGTGGAAGTGATTCCTTTCTTTAGAAAGAGAATTATTACGAGTGATTTAGGATTAAGCTTGTCACTGTTAGGTGCAATTCTTAGCACAGGGACTCTTGGAACCGTTTACAACCTAGGATTCACGGTCCTTGTGCCGATCGGAATGATACTATTTTGGATCTTGGCCGGAACGGCTACTTTCATTTTACCGAGAAAAATTCATTAGAATGAAAAATCCCGGTGATGATCTCTTTGAATTCATTCGCCTTCGTAAAATGAATATAATGATCACCGCCCGCAATGCTGTAGAATTTAGCATTGGGAAAGTATTCTAGAGTAGGCGCTCGATCTTCTTCGCGAAAATAACCGGAAATCGCTCCTAATATAAAGAAGGTGGGCTTAGAAAACCGAGATTTTCCCGCATCAAATTGCGATTCGAACATCCTCCGGGATTTGGCGAGCGCCTCTATGTTTAACTTCCAGCGATAACCGCCTTCTTCTTTCCTTTCTAAATTCATAAGCAGAAAATTTCGAATGAAAGAATCCGGAACGTAAACTGCCATTTTCGAATCTATCTCTTGTCTGGATTTGGAAACTGAAACGTCGATCATCAATGCCGAGAGCTCGGCGTCGTACGCAAATTCGTAGTCTCTCGGTGCAACGTCCTCAACCAATAATCGGGAAACTTTGTCGGGAAACTTCAGGGAAACAGTCATTGCGGTCAACCCGCCCATGGAGTGACCGAGCAAGATCGCGGAAAAAATATTTCGATCCGTGAGAAATTCGTCCACGTCGGCCGCCATTGCTTCCAGTGTATGTTCGGGAGAATGAGGGGAATCTCCATGATTTCTCAAATCAAGGCAATAGACGTCCGAGAACTCGGTCAAATACTCTGCGACAGTAACCCAATTCTTGGAGGAACCGAATAAGCCATGAAGAATTAGGATGGGATCGATGGGGGCGAACGAGGAGTCCTTTTTTCGGGGATAGAACTTAGACGCAAGTTTCACTTAGAACCGCATTCCTCATAAATGATCTTCAACTTAGAATGAAATTTCTTACCATAGCGATATGGAAGTTCTTGGATTTTGGCTTTGAACGAGCTGAGAATTTCCGCCTTCGGCAATTTCGTATCGCATAATAACGTTTCCCGATCTTTCACAAACTGTTGTAGTCGTTTATCAATTTGGGTGGAAAAAATCCGTGCATAATTTCCGTTCGGATTCAATAAAAGATATTTTAATCTACGTGAGCCTTCGTCGTTTAAAACACAAATCGGATCCTTACCGCATTTAACCTCGGGCGTATACTTGACACCGAGATAAGCGGCAAAATCCCCCGGTTTCGTATTAGGGTATGATTCCGCTACTCGCCAAAATGCTTGGGGACGAACGCGAACTTTGGAACCGTCTTTCGCATTCGTCAAAGCATCTCCCCATACTCCGTCTTTGGATTGAACCCCGATGTCCGAAGGGAAATTACGTAATAATTCCTCCAGTTTCGAACCGACTTTACTTCGTATCTCCGGCGATTGAAGTTGCTCCAAATATCGCTGTAGAACGACCAATCTTTTAATTTTTAAGAAAAGGTATTCGTCGCCTTTAAAAACCGGCCCATCTTCGACACGAGTCAGATAGGCAAATACGGATTCAAGTTCCGAAAACGTGGAGTCCTGATATAAAAGGCGATCGATCGCCTTGGTAATCACCAAATAGCTTCCATGATCGCCGATCTTGAAAATCGCTTTAGATTCTATCCAACCTTTCAAGCCATCCTTGTCGGTTAGTAATTGAAACTTGGACTTTGACTCGCGTAAATTTTCGGAAGTTAGAATCTCTCCGAAGGATAATTTACGTAATACTTCCGATTTTCGCTCGGGAAATAAATATAGAGACGTTCCGACTTCTAATACGATAAATTCGCCTCTCGCCTCTCCTAAAACCGGAGAGGAAAGAAGTCCGATAAGGACTAAAACAATTCCGAAGAATCGTCGCATGTTAATTATTGGGATAAGTCCCTCACCATTTCAGCGATGCGGGAGATTCCTTTTTTAATATCCTCTTCGCCCATTGCATAAGAAAGTCTTAATGCATTGTCGTCTCCGAACGCGATACCCGGTACTGCGGCAACCTTGTATTTTTCCAATAGCAACGCGCAAAACACTTTACTCTTACTCTTTTCTTCAGAGGATAAAAGCAGCTTTCTGAATCCTTGAGTTTCGTAAACCTTGGTTAGATACGGAAATACGTAAAACGCTCCTTGCGGAATGTTAACTTCCACTCCGGGAATCGCGCGTAGAAGGGCTACAATTAAGTCCCTACGTTTTTGAAAGGCTTTTGCCATTTCGTCTACACATGTTTGGTCGCTTATCAATGCTGCTTCAGCCGCCGCTTGGGAAATGGAAGACGGATTTGACGTAGATTGACTTTGAATCGTATCCATATTCCGAATGATTTCCGCCGGCCCCGCTCCGTATCCGATTCTCCAACCTGTCATAGAATACGCTTTCGAGACTCCGTTCGCGATGAAGGTTAACTCTTTCAATTCCGGAGACAGCATCGCGGTATTCGTAAACTCGAACCCGTCGAATACGATTCTTTCATAAATATCATCGCTCAACACTAGAAGTTTGTGCTTAAGAATTACTTTTCCTAAGGCTTCCAACTCTTTTCTGGAATATGCCGATCCGGTCGGATTGGAAGGGGAATTCAATATAACGACCTTGGTCTTAGGAGTAATCGCCTGTTCTAACTGCGCCGGAGTAATTCTAAATTCTTGCTCTTTGGTAGTAGAAACGATAATCGGATTTCCTTCGGCCAGACGGACGATATCTGCATAACTTACCCAGTAAGGAGCGGGAATGATAACCTCGTCGCCGATATTTAAAGTAGCTAGAAAGAAATTATAGATAACCTGCTTTCCGCCTGTTCCAACGATAATCTGGTTTCTATTATAATCTAAACCGTTATCTCGCTTGAATTTCGTAATAATGGCGTCTTTGAGTTCGACTGTACCGGAAACCGCGGTATATCGGGTCATTCCCTTATCAATGGCTTTCTTAGCGGCTTCGCGTATATGGTTCGGAGTTTCGAAGTCAGGTTCCCCAGCTCCGAAACTAACGATGTCTTCCCCTTTCTTTTTCAATTCCGCCGCCTTAGCGGAAATAGCCAACGTCGGAGAAGGCTCGATTACGTCTAGCCTTCGCGCATTCCATTCCATTTCTTCCTCTCTTTTTATTCCAAGCAGCATGTTTAGTCGAAACCCCTATGCCTATTTTAAGCTCCGACCTTTTCTTCCTGTTGAGCTTCGCGGAATTGGTCGAGCGTATAAATTTCGTATTCGTATCCTTGTTCGGTAAGAAAGAGCTGTCGATTTTGACCGAATCTTTCTTCGTTCGTATCTCTCGAAATTAGAGAATAGAACACCGCAGTGTTGTCCTCACCTTTCGGTCTTAAGATACGACCTAAACGCTGCGCCTCTTCCTGACGGGACCCGAACGTTCCGGAAACTTGAATTGCAATGTTCGCGTCCGGCAAGTCGATGGAAAAGTTTGCTACCTTACTTACAACCAGGGATTTGATTCTGCCGGAGCGGAATGCGTCGTACAATTCTTGGCGTTCTCCTAAAGGAGTTTTACCGGTAATCAGCGGAATCTTAAAGTATTTCGAAATTTCCTCTAACTGATTGATGTATTGCCCGATTACCAACAAATGCGATTCGGAATGTTTTTTCATAATCAAATCGATAGCTTTCATTTTTTCCGGATTCTCGGATGCTAAACGGAATTTTTCGCGGTCGTCGGCGATGGAATAACGCATTCTTAGATCGTCGTCCATGGAAACACGTATTTCGCGGCATTTTGCTTCTGCAATCCAGGATTTGCTTTCTAATTCCTTCCAAGGAACGTCGTATTTCTTCGGACCGATAAGGCTGAATACGTCTTCTTCGAGCCCGTCTTCACGGACCAGAGTCGCCGTCAACCCAAGCCTACGTTTGGCCTGCAATTCGGAAGTCATACGGAAAACGGGAGCAGGAAGTAAATGGACCTCATCATAAACGATTAAACCCCAATTATTGGCGCTGAATAAATGAAAGTGAGTAAAATCACCGCCCTTCTTCTTTCTATGAGTCAGGATATTATACGTCGCAATCGTAATAGGTTTAATTTCTTTTACTTCACCGGAATACTCGCCGATATCCGATTCAGGAATATCGGTTTTATCCAAAATCTCGTTCTTCCATTGGCGAATAGAGAGAGTGTTCGTAACTAGAATCAACGTTTCCGCCCCGACGATTTGCATGACTCCAATTCCTACAATCGTCTTACCGGCGCCGCAAGGTAGCACGACAACTCCCGAGCCACCTTCGTTACCGCCACCCGCATGGAAAACCTCTACGGAGGCTCGCTGATAGTCACGCATTCCGAATTTTCTTCCGGATTTCGTAGTCGGTTTTAGATTGAAGCCGTACTTGTTTCCTTCATCGTAACCGGCTAAATCTTCCACAGGGAAACCGATCTTAATCAGAGCCTGTTTAATATGGCCTCTAAACTCTTTTTTAATATAGATTTTGTCGGCGATAGTGCTTTCTATATAAGGTTGCACGGCTCTATGATTAGAGATTTCTTGTAGAAATCCTTTTTCATTTGAGATGATACAAAGATCTCCGTTCTCTTCTTTGACTAGCTTGACCTTTCCATACCGGCCAATCTGTTCTCGAATTTCATTGATTACGTTTTTTGGAACCGAATATCTAGAATACTGCTCTAGACACTGGACGATCTCATCGGCAGTCATTTTGATCGAAGCAGCGTTCCAGAGTGAAAGCGGTGAAATCCGATATGTATGCAGATACTCTGGGCTTTTTTCGAGTTCCGCAAATTTGGAAACGACAGTTTGGCAGACTTCGAATTCGGGATTATCGACCTCGAGCAGCATAGTCTTGTCGCTTTGAACTATTAATGGTTTACTCATTTGGATGCGGAATCTCCCTGTAACTTAGACTGAAAATGACCCCTTCTATGTCAAGAAGAAAGCCTATATATGCAAGAATCACGTAGCTTTGACTATAATTCTAAACTCTCCCGCTAGTTCCGAGTAGCCTTTCAGTTCGATTAATCCTTGACCGGAGAGCAAGGCATTGCCGGGACCGCTACAAGGTTCGATTGCAATGGATTTTCGATCCTCAGGAGTATAAATTTGGTAATAATTTAGCGGAATTTCTCCTTCCTCTCCGGGAGGACTCAGAATCGTAATCGAGTATTTTTCCTTTCGATTTTCTAATATGATTCTGGGATCCTTCCCGTAAAAAAGGTGATCTAACGCTACGATCCTACCATCCGTAATGGACTCTATCGGGTTGGAAACGGTCGGACTGTACGGAAGCAGATGTTCATCCAATTCCAAATTCTTATCTAGATGCATACTAATTTTCCAATCATCCGGATCCCCGTCCAAGCAGAAGTACGGATGATATCCATACACAAAACGAAACGAATTACTTTTAAGATTATGAAATTTAGTTCGAACGGTAAGCAATGTTCCGAAATTGACTTCTTGCAAAGTATATTCCTCTCGAATCGCAATCGCTGCGGCCGGACTATCTTCCCAACTTTCCGGAATAAGAATACGAAATTCAGCACCCCTTCCGTTCGGTTGAACCTTCAAAGCTTTCCTCGGCAATGAATGAACGAAACCGTGAATTAAATATCCGCTTTGATCCTTTACAATTCCGGAAAGTTCCGTTCTCCTTCCACCTAGTATTAATTCGGACGAAGCATGGCGGTTTACCCACGGAAACATCAAAAAGCTTCCGGCCCCGAAGGGGGCAAGCTCCGCTCTCCAAGGTGCAAGAATTTCAATCTGCTTAGAAGTCTTTGGATGGACCCAATCCCACGACAGCCAATGGGTGCCGTCCGTGACAAACTTAGAACTCTCTGTTCGAAATTCGAGCATCGCGGAAGGAGGTTGGGAAAAACTCGCAATAGGGAAACAAAAAAACGAGTTTACTACTATTTTTTGCGAAGTTCCTAGATTTGGAAAGGAATTGATGATACTGTATTGTCTTTCAGAATGGGTATCTTGAGGTTCGCGATGACCACGGTTAGAGTCTTTTTTAAAATTTCTTTGATTCTTAGTACTATCTTTTTCTTTACATGCATTTCTCTTCCAAATCCGCGACAATTGATCCCGGTTGAAAAAACTGTCTCCGGTCGAGATAAGGATAAGATTCTCGTTATACCGATCGAAGGAATCATTTCCGACGATTCGAGGGAAGGCTCTTTCCTGACCGGTGAAAAGGATTCGGTCCTCGCCGCCGTTAAACTCCAACTCCATTATGCAATGGAAGACAGCAACGTAAAGGCCGTGATCTTAAAAATCAATTCCCCGGGCGGAACGGTTACTGCCAGCGATATTATCTACCGAGAGGTTCTCGAATTTAAGAAAAAGAAACGAATTCCCGTGCTGGCGCTATTTATGGACACTGCTGCGTCCGGAGCCTATTACATCTCCATGTCTAGCGATTATCTAATGGCTCATCCCACCACGGTGACTGGCTCGATCGGAGTCATTATGCAGGGAATCAACGTGAAGGAGGGTCTGGATAAACTAGGAATAAAAGACCAGTCGATCCGCTCCGGCGAAAATAAAGCCGTCGGCTCGCCTCTGGAAGAATTGACCGCGGAGCAAAGAAAACTTTTACAAAGCGTCGTAGATAATCTTTTCGACCGATTCTTTGATGTGGTCAAAATAGGCAGGCCAAAGGTAAAAGAATCCGACCTAAAGAAATTAGCCGACGGAAGAATATTCACCGCCTCTCAAGCGATCCGGCATGGATTGATAGACAGTATCGGCTACTTTGAAGATGCAGTTGCCACGGCCACTCGCCTTCCCGGTTACGTAATGACTCCCGGAAATACGAATCCTCGGGTCGTATTTTATTCCTACTCGAAGGAAAAGCCCGAGACAGTTTATCATATCCAAGGAGTTTCTGCGGAGAACCCGACCTTGCTAGAAAGAGTGGGATTCGGAGCGAGTAAGGTCCGTTTTTTATATCTGTTTGCTCCTTGAGGGAATTTCGGTAATCTCGGTAAAGCCTAAAGCATGCTATTTAATTCACTCCCTTATCTTGCTCTCTTTTCGATAACATTTTTACTATATTGGTCTTTTCCGCAAAAATGGAGAAAGTACCTTCTTTTAGTATCTTCCTTACTCTTCTATTTCTATTCCGGTCTTGCGTTTTCGATTCATTTTTTAACCGTCATCGGAGTGAATTTTTTCTTTTCTCTAAAGCTTTGGGAGAAGAAATCTGCGGGCTTGCCGACTGCGCGCCTGCTGACCTGGATTATCGTTTTAAACTTTTTGAATCTTGCTTTCTTTAAGTATTTCTACTTTGTACTGGATTCATTGGATTTAGTCGGAGGAAACCATTTCTTTTCCGATTTCGGGAAAGGAATCAATATCCCTCTTCCGTTAGCGATAAGCTTCTACACTTTCCAATTGATCGCCTTGCAAGTGGATATTCACAGAGACCATGTGCCCGAGCGTATTAGCTCCCTCGATTATTTTCTATTTATTTTATTCTTTCCCCAATTGATCGCCGGTCCGATCATGAGAACCACCGATTTTCTTCCTAAACTAGATAAGCCTTGGATCGATTTCGATCGAATTAAGTGGGGTGTCTTCCTAATCCTATCCGGGTTATTCAAGAAAGTGGTGATAGCGGATAATATTTCCGGTATCGTTAATCCGATTTACGCTCATCCTGCGGAATATAATGCGAGCTCACTCTATTTGGTTCTTTTCGGATTCGCAAGCCAGGTCTATTGCGATTTCAGCGGATATACCGATATCGCCAGAGGTTCTGCATTCTTACTTGGTTATGATATTCCCGAAAACTTCCGGGGTCCCTTTCTCTCTCCTTCCTTTCGCGAGTTTTGGGGAAGATGGCATGTTACATTATCTACATGGTTAAAAGACTATTTATATATTCCGTTAGGCGGAAGTCGCGGCGGAGTCTGGCGGACCCAATTGAACTCCCTCTTGACGATGACCCTAGGAGGGCTTTGGCACGGTGCGAATTTCGGGTATTTATTTTGGGGCGCTTATTTAGGACTTCTCTTGGGGATCGAAAGACTCATTTCTCCTGAGAATCCCAAGACAGCCGTAGAACCGAGAGGATTCCATCGCTTTTGGCGCGTTGCTCTCACAATTCATCTTTTCTCCCTTTCGGGAATATTCTTTAGATCGGCAGCTATGGGAAAGGATTCCTTACGATTGACCGGGGAATACTTCGTCGGCTTCGGCAATTTGTTATCAGGAAAACGAATTGCCCGATGGGAAGAGTTATTATTCTTCATTTTACTTGCGTTTTTATGGAATGCGGTACAATACTATCCGGTAATTCGAGATAAAATTCGTTCCCAATTCACCTGGCTTTTACCTGTTTTCTCTTTCGTGGTTCTTCTTTTAATGGGTATCTTCGGCGACGGGGGCGGAGACTTTATCTACTTCCAATTTTAATGATATTCGGTTTGCGCTTAGAAAGCGCTTTTTCGAGTATGTATACACGATTGGCTGCGGAAGTTTAGAAATTTACCGATCAGCTTAACATATTCGCGGCAAATAAGAATAAGGTAAGTACGATGAAAATCTTTCGATTTCTATCCGGTATGACCATTCTTAATCTGCTTATATCTTGCTTCCCGCCTACCTGGATACGCGAACTACCTTCCGACAAACAGACCGCAAATGATGTTATACTTTCAGGAACATATTCAAAGAAACTCCCGGGGTTTTCCCCGCTAAAGTCCTTAACCTATGTAGAAAAACATTCGGAATCCATTGAATTTTCAGAAAAGGATAAAACATTTCGAAAAACGTATATTAGAGAGATTGAGGAAGGAAATAAATTTCGTCGTATTCGGATAGATGGAAAAGGAACGTTCGAAACCAAGGGAAATTGGGTGCTTCTGAGGACTTCAAGTATCGAAACCGAGGAAAATACTTGGGAAAGAGGAAAGCCTTTGCAATCCTCGGGCACATCTAATACATTATCTAAGTATAAATTACTCTATCATTACGACCGGGAAAGCGAGACGATAATTCCGATGGTGTACGAAACGGGTTACAAAGAAAAGCCTTTCGGTGTCGTAGAAGGCATCCGGACTCCCTATGCGGAGGACGAAGCTTTTCGAATCTCTCGAAGAAATTATTCCAGAAAAGAATACCAAAGTCACGCGTATTTTAAAAATAAATGAGAGCGGCCTACACTATCAAACAGTATTTTAAAGGAGCATGGAGAATCATTCTCGTATTAAATTTTTCCCTGTTGGCTTGCTTTATTGTCGGATTTTCATATTATAATTTTCTTGTTCGACTGCCAGTATTGATTCTAGCTGCGGCGGCATTCACTCTGTTTCTTAATTACGTTGCATTTGCGTTATACTTAACGGAAAGAATCCTTCCCGAAGAACAGGAATACGGAAAAATCATTAAGCGGTTCCGACGCGGCGATAGTCGAATGCAAAACTACGTTTTTCCACTGGACTTCAAGGACGAACACTATGAAGTTTTCGGTCGTTGCCTTACGTATAATCCTATCGGGGGAGATTTCTATAATTTCTTGAAGGATAAATCCGGAAACTATTGGTTCGGAATCGGCGATACCTCCGGACACGGTTACGTAGCGGGTCTATTTAGCATGATGGTGATGAATCAAATGTCTCATTTAGTTCATACATGTACCAAACCGGAAGAAGTGATTCATGAAATCAATCTACATCTGGAAGAAAGAACAAAAACGTTTCCAACGATTCACCGAAGTCTTTATGCCACGTTTCTTCTAATGAAGGCCGATTCGAACGGTAATTTTTTACAATCAGGAATACATCCAAGTTCGGTACTTTTTCGGAAAGAGGATCGTTCCACCGAAATCTTGGACACGGACGGATTCTTTCTTTCCACCGTAATGAATCCACCGCTAAACAGAGAAAAACCGTCCAAAAGTTTTCGAATGGAGTCGGGAGACGTACTATTCAGTTTCACCGACGGCCTTTTTGAGCAGAAAAGCAGAATGAAAAACAGTTTTTACGGAGAGAATTTGTACAAGTTCCTGGAAACGGCTCCGAAAGAAAATCTAAGAAAACTAATCGATAGTCTATTTGAAGAAATCGCCCTATACGGAGGCGGTCGTATTCAGGACGATATGAGTATTTTAGCTATCCGCAAGCTTTAGAACTTTCCTTACGAATATATTTCTCAGTTGAAATACTGGAGAATTCCCGCAGAATATCCTTGTGAGTCATATCGAATGGACAGCCAGGTTAGTTACGATCCTGGCTTGGAATGAACGGGATGTTCGAAAAATTCTCAGAACAGTCACCGATACTTCCCTCGTTACCGGTCTAACCGAACAAGAAATCGTCGATTTCATTCAATACGGTTTCGACGATGAAATTTCCGAGCTTAAGGAAACCTATGATTGGACTAGATTTAAAGGTCAGCTCGTGGGTAAACTTTCTAAAAGAAATCTCGAGCCTCCGGGTTTATCGATCTTACATCCGGATTTATTGGAAGAAGAATATTGACCTAACGGAGAAGCTTCACTGAAAGGCGGACATGAAATCGCCGAAGCGCTTTAGAGCTACCCAATCCATTCCAACTTAAATTGCCGTCATGATTCACGTCGAAGGAATAAATTATCACTTTTTTCTATGCAACTCCGATTCGGTAGCCAGAGTTAAGACCAAAATTTCTCCTTTCTACGATTTTCCCGTAATGGAAATCGAAGAATTACCTTATCTATATTCTCAACCGGCCATAATTCCTTCCTTTTTATATGAAATCGACTATGCAAGGAGAACGTACCAAAGTCGACCCATGAGTAGCCCACCCTATCTTTCCTTTCAAAACGGTAGGCTTTGGAAAGAAGACGGAAAGTTCCCCCAGGGAGCGAGAGAGCTCAGCAACGGAAGTCTATTTTTGATAGATTCGAATCCGTATAAAACCAAAGGAAATCCGCCTATTATTGTTCTAAGAGCTCCCGGGGAAGCGACTCAGATAGGCGTTAAACGTAATGTGGGTACGTTTCGATTATTTAGACAAAACAGAACGAGAATGAACTCTACTCGTTATTTATCACTCCGAGACGTAGTGAATCCAGAACTGAATGAAAATGAAGTTTCGCGAAAAATCGAATCCTTGTACTTCGATCCCAAAAGTAAAAATTATCTGTTTAGATTGGTAAAGATTCTGTATGCAGGTACTCCCGTGGAAGAGCAAACGATCGTTTCCAACTTATTCGCGTTCGAGCCCGAATTCGCGGCATTTTTACGCGATAGAATTTTCTCGATAGAAATTCTCCCCCTAATCCATGGTCCTTTTTTAAACTCGATTCTTAATTCAGTCGATGAACGAATTCTGAAATTTTCAATCCCTAGCCTTTCTCTTCCGGTACGGAATATGGTCGAAAAAAACGTTTCTAAAAATCGATGGAAACAAATCTTGGACGGTCCGTCCAAGCAACCGAATTTAGGCGAATCTTTTGAAGAAGTAGTGGAAAAAGAAATTTTCAGAAGGTTTTCGAGAAAAATATATTATGAAGAAGGAATATTTCATATTTATTGGGAGCAAAGTGAAGAGAGTCAAATAGAACTCGGAGCACGCCAAGAAATTCAATTCTCGAGTATCCCTTCCGATAAGTACAATTTCAATCGAGAAGGTGAAGGTCTGGAGTTATATTCTGTTACCGGCGATAAGATCTTGTTTCAAACCAACAAAAGCCTGGAAATTCTCCGTTTCGATATACTCATCTCGAAGCGCGAAAAGGACTCGTACGAAATGTTCCGCATCCCTGAAGGAGGAATTGTGGATATTCCGAGGTACGATCAAACAAAACTCGTCGTGGGGGCGGGAATTGCAAGCGACCGGAAACCCTTCGAGTTTTCGCTTTTGTCCTATAACTACTAGGGATAAAAGAAGAACCGGAAAAGTCTGTCCCCAAACCGATTCTTCTCAATTTAAGAAACATGAAAACGGGTCCGGTTTTTCTTCGGAAGATAAGCAGGTCTTCCTTTTTTAAATTCTTACAAAAATCAGCGGGTCCTACGGCAATGCCAAACGATAACATTGCATACGGGAGCACCGGAATCCGTTTCGAATAAAACCTTGGTTTCCCGTTGATTCTTAATTCCGACCGCGATCCCATCTTCCCGGCGAAGTTCTCCGACTTTTTTGCCCGCTTAATTACCGGTTAAAATTCGCTTGACCGATTCTTTCCAGACACGAATTTCTTTTTCTCTTTGTGCATTTCCCATTTTCGGAGTAAATTCCTTACTGGCTTTCTGCTTTTTCTTCAAGTCCGCAACGCCAGCGTAAAATCCTCTTTCTAATCCGGCCAGATATGCCGCGCCCAAAACTGTCGTATCCAAATTCGAAGGGCGAACGATTCTTTTTCCGAGAATGTCGGATTGGTATTGCATTAGCCAATTATTGGCAGTCGCTCCGCCGTCAACTTTGAGAATCTTCAGCTTGGAGCCCGTATCATTTTCCATAGCTTCCACAAGTTCATAAGACTGTAAAGCGATGGATTTCAGCGCGGCCCGTGTTATCTGTTCTTGGGTCGTATCACGGGTCAGACCCAAAATAGCGCCCCTCGCATTCATATCCCAATATGGAGCTCCAAGGCCCGCAAACGCGGGAACGAAAACAACTTCATCCTCTTTTGTAACCGAAGCAGCCAACTTCTCGGAAAGCTTAGATTCTTTAAAGAACCTGAGATTATCCCGTAGATATTGTATGACAGCTCCTCCGATAAAAATAGAACCTTCCAAACAATACACCGTCTTGCCTTCAGGACCGCAGGCTAGGGTCGTAATCAGGTTGTTCTTAGAAATCTGTAATTTATTTCCCGTATTGAAAAGGAGAAAACAACCCGTACCATACGTGTTCTTTGCCTCTCCAGGTTCCGTGCATAATTGTCCGAAAAGCGCCCCTTGCTGATCTCCTACGAGTGAAGAAATAGGAATTCCATCCGGTAGACCCTTTACTCCTTCGGTTCTACCGAATAAATTACTGGAATTATGAGTCTCGGGAAGAATGGACTCAGGGATATCTAGAATTTTTAGAAGTTCCTTATCCCATTCCTTCTTTTCGATGTTGAAGATTAACGTGCGACTCGCATTCGTGTGATCCGTTTTATGGGACTTTCCGTTAGTCAATCGATATAATAGATATGTATCGATGGTTCCAAAGAGTATCTTTCCTTTCTCCGCTTTGGCTCGTACTCCTTTCACATTATCCAAGATCCAACGTATCTTGGTCCCGCTAAAATACGCGTCCACAACGAGTCCGGTTTTTCTTCGGAAGGTAGGTTCTAAGCCTTCCTTTTTTAAATTCGTACAAAAGTCCGCTGTCCTCCGACATTGCCAAACGATGGCATTGTATACGGGAACACCCGAATCCTTTTCAAACAAAACCGTAGTTTCCCGTTGATTAGTAATTCCGATCGCAATCGCATCTTCGGGACGAAGTTTTCCGTTACGAATCGCTTTTACGACCAATTTTTCCGTCTTTGCCCAAATCTCTTCGGGATCATGTTCGACCCAACCCGGTTTTGGAAAATATTGTTTAAATTCCGAATAAGCGCTGGAAATAACGGCTCCGGATCGATTGAAGCAAAACGTACGAATTCCGGTGGTACCTGCATCGATACCTATGATATACTCACTCATGAGATCCTCCGCTATATGCAAAAAACAAGATAAAGATCTTAAACTTGAATCTCTAAGCCTTCTCTTGCCATAATGATTTCCAACTGATTGTCGGGATCGAACATTTCTTTATATTTAATTGCGCGCAAATATACGGCGTCCAGCTTTTCGTCATCGTAAGAAGGGTCGTGATGGAACATGACCAGTTTTTTAACGTTTGCGCGAAGAGCGATATCGGTCGCCATCGAAGCGGTGCTATGACCCCAATCGATTTTCTGTAAAGATTCTTCGAATGTATATTGAGTATCGAAAATAAGAACGTCCGCGCCGCGGAAGTAATTTAGGTAATCGTCGATATTCTCCATCTCATCCAAATTAAACTCCGCGTCCGACGCGAAAATAAGCGATTTGCCGTCTTCTTCGAACCGGTACGAATAGCTTCCGCCCGGGTGACGAACCGCTTTCGAAATGGAAGTGACCGAATCTGTGGCTCGAAAGGCTCTCCCTTCGGGTACATGGCGGTAGGTTTTCTCTGCCTGAAATCCCTCGAAAGGAACCGGAAAATGAGTGAACGCGTGCTGGTATCTAAGTCTCTCTTCTAAATTTTCGACGGAGCTTACAAACTCGAACTTATTACCTGGGGTATAGAGAGGTACGAAAAATGGAATCCCTTGAATATGATCCCAATGCGTATGAGTGAAAATCCAGACCGCGGAACCTTTTCCCTGTAAATATCCCTCTTGCAGGATGGAATTTCCTAATTCTCGAAGGCCTGTACCTCCGTCGATTATGATAAGACGATCCTCTTTATCACGAATTTCAATACATGTCGTATTACCGCCGTAGGTACTCCAATTTGACAAAGCTAAGGAATCTAAAAAATCCTCAATCGCCTCCGGACTTTGAAGATCCGACGGCGAGGCCAGACTCAGAATTTTCAGAATCTTCGCTCGGATTAAATCGCCTTTTACCGGGGAAGAGATGGAGCCCCGAACTCCCCAAAATTTAATTCGCATCTCAATTCAATTTATCGGTCATAATACTAGAATTGGTCATTCGTAAAACGCCCACTAAATTTTTCCTTACTGGGTGAATTTTCCAGCTATTTCTTGTTTTTATCCACTAAGAATTGACCTATTTTCAAAGGAAAAAAGAGTTTACCTCCCCTTTGCCACAATTTATGCTCAATGATCGGATTCCCTCCCCGTGTAACCTTTCGAAATTTCTTATTTTCGAGACGGTTCGGATGCATTAGCAACTCGAGGACGGTCATATAAATAGAAAAATCGGAGCCGTTTCCATTGGAAGGTTTTCAAACAGATGTGTCCATAGAGGACGGAATATGCATCGTAAAGATCCAGGGCAACGTTAGTTTGAAGAACGCGTTCGCGTTAAAAGAACTTATCATCAAACAATTTGATGAAGGCAACAAGGAAATTATCATAGACTTTGAAGGAGATGTATATCTGGATTCGTCCGGTATCGGTGCTATTTTTAACACCCAGAAATATGTGACTGAACGCCAAGGTAGCCTTAAATTAAGAAATTTAAGCAGAGACGTAATGACGATTCTTAGAATCGCCAATCTGGACAAACATCTAGATATTATTCCTTAGCGAAGATGCTTGAAATCGTCCGAATTTACACTCATAGTTCGCTTCGAAATTTCACCTATTTAATTCGACAACCTGATACGACAGAGACTCTCTGTATAGACCCGTTCGATTCTTCACAAGTCAGTGTCGTACTAAAGCAAAAGAATTGGTCTCTCGAATACATCGTCAATACTCATGAGCATTGGGATCATACGGCCGGAAACGAAGGGCTGGTTCAAGAATTCAAGTCGATAGTCCTGACGCATCCTAAAGGAATGGAAACTGTCCCGTTAGCAAGTCGCGCTCTTTATTCGAGAGAGCGGATTCTTTCCGATCGGGAAGGAAATTCCTATTTGGAAGTTTTGGATACTCCGGGACATACCTTCGCTCATATATGTTTACTTCAGGTCGAAAATAATGCCCCGGTAGGCGTATTTACCGGGGACACGATCTTTAATTGTGGTGTCGGAAATTGTAAGAACGGAGGAGATCCAACGACACTCTATCAAACCGTCTCCCGGATATTTTACCAATTTCCGGACGGAGTGAAACTCTACCCGGGTCACGATTACCTTCAGAATAATCTAAAATTCAGTATAGCTCTAGACCCCTCAAACTCGGCGGCGCATGCAGCTTTGAAAAAAGTGAATTCTCTGAAATCCGAGGCGGAATTTTGGACTACGAATTTCGCGGAGGAACGAACCTTTAATCCTTTTTTCCTCTGTTCCAAACCGTCTGCATCGCTTTTATCCGGTATTCGAAACAAATCGGCTCAGCCGAATTTAGCTGAGGATGAACGTACTCTTTTTCTGACTTTGAGGTCCCTTCGAGATAAGTGGTAGAGTCTAAAATACGACTCTCTTTTTTGCTCGCCAATCTTCTCACTCTAAATGCAGAACGTATTCGGAGGAAAACGGATTGAATGGAGAATCTTCCGTTTCCAGTCTCAACATGAAAAAATATGATATTCTTGTAATCGGTTCGGGCGGTGGAACAAAGTTAGTCACCCCACCCTCAAAATTAGGATATAAAGTCGCAATTTTAGAAAAGGA
Source organism: Leptospira broomii serovar Hurstbridge str. 5399 (assembly GCF_000243715.2). Taxonomy (NCBI): domain Bacteria; kingdom Pseudomonadati; phylum Spirochaetota; class Leptospiria; order Leptospirales; family Leptospiraceae; genus Leptospira; species Leptospira broomii. Next base: position 286,047 of record NZ_AHMO02000011.1, read on the forward strand.
TCGTTTAGGTGGAACCTGTTTGAACCGAGGTTGCATTCCTTCTAAAATGCTTATCCATCCCGCTGAGATCCTCGCCCTAGCCTCGGATGCAAACCGCTTTCAATTGGAAATTCCCGGCCCCTTTACTGTGGATTTTAAAACCTTAGTGGAAAGGGTTTCTAGAACCGTCGACGCGGACTCGGATAGCATTCTCCCCGCCTATGAGAAAAATCCGAACATCGATTTCTATCCGTACGAAGGTCGCTTTATAGAGGACAAGGTCGTAAAAGTAAACGACCAACTTTTGACTGCCGACCGAATTTTCATCGCTGCTGGATGTAGGCCCGTTATTCCGGATATCCCCGGCCTCGCAGGAACGCCGTATATGACCAGTCGGGAAGCCCTCCGAAGAACCGACCTTCCTAAACGTCTCCTAGTGTTAGGGGGCGGGTATATCGGCTTAGAATTAGGATTTGCTTATGCGTCGTTCGGCTCCAAAACCACTTTCATTGTTCGAAATAGAATGCTTTCCCAGGAGGATCAAAGCATAATTGATGGATTTGAAAAAGCATTCTCAAAAAAACACGATGTTCGTTTAAGGACGATCGTTAAAACTGTAGAGTATCAAGCCGGAATTTTTCGCCTAACTTGCGAGCAGGAAGGTCGAAGTTTCGAAATAGAAGGAGATGCTCTATTAGTCGCAACCGGAATCCGACCGAATTCCGATTGGCTTGATTTGAATAATACGAATATTCAAACCGATGATCGCGGATATATTAAAACAAACGAGTTTCTTGAAACTACCGCAGATGGAGTCTATGCTCTTGGCGATATCATAGGGAAATATTTTTTCCGTCATTCGGTGAATTTCGAAGGAGAGGCCTTATTTCAATCTTTGTACGTGGATAAAAAGCGTATTCCGATTGAATATCCTCCGGTTCCTCATGCGGTATTTACCCATCCTCAAGTAGCGGCAGTCGGCAAGACTGAACAACAACTCATCTCGGAAAGAGCCGATTATATTTCCGCGATCAATCCGTATTCTGCCAGCGCAATGGGTATGGCCCGATTATCGGAAGATTCCTTCGTGAAAATTTTAGTAGACCGGAAGACAAGAAAACTTATAGGAGCCCACGTTTTGGGAGACGAAGCTTCCAACCTAGCTCATTTATTTATACTCTTAATGACGATGAACGGGACTCTAGATGACTTGCTTAAAATGATTTATATTCATCCTGCACTTCCGGAAATTGCGAGAAATGCCGCAAGGAGAGCCAGAGAAATTCTGAGCGTTCCGTAATTTGAATTACCAAAGGATTGCGTTAAACTAGCGTCTTTCAGGATGCTTACAAAGGAGCCGATTTCCTTCAGAATGAAGAAAGCATTAGAGATTGAAAATTTAGTCAAAACGTATTCCGGAGGCGTTCAGGCCTTAAAGGGAATTCATTTAATTGTGGAAGAGGGAGAATTCTTTGCTCTATTAGGGCCGAACGGCGCCGGCAAGTCCACCACCATCGGAATATTAAGTTCATTGGTGAACAAAACTTCCGGAAAAGTAAAGATCTACGGGGCCGACATCGATAGCGACCTAGCTCTCGCAAAATCGTTTATAGGAGTCGTTCCCCAGGAATTTAATTTTAATATATTCGAGAAAGTCGAGCAGATCGTTATCAACCAAGGCGGATACTATGGTTTGGAAAAATCGATCGCGACCGAAAGAACTTACGAATATTTAAAACAGCTAGGGCTTTACGATAAAAGGCGAGAAACCGCCGGTCGTCTGTCGGGTGGAATGAAGCGCCGACTGATGATCGCAAGGGCTCTAGTGCATAACCCGAAGATTCTAATTCTGGACGAGCCGACTGCTGGAGTGGATATAGAATTTAGAAGATCTCTTTGGGAATTTCTAATCAAATTGAACGAATCCGGAATTACGATCATTCTTACCACTCACTATTTGGAAGAGGCGGAGACCCTTTGCCGTAAAATTGCGATCATCGACAAAGGACTTATCGTCGAGAACACTACGATGAAAGAACTGATCGTACAATTAGACACGGAAACTTTCATATTAGATTTAAAGGAAGCCGTTCCGATTCCGACGGCTCTCAACGGTTTTTCTTTACGCAAAGTGGACGATTTGACTCTCGAGGTCGATATCAGCAAAAGTCATTCTCTCAACGATTTATTTCGTTTATTGGATAAAGAAGGAATTCAAATCACTAGCATGAGAAATAAATCCAATAGGTTAGAAGAATTATTTCTAAAATTAGTGGAGAAGAAACTTTGAATTTCAGGGAAAAATTTAACGCATTTTCGACGATAGTCCGGAAAGAAACCGTTAGAATTCTAAGAATCTGGATTCAAACGTTAATTCCACCCGGAATCACGATTTCCCTATATTTTTTGATCTTTGGCAAACTTGTCGGATCTCAAATCGGAGATGTCGGCGGACATACTTATATTCAATTCATTGTTCCCGGATTAGTGATGATGTCCGTAATTTTGAATGCATACAATAACGTAGTCTCCTCATTCTACGGCGCTAAATTCGGAAAGAATATCGAAGAGCTTCTTGTTTCTCCGACGCCGGCGTATCTCATCGTACTAGGATATTCTATAGGAGGAGTTATTCGCGGAATTCTAGTCGGCATTATCGTAACGGTAGTCTCGCTGTTTTTTACCGAGTTACGACTTTACAGCCCTTGGATCGTAATCGTTACAGTAGCACTTTCAGCGCTGATGTTTTCTATGGGCGGATTTTTAAATGCATTGTTCGCAAAAAAATTCGATGATGTAACGATCATCCCGACTTTTATTCTAACGCCTTTAACTTATTTAGGAGGCGTTTTTTATTCAATTCAAATGCTCCCGGAAGCATGGCAAATCGTATCTAAATTTAATCCGATTCTCTATATGGTAAATGCTTTCCGCTACGGATTTCTAGGCGTCAGCGATATAGACCCAGGATTAGCGATCGGGCTCTTAGCGGTAGGAACTATATTACTCTACTCGCTTTCAGTTTTTTTGCTCAGCCGCGGAATCGGAACGAGGACCTAATAGGTATGACAGATTCGGCCGAAGAAATAGAATCCATACTCCGTAGTACATTTTCACCGGCCGTCCTCGAAGTGGAAGATTTCTCGGCGGAACATGCAGGTCACGACGGCAATCCGAATGGCGTGGCGAGGGGAACCCATATTAGAATCAGAATCATCGCGGAAACGTTTCGAGATAAGACTCTTTTGGCTCAACACCGGGAAGTGTATTCCGTTTTAAATCCCATTCTTCAGTCAAAAGGAATCCACGCATTAGAGCTACAGACCGCGGCCCCTTAAGGAAAAAAGGTTGTCCGCGTTTGCTTTTATCGGACGCTATCCTTAACAAAAGATTTTCAACCGACGAGCGGCGAAAGTCTAATAGTAAGAACAATGACAATCGAAGAAATTCGCACTAAAATCCAGACCGGTCTTCCAGGGTCTTCCGTTGAAATCCTGGACCCATACCGAGACGGAGTCCATATCAAGGCAATTGTAAAATATCCAGGGTTCGAAGGTAAATCGATGATAGAACAGCATCGTATGGTGTATGCGACTCTGCACGAAGAACTCAAAGAAGAAGTGCATGCACTTGCGATAGAAACGAAAATTTCATAGATTTCTTTTCATTGTAAACTAAGAGGAAGTAAAATGGACCAAATACTCAAAGAAAAAATCCAAGGACTAATCGATTCGAAGCGGATCTTCCTTTTTATGAAGGGAACTCCCGATGCTCCAATGTGCGGTTTTTCCGCCGGAGTAACGAATGTTCTGCGTAGCCTCGGAGCCGATTTCGGATCTTTTAATGTTCTTTCCGACCAAAGTGTCAGGGAAGGAATTAAGGAATTTGCAAATTGGCCGACGATCCCGCAGCTATATATCGAAGGAGAATTCATCGGCGGACACGATATCGTCGTGGAACTTTCGCGTAACGGAGAATTGCAAAAGAAAATAGGAATTCCCGCCTAATGATGAAGCTCTATCAGTTCCTAACCTGCCCTTATTGCACATACGTGAGAGACGAATTCTCTAAACTCGGCTTAGAGGCCGGAAAGGATTTTGAACTGGTAGAAGCGAGTCGAGGAACCGCCGGACGAGAGGAAGTCGTGCAATTGGGCGGTTTAAGTCAGGTCCCTTTTTTAGTCGATGGGGATATTAAAATGTACGAATCCAGAGATATTGTGGATTACGTTCGCACTAAACTGAAAACCTCAAAAGCCCAATAGATCCAGGATTTTATTTCCTACGTCTCGGTTCTTTCCCCGGTATGGATAATTATGAATATATAATACCGGGTTAAAGTTCAGTTCTAGGATTCTGTAATCGCCTTCAAGTTCCAAATTCCGAACGATAATGTCTACTCCGCAAATTTTAGCCTTTGCAGCTAATGCCGCTTCCACAGCGATCTTTTTATAGGCCGGATGAGCCAAATCCGTAACGTCGATAGAATCTCCTCCGGTGCTGATATTGGAATTCCGCCGTAAATAAACTATTTCGCCCGGCTGCGGAATCGTATCGGGGGCTTTTCCCTGTTCTGCCAAAACGTTTAATTCAATTTCTTCTAGACGAATCTTTTCCAGAGGAGTAACGTGACCGATTCCTCGTCGAGGGTCTTGATTTTTTTCGATCAATAACTCTTGGACACTCCTAACTCCGTCACCGACAATATTAGCGGGAACTCGATTGCATACGGCGACGCACTCCTCTCCAATGACTAAAAATCTGTATTCCTGACCTTCCGCAAATTCCTCGATGATCGCAGTTTCGGCAAAAGACAATGCCGTTTCCATTGCTTTTTCTACGATCGATTCGGAAGATTGCGGCGCTAGGATCGTGATTCCGATGCCAAAATTCGTAGTCACCGGTTTCACTACCATTCGCTTCGTCGAATTTAATTTATAATAATCGATTCCATCTTTTTTCTTTGAAATGCTCGTTCCAATCGGTACGCGAATTCCCTTCTCGGCCAATACCATCTTCGTTATCGTCTTATTTTCCATGACCAGGAAGGTCATATACGAATCCAAATCGGTTTTGGAGGCCTCCTTAACCAGACGCGCCAACCCATTCCCGGAAATTCGAAGGAAATGACTGGCCCTATCTAAGACCTCGACAGTCAGCCCACGATTGAGGGCATCTCTTATGATGATTTGCGTAGAAATTTCCAAATCCGCGAAGCCCTTTAGAATAAACTCTTCGGAATCTAATTTCTGGCCCTGTTCGAGTCGAATCTTCAATGGTTGCATATTTTTGGCGTGGGATACTTCCGGACTTTTTCAGTCTCCTCGATTTTCTCTCTCTCTAAAACGGATCGATGGACTTCTTTTTCGAAGGAATTCCATTTGCCCGGAGTTAACTCCATCTGAGATTGATTTCGGTAATTTTCCTTAGCTAAATGAATTCCTAAATCTCTAAACTCCCAATCCTCTTCCAATAACCTGTTTAAGAACCTACCGGACGGAGTTTTTCTCGAATCATCCCATTTAGTCAACATGGCATGCAACGTTTCTCGATAAAACGTTCTGCCGGAATGGCGATCTAGCTCTTCGGCGATTGGAAACAAAGAATTGGTAAAATCCTTACCCGCTTGCACGAAATCGATTTCGGAATTCGATTCCCCCAAAATCTTTAAGCCCGGCTTTCGACCTTCCCAGATAACTCTTTTAGTATTTTCACGAATCCTTTCTTTTTCGGAATCTAGTATGGCCTTGCTCGGGCGTAAAATCCCGTCCAGGAGAATCATTTGAATATAAGCTAAACTCGGTTTACTTACTCCTGTCGGCGATTCGGGTTCTAAGTCCAAACATCTTATTTCGATATACTGGATTCCGCGATTCTGTAGAGCATCCAATGGACGTTCCTGGTTTTTCGGAATTTGCTTGGGGCGAATCGGAGAATAGAATTCGTTTTCGATTTGAAGATAATACGGATTTAATTGGTTCGGGGGACCTCCGAAACTTTCGTACTGAGAATAAGGAGTGCTAACCGAATAACACATTCCAAGTATATATTCTTCCAACGAATTATAGTTAATCGGCAGTCCATCCTGAACTTTACTCGTATATCCGATTTCACTCATTCGCAACGAAGTGGCATAAGGCGCGAAATACGTATGCGATTTATGTTTTGAAAAAGGAAAATCAACCGGAACCGGAAGAAACGTTTCATCGAAAGCAGGAGTCGCTCCGGTCAAATAAAGCACGAAATGAACTTTCCGAAAAAAGTTGCGTGTAACGGAAAGATACATCTCGGAAATTTCTTCTTTATTAAACTTAGAAATTTCCTTTTCGAAGATTTGCTTCAAAAAAAGGTTCGAAAAGGAAAAATTATAATGAACCCCCGAAATTGTCTGCATCCTTCTCCCGTATCGATGGCCGAGTCCGTTCCGATAAATGGTTTTCCATTCGCCCGAGAATGAGGCACCGTACTGTCCTAGAGGGATATCCTTTTCCTCCTTGGGAAGAATCGGGGGCATACTGAACGGCCAAATCCATTCGTTTTGAAGATGGCGAGACGTGAAAATATGAAGATCCTGAAGTTCTCTCACGATCGCTTCAATCCTAGGTCTTGCGTTCGTAGCGAACTCCAACTGAGGTTCCGAAAAATCAGTTTTAATATAATGATTCGTTAGGCTCGAGCCCAATCCGTTCGGGTGTGGAGTCGTTGCAATCCTTCCATCCGAAAAAATTCGCATACTTTCCTTTTCCAATCCATGCTTTGCTTTGACGGCATGTCGTAAATTGGGGCATACTAAATCCGGCGCATTTCGTTTCATGCAATCTTCCTAATTAGTTTAAACATTTAGACTTTTCATTTTTGTAAAAAATATTCATAGGACTTACTCTCCCATGGGAACTCCGTCCCCCCTCGGATCAGCGGCACCGTACAGTACGCCCTTCTCTCGCTTAACCGAAAATAATTTCGCAAAATTAGGACCGACCCGAATCTCATGCTTTTTAGACTTAAGCTGATTGGAGACGGCTGTATCCATTGCAGCGCCCTCCATATATAAAGCATCCGGAAAAAATTGATGGTGAATTCTCGCCTTGGCAACGGATTCATATAAAGTCAGTTGAAAGTCGAGATTGAACAAAAGAGATTGTAAAACCGCATTCACAATATAAGAACCCCCCGGAGCACCGGTTACTAGGAAAGTTTCACCCTCTTTCATCACGATCGTAGGCGACATCGAACTTAAAGGTGTTTTACCCGGACGAATCGAATTCGCTTCGGCTCCAATCAATCCGTAAACGTTCGGTTCACCCGGCGATCTACTGAAGTCATCCATAGTGTCGTTTAATACGAATCCATAACTGTCTAAAATGACTGCGGCTCCAAATCGATAATTTACCGATTGTGTCGTGGAGACCGCATTTCCTTCGGAATCGACGACTGAAATATGAGTCGTCTGCGGAGATTCAGTTCTCAAATTTAAACGATTCAAATAGTCGGAGCTCGGCGTCGAAAATCCCGGTTTAAAATCGGAAATTTTCGCCAATGCATATTCGGGCGAAAGTAAGAGGGCTATCGGAACATTCGTGTAATTCGGATCACCGCCTATAACAGCTCTATCCGCGTATCCTCTTCGCATGACTTCCGCTAAAAAATGATAATAGTCCGCCTTGGAAGACTTATACAATTCCTTCAATTTCTTTGTTTCCAGCATCCGCAACATGGTCAGCATATGAACCCCGGAAGACGGCGGAACCATGGTGCGTATTTTGTATCCTCTGTATTCGATCTCCAAAGGAGTCGATTCTCTGACTTTATAGGCAGCCAAATCGGTTTCAAAAACCATCCCTCCTTGCTCCCTCATTAGTCTTCCCAGGCTTTGCGCGATTCGACCGTTATAAAATTCTCGTTCTCCGGTTTCTGCGATGATTCTCAACGTTTTCGCAAGGTCTTGCTGAATCAATATATCTCCGACATTCGGTATTTTACCTTTCGGAAGAAATATATCCCTCATTCCGAGGCTCATATCATCGGAAGATTCCTGAATCGCTTCCTGTAAATTCTCATAAATCGGAAATCCTTCTTCGGCCAAGCGAATCGCCGGCGCCATAACTTCTTGTAAGGATAATTTTCCGAATTGCTTCTGAACTTTTACCAATCCTGCAACAGTCCCTGGAACACCTACGGATCGATATCCTAATAACGAATCTTCTTTAGGTTTTTCCTTGTACATGTCTCGAGATGCGGAGCTTGGAGCTCGTTCCCTAAAATCGAAGGCGTATGTTTTTCTATCCCGCGAGTTATGTAATAGTAAAAATCCCCCGCCTCCTATCCCGGTCGATTGGGGACGAGTCACGGAAACTGCAAAAGAGGCAGCTATAGCTACGTCTACCGCATTACCGCCTTTTTTATAAATTTCTAAACCTGCACGAGATGCCTCTATCGAATCGGTAGAAATCATAACATTCTTCGATTCCGCATAGAGTTGCTTGGCTGAGATGCCGGACTTCGTTGCGACTAACCCCTCCGTCGAAATCCGACGTCCTTCGATCGTAAGATAATTATCCTTACAAGAAGCGACTATGTTTAGAAGAACGAAAAGGAGAAGAATCGATTTTTGGGAAACTATGCCACCTTTATTTTGAATCATAGTCACTTAATCATTGGCTCGTGTGGAGAAAACGTCAAAGTCAACTCGTTATCTACTTCACGAAGTAAGACGCGTCCGCCGCTTCGAAGTTCACCGAACAATATCTCTTCCGAAAGCTTTTTAGAGATATTCGAATCGATCCACCGCTGTACGGGTCTCGCACCGAATAACGGGTCATACGCTTTCCTAGCAATAAACAGGAGAACTTCGTCTTGGTATTCTAGAGAGATCCGTTTTTCCTTTAATCGATCCTCTAAAAGCTCCAACTGTTTGCGAACGACTCGAGAAACGACATCTTCTTCGAGCGATGAAAATTCTATGATTGCCGTTAGACGATTCCTAAATTCCGGAGAAAAATGTCTCTCGATCGCTTTTAGGCCGCGATCAAGTAAAGCCGTATTCTCGAACCCTAACGGATTCGCCGCACGTTCCCTAGCTCCGGTATTCGTCGTCATAATCAAGATCACTTGTTTGAAATCCGCCTTTCTACCGTTGTTATCGGTTAAGGTAGCGTGATCCATAATTTGTAGAAGAATATTATAAATATCTTCATGAGCCTTTTCTATTTCGTCCAAGAGTAGGACGCAATGAGGAGTCCGAACGATTGCATCCGTCAATTGCCCCCCTTGCTCGAAGCCGACATAGCCCGGCGGAGATCCGATCAAACGGGATACCGTATGTTTTTCCATGTATTCGCTCATATCGAACCGAATAAATTCCACGCCTAAAATCGATGCCAATTGTTTGGAAAGTTCGGTCTTCCCAACGCCTGTAGGTCCTGCAAATAGGAAGGAGCCGACCGGTCTGCCCGGTTCCGACAAACCGCTTCGTGATAAGCGAATTGCTTGAACGATTTCCTGAACGGCTTTGTCTTGCCCGTAGATCCGCTTCTTGAGTTCTACATCCAGTTCTTTGAGTTTGTCTCTGTCGTCGGCCTTTACGGTACGAGTCGGAACTTTTGCAATCTTGGAAACTAGATCCTCGACGTCCTTAACGGTAACGGTTTTGCTCTTTGCCGAAGATCGAATCTTTACTTTGGCACCGGCTTCATCGATGAGATCTATAGCTTTATCGGGAAGTTTTCGATCCAGAATATACCGATCCGCCAATCGAGCAGCCTCTTCGACTGCTTGAGAGGAATACTTCACCGCATGAAATTCCTCGTATTTAGGCAGAAGCCCTTTTAAAATTCGAATGGTTTCGTCCACGCTCGGTTCGTTGACTTCCACTTTTTGAAACCTACGGGAAAGTGCGTGATCTTTTTCAAAGATAGCTTTGTATTCTTTGTAAGTAGTCGTCCCGATACACCTTAATTCTCCGTTTGCCAAGGCAGGCTTAAGCAAATTCGAAGCGTCTAAGGAGCCGCCGGAAACTGCGCCTGCTCCGATTATCGTATGAATTTCATCCACAAAGAGAACATGATTCGGATCCGCAGTTACCGACTGTACGACATTCTTTAATCTCTCTTCGAACTCTCCTCGAAATTTGGTTCCTGCGAGCAGTAATCCCATGTCCAACGAAAAAATCCGCGTTTGCTTTAGCGATTCCGGGACTTTTCCGGCAACAATACTTAACGCCAATCCTTCAACAATTGCAGTTTTACCTACACCCGCATCCCCCACAAATATCGGATTGTTTTTTCTGCGTCTTGCAAGAATATGAATCGTTCTATCGATCTCTTCCGACCTCCCCACTAGAGGATCTAATTTTCCAAGTCTAGCCTTCTCGGTTAAGTCCACGCAAAAATCTTTTAACGGATCGCCCGACTCCGGTTTCGTGGCATCCTCCAGACCTTCGGGAGTAACCTTCTTTCCATCCTTACGAATTCCATGAGAAATATAACGAACTACATCGAATCTGGAAATATCTTGCCGAGAGAGAAAGAAAACCGCATGGGATTGATCTTCGCGAAATAGCGAGGCAAGAACGTAACCGCCGTCTAACTTCTTCTTCTGCGTGGATTGGACGTGAAACGCAGCCAACTGAAGTACCCTCTGTGCACCTATCGTATATTCCGGTTCGATTTCCCCGAACGTTTCCGGAACCGATTCCATTTCAGTGTCTAGATATTCACGCAATTCATTGCGCAATGCTTCCAAATCGGCTCCACAGGCAAGAAGGACCTCCTGACCGATCGGATCGTACGTGAGCGCTAGAAGCATATGTTCTAGAGTAATATACTCATTTCTCCGTTTTACCGCTTCGATTCGAGCTTGGTTTAGACTTCTCTCTAGATCTTCGGATAGGGTCATGGTTCCTCCTCTCCCTCTTCAATTTCCATATGGCATTGAAGTGGGTGGCCGTGTTGTTCAGCAAGTTTATGTGTTTCAGCTACCTTGGTCTTGGCCACGTCGTGAGAATAGACTCCGCAGAGCGCCTTCCCGGTCGTATGGGCTTGAAGCATAATTCTTTCGCTTTCTACCGCGGTACGATAGAATACCACGCGTAAAATCCAAACTACAAACTCCATCGGAGTATAATCGTCGTTTAGAATAACCACCCTATATTTAGGCGGCTTCTTTAATTTGAGCTTCTCCTTTGTTAGGACTTGCTCTTCCGTATCGAAACGATAGACCTCGCTCATTTCGCTTCCCTGTCGGACATTCCGGGAACTTCCTTTAAAGGCGAATGTTCGTTCGTCTCCTGGATCATTTCCTGCATATGCATTCTTTCGTTTTCCAAGAATCGTTCAATCGCATTTCGAGCTCCCGAATGGAAAATAAAATGCGAACTGTATGTGGGAACTGCAGGAAAGCCTCTCAAAAATTTTTGTTCCCCTTGAGCCCCTGCCTCGAAGGTCTTGATTCCTTTACGAATTGAATATTCGATCGGTGCATAATAACAACATTCAAAATGTAAAAAAGGATAATGTCCCTTCGAGCCCCAATACCGCCCATAGAATTTATTTCCTTTCCGGAGATTCAATGTACCTCCGATCGTCTCTCCGTCTTTTTCGGCGAGAATCAAAACTATCTTATCTCTAAATGTCTGCCAGGCTTCACGGAAAAAAGCTAGATTCAAATAAGGCGACCCCCATTTCCGGGAATAAGTATCCGTATAGAACCGAAACATTGAATCCATATGGGCTTTAGAAATCGAATCCCCTTCAATGACGTTGATTTGAATTCCGGATTCACGAATGTTTTCCCTCTCCTTTCGAATCTGCATCCTTTTCTTGGATCGGAATTCGCTTAAGAAAGAAGCGAAATCTGAATAATCCCTATTTTGCCAATGATATTGATGGGTTATACGAGTTGCAAAACCTCTCTTAGATAGTTCGATCGCCTCGTCTTCTTCCAAAAATAGAAAATGAATACTCGAGAGATTCTCTTCTTTCGAAGTGCGTAATAACTCCGGTATTAGGACATCAAGAGACTGGACTACGGAAACTCCTTCTCTACGAAGAATTCGTCGTCCGGTTACCGGAGTAAACGGATACGCAACCAACCCTTTAGGATAATATTCTAGATCGTTTTGGGCGAAAAAATTTGCCCATGCGTGATCGAATATATATTCTCCATAAGAATCGTATTTTAGAAAAAAAGGAAGTGCTGAATGCAAACCTTCGGAATCTTCCGCAATTACGTATTTCGGTTGCCAGGATGTGCGATCACCGACGCAAGAAGTCGATTCCAAGGCCGCATAAAATTCATAATCGGAAAACGGATTATTCGGATCACTGATTCTCGCCCAATCCTGAACGGAAAGGCCTCGAATAGAGTCGATGGATCTTGCTTTGGGAGAATAGGACATGCCCTACTTACTTGGACGTCCCAGGACCGGTTTGGGATCCCTCTTCTCCCGAAAAAACTTTGCGAATTTTTTGAACAGACCTATGTACAATCACCTTTACGTTCGATTCGGAAAGGCCGGTTTTTTCGGAAATCTCCCGGATACTATACCCGTGAATTTTTGCCATCTTTAGAATTTCCCTTTGCCTCTCATCCAAGACGGAGAGCCAGGTTTCGATTCCCTCCGCAAGCATCCAAGCTTCTTCTTTTTCGGGATTCTGTATTTGAGCGAAATCTTCCATTTCCGCCAGAATCGTTCGATCTCTTTTCTTTGACTTTCGAAGGTGATCGATCGTCTTATATCTAGCTATAGAAAAAAGCCAAGGCGCAAAAGGTCGATCCGGGCGATACGAATTCCTAGCTTTATGAATGCCTATCAGAATTTCCTGAAGCAAATCTTCTCGATCGTCAATATGAGAGATTCTAGAAACTAAAAAGGCCCTAAGAATATCCCGAACTTGCCTAAGAAGAAGCTCGTATTCCCGGGAATCGCCTTCTTGCGATTTCTTCATCCTAGTCGCAAGAGTTTCCCAAATTTTCGCTTTTTCAGACATGTAACTTTATTCCAGGTAGAAACGAATCTTAGTTTGAACGACCGAAAGAACATTTCGACTGGATTTTAAGGATTGTCCAATCTTTCTTGTTCTAAAGCGGAAAAACAAAAAGGGGGGAAGTGGAACAATGTCTTTGTCAAACGATTCCGATAGATCCGAGAAACTGATTCTTTCATTGGGGACAGATTTGAAACCGACTCATCCTCTCAGGCCGGGGATCATGTTTTTGGTCTGGGCCTCCTTATTAGCGTTGGCAATCCCTTTGGGTCAAGGAACCGCCTTGTTTCTGTCTCGTAATGCCTTCCCTGGATGGTGGCCGGAACCGGCGCTATTTATCATTTGGGGATTATCTTCCGCCTATTTACTTTCTAAAGTAGCCTTTCCGGAAGAAGCTTCCTCTCATCTGATTTGGTTACCTATTTTAGCTCTGGCACTTTGGTTAGGACTTTCATCAGCAAAATTTATAGATGAAATTCATACAACGCATTCTACTCATATTGGATTATGCTCCCTTAATTTGGCAGCATTTTCACTCGCCTTAGGAGGATTGGCGACATTCTGGATTCGTAAGATGATTCCCGGAAATCCTCTAATTGCCGCCTTGGGTATCTTGAGTTTTTTATTGGCTAGTTCCAATTTAGCGCTGAAATTTATTTGCCCAGATCAGAGCGGATTCCATATCCTTTTTTCTCACGGAGTTGCTTCGATTTTCTGGATTGCAATTTCCGTACTGCCGTTACGCGGTAAATTGCGCTGGTAGAGAATTATTCTAAAAACTCCCATGCGGTTCTGACTTCGCCGCAGGATTCGGCTTCTTGAATCAAATCTTGAAAAAACTCCTGCTCCCCGAGTGTTGAACCGTCTCCGATTAAAACCAGCAATCGCTTAGCTCTCGTCATACCGACGTTCCAGCGACGCTCTTCGGAGAGGAAGCCGATATTTCCTTCCGAGTTGGATCGAACTAAGCTGAAGATGACCCCTTTTTTCTCTCTTCCTTGAAACGAATCTACCGTCTCAATTTCGATCTTTTCGACATCGATCGGTAATTCCTTTCTTAGAATCTCTTCCAGTAAAAATCTTTGATACCGATAAGGAGAAATTAACACTAAATCTTCCGGCGACCAACCCGACTCTAAAATGCGTTTGAGAATGGTAATGGTAAATTCTGCTTCCCAACGATTGCCAAGACTTGCATCGAATAATTCTTCTCCGGAATCGGTACCAGAGGTATCAATAAATACGAAACTAGAGTCGAAGAGAGGAGTCTCGGATGGGAACGGATTCGTCGATCGTTCTTCCTCAGGAATTCCGGAAACAAGTCGACCCGCATAAAATCTTCGATTCGGAAAGGATTGAATCGGGTCCGTCATCCTATACTGAGTATCCAACAAATATACCCTACCGACAGAATTCATACGATCCAGTAAACGTTCCATTAGCGGAATTTTTAATAAAGGATCTTCCGACAGTACGGTGGGCGGTAATTGTCTAGGATCTCCAGCAATTACGATCCTTTCCGCCCGAAGAATCGGGATCCAGGAAGCGGGTTCAGTCGCCTGACTTCCCTCGTCCAATACAGCATAATCAAAATTTAATTTATCTAATAAGGAGGAGGATGCTCCGGTATGCGTACAAACAATAACGGGATGAGATTCTAACAGATATCTGACTAGAACTTTTTGCCTCTCCTTGATTCCCTTTCTAAGTTCCTTAGCTTCCTGATAGAGTCTCCTTCTCTCCTCAGCTTCCTCCCTGCCGAAGGTTCTCTTGTATTTCCCGGCCTTTTTTAATAATTCACCGATTTCCCTTTTATCTCGTTCTATCAGTTTGAAATCAGGGTGTCGATTTAAGTTAGCATCCAACGAAACGCTTAAAACGGATTCGCTCATTCTTGCTGGATGCCCGATCCTAAGGGCAGAAACCCCCATTCTTCCGAGGGATTCTGCGAGAAGGTCCGTAGCCGCATTCGTGGGAGCGGATACGAGAACTTTCTTGCCGCGGTCCACTAAGATGCGTATCGCTTCCGTGATCGTCTTGGTTTTTCCAGTGCCCGGCGGACCGTGAAGCAGAATCAGATCTTCCGTCTGTAAAATAGCGGAAATGGCTCTTCTTTGAGAATCGTTCAATTCCGGCGAAATACCAAATTCCTCCGCAAAATTAGGAAATTTTAATTCGATTTCACCCAGAAATAAATCCGCGAAAAACTTGGTTCTCGTACCGCGTTCCGCGTGAATGATTTTATGGAGAGCTCGATCCCATTCTTTATAACTGGTTTCATCCGGAAGGATTTCCAATCCGAGCTTCCCTTCTTCCAACCAATCCGGAACTTCTTCCAGGGAAAGAATATAGGAATCATCCGAGCATTTTAATAAAACCGAGGTAAGCTCTTCCGATTCCTTGAAGAGTCGAACTGGCCCTCCGGTTCGGAACGCTTCCGGTACCCCTCTTGCCTTAGTAGGACGGAGATGTACTCTCCAATTCCCCTCCGGCCCAACTTCAGAATCTTCGAATACGATAGGGTAAATGCAAATCCCGGACGAGATTCTGCTACCGATATCCTCGTTTGCAAGCTCTTCCTTATAGCGCGCGATTTCCGCTTCGCGTTCCTTTCGCAAGGACTCTCGCAAGTCCTCATAACGAGAACTCATGTATTTCTACAATCGATCCGGAGATAAGACGACAATTCTATACGGAGGCACCTTTTGATCATCCCTGGTAGGCAGACTTTCCGCATAATGTATCGCTGAAGCGAGAGTGGTCCCAGTTGTCAAGCCGGCAAAAACGCCTTCTCTTTGGTATAACTCCGACTGATATCTCAATGCTTCCTCTCGATCCACACCGATATATTGATCTGTGACTTTCGGATCGAAGGATTCGGGTAATCGGATTGAGTTGTCACCTTGTACCATTCTGCGAATAAAACGAGAATTTTTGCTAACCCCCATGATTACCCGTAAAGTCGGTTTCTTTGCCTTTAGAAAACGACCTACTCCGGAAAGTGTTCCTCCCGAACCTCCTCCGGCAACGAAGGCGTCCACATTACCACCCAAATCTCTCCAAATCTCAGGACCGGTAAAAAGAAAATGCGCGTTAGTATTCGCCATGTCTTTGAACTCGTTCAGTATGACGCTTCCTTTCTCAGGACCTTTTACTTCTTTAGCTTTTTCTAATAGAAGATCGTCCCAATTGCCCTTAGCGAGCTGGACGACTTCCACCTGGGATCCATACGCTTTTAGTTCTTTTATTTTTTCCTGATCCGTGTCCGGTGCCAAAAAGATCTTAAATTTGTATTGCCGAATCGTGGAAATCCAGGCCAAGGATATGGCGGTCGTATTGTATCCGGCCTGGAAAATCGTTCCGCCCGGTTTCAATTCACCTCTTCTCTCCGCCGAAAGTACCATTGAAAGCGCGGTTCTATCCTTTACGCTTCCGGTCGGATTACAAAATTCCGCTTTTAGATAAATTTCAACGTTCGGAATATGCGATCCGATCTGATTCAATCGAATTAACGGGGTGTTGCCGATCATCTGAAGCACATTTTCTTTGATCGGTTTGGCTACGCTGAGCTCCCTACCGAAAATACCCTGAACGTTATTCAGAGCACCGAGAAGACTATTGCCGAACTCGTCAATAGAACGTGAAATTTCGTCAAACATGATCTTCTCCTGGTTTCATCGTAAATCGATCTTTCAGCGCGGGTTTATTTCTTTGAAGAATACAACCATGGAACCTCGTTACGATTCCGATCTTCGAATTGTTGAATTTTCGCTTCGTGCTGCAAAGTGAGTCCGATATCGTCTAAACCGTTAAATAGGCAGTATTTTCGAAATGAGTCTACTTCAAAAGTATAAACTTTCCCGGACGGACTGATGACATTTTGCTTGTCCAAGTCGATTTTCACTCTCGCACCGGGAGTCCTTTCTACAGCTTGAAAGATTTCTTCCACTTCCTCCGATTTTAAAACGACGGGTAAAATACCGTTCTTGAAACAGTTATTATAAAAAATGTCCGCATACGAAGGCGCGATGATAGCTCGAAAGCCGAAATCTTCAAGAGCCCAAGGAGCGTGCTCTCTAGAAGATCCGCATCCGAAATTATCGCGAGTTATAAGGACCGATGCATTCTTATAACGTTCCTGATTCAGAGTAAATTCCGGGTTAGGCTTGGTGCCTGCATCGTCCAAGTATCTCCAATCGTGAAACAGATGTATACCGAATCCCGTGCGTTCGATTTTCCGTAAAAACTGCTTGGGAATAATTTGATCCGTGTCTATATTCGGGCGATCAATAAGAACGGCAATGCCGTCGTGGTTCGTAAATGCCTTCATTTAAATTCCTCTAATTCCAAGTGCGAATATCAACAAAACGGCCTTCGATAGCGGCGGCGGCGGCCATTGCAGGTCCGACTAGATGAGTTCGCCCCCCCTTCCCTTGCCGGCCCTCGAAATTTCGATTCGAGGTAGAAGCACAGCGATCACCCGGATCCAATACGTCGTCGTTCATTGCTAAACACATCGAGCACCCTGGTTGTCTCCATTCGAAGCCTGCTTCCACAAAAACCTTATCCAGACCCTCTTGCTCCGCTTGACGCTTCACTCTTCCCGAACCCGGAACCACTATGGCCTGGACTTTCGGAGAGACTTTTTTTCCTTTTACAGTACTTGCGGCAATCCGTAGATCTTCAATCCTAGAATTTGTGCATGAACCGATAAAGACCTTGTTTACGGTGACGTCTTGTATCTTCTGACCGGGAAGTAAGTCCATATATTTCAAGGCGGATTCGATGCTGACTTTTTCAATAGGGTCCGAGGCGTCCTTCGGATTCGGGACAACCCCCGTAACGGGAACCACTTGTCCGGGTGAAGTTCCCCAAGTAACTTGCGGAGCGATATCGTCCGCCTTTAAGACAACGGACACGTCGAACTTTGCGCCTTCATCGGTTACGTATCTCTTCCAACGCTGTAGAGCGAGATCCCACTCTTTCCCTTTAGGTGAGAAGTCTTTGTCCTTTAAATAATTAAAGGTAATTTCGTCGGGAGCAATTAGACCGGCACGGGCTCCGGCCTCGATCGACATATTGCAAATCGTCATTCTTGCTTCCATGCTAAGCGCGGAAATTGCCGAACCGCGATATTCGATCACATACCCTGTCGCTCCGCCGGTTCCAATTTTTCCGATGACGGCAAGGATTATGTCTTTGGCGGTTACATGTGGAGAAAGTTTTCCATCCACTCGAATCTCCATAGTCTTTGCACGACGTTGCAAAAGAGTCTGCGTCGCCAAGACATGCTCCACTTCCGATGTTCCGATTCCAAAGGCAAGTGCTCCGAACGCACCATGCGTCGATGTATGCGAATCTCCGCAAACGATGGTCATTCCTGGATGCGTAAGCCCCATTTCAGGTGCGATTACATGAATGATGCCTTGGTCCGGATGATTGATATCGTAAAGTGTGATTCCGTTCTCTTCGCAGTTTTTCATTAAAGTCCGCATTTGAGTCGCGGAAACCGGATCTGCCGAATCTATATTACGGATCCGCGTGGATACATTATGATCCATGGTTGCGAAAGTGGCATTCGGACGCCGAACCTTTCTACCGGTCAGGCGAAGTCCTTCAAATGCTTGAGGGCTGGTAACCTCGTGAATTAAATGTCGATCGATATAGATCAGATAAGAGTCCCCATCTAATTCGCCGACTAAGTGGTCTTCCCAGATTTTTTCAAACATCGTTTTCATGTTATGACTGATCCCCCCAAGGGATAAAATAGGATAAGATATTAATTAGACTCCCAGGCCGGAAACGGAGGAAGTGCTGGAGTTCCCCAAACTAGAGGAGCTGTCCTTCCCATGCTAAAAAAACGGGGTTTTTCGTAAAGAAGGAACTGATATGGATTAGAAACGGGAAAAACTTAGAACTACTTTCCACGAAATACAAGGAGCGCTTTTCCGATACCAATCTCGTCAAAATCGTACAGTATCCTGGGACGCAGAACTTTTTTACCGTTTAAGAATGTTCCCGATTCGGAAACCAGATCGTATAATACATAACGATTTCTAACGCGTCGAATTCGAGCATGACTTCCACCGACACCTTGTTCATACAAGACCAAATCGGCCAATTCCGAATTTCCGATCGTAGTTTCGCTTTTTAATAAGGAATATTGTTTACCGGGATTCCGCCCCTCTTTTAAAATCAGAGTTGCCTTTTCATACACTTCGCCATCTTCGAATTCCTTCACTGCGACCGGAGTTAATCGCTCGGTTTGAATCCGGTTTTCTTCTGAATATAATAGCTGGTATTGGTCCCCGTACATTTTCCGATATGCATCTTGTTCATCATCGATAGCATGCAGTCTCTCTTCGGCGACTGAGTTGGATGCGTTCCCCGCCGATTTTTCGTTTCTTCTTAAAACGACTAAAAACGCCACCATAGTTAAAACCAATAGGAAGCCTATCGTTGGAAGAAATACTCCCGGGTGGAGTAGAAAGAGAAGAGTCCGAATCGTCCAGGGTAGTTTATATTCGTACAAAAGCTTTCCGGCATTTTGAGTTTCCACCTCGACTCGAACTCTATCTTCGTCTCCCAAATGCCAGTCGTCCCTGAACGGAGACTCGTATTTTATACTCCAGGGTTTTTTGCGAAAAAACTCGAGATTAGTAAGAACCTGACTTAGTGAATCGGATCGGTTGATGGAATAAAAAGAACCGCCATATCGTTCCGCTAAATAGCCGGATCCTTCCGATGCCACCCCGAGAACGTTCAGCGGTATATCTTTTAAATAAGCGCCTCGCCGTGCATCTGGAGATGGTAGAAATTCATTATCGAAAAACAATAATAAGATATAGTCTTGTCTTCCGATATGCGCCGAAATTTTTTGAAACACATAATCTAAATTCGAGGGCGTATTATTATTCGTTTTACCACCCGGAAGTTTCGCTTCCTTAGTCGCCTCGGCTTTACTTAAATCCAACTTGGGCAAAAAGACATCGTCGGTAAAAAATGCAAAGCTGAATCGATCTTCTTCTCCAGCGGCATCCACGATCCGCTTTAGGATTTCGGTTCCCTGAACATTTGAGTCGAAGGAATTCGACATCTGGACAATCAAATGAATATGAATCGGCCTTGTTCCTTCAGGCTGGATAATTTCCGGTCTATCTACTCGTCTTACTTGAGAAGCCTTCTGTTCGCGAATAAAAAGGATCTCTCGATTTAGCGAAGATCTCTGATTCTCCTTCACTTTTAACTCTACGTTCGGGTACGAGGAGATATTGATCTCTTCTAAAACGAATCCGATTCTTTCCGCAAAAACGCTTTGAGCTAATAGCGATGATAAAATAAGACTAATCTGTAGGATTGTCTGCATGAATCTAAGCAGTGTACGGGAGGGATGAGTCGATTTCAAACAGTTTTCTCGCGTATTCCGATTTAGGTGACCAGAGGCGATTTTCACGAATCAGCGTCTCTGCAATTCTCCCGCCTTTCAGTACCGTTATAATATCGGCAAAATCGGTAACGGAACCGAGATCATGGCTGATGAAAACCAAGCTTCTATTGTTTTCGCGCACAAGTTTAGTAAGCAATGTTAAAATTCCGACACCGGTAATGGGATCCAAGGCGGAAGTCGGTTCGTCCGCAAGAATCAACTCGGCGCCGGAATAAACCGATAGCAATACTAGAATACGTTGCTTTTCTCCGCCCGAAAGCTGATGAGGATAAGATAACCAAGCGGATTCCGGATCGGACAAACCGACGCTTCGAAAGAGCTGTATGCAAGCTTCCCGACTAGAATATTTAGGATTTATGAGCGAAAAATACTCCAGTAATTGTGAAGCTACCGTTCGATATGGATGAAATCCCGATCCGGAACTTTGAGGAATTAAACTGATCCGTCTCCCGCGAAAGTCAGCCCATTTTATGGATGAGGAATTGGAATCAAAGATTTCGCCGAATAATCGGAACGAGTTCCATGTCGTAAGAAGAGTTTCGTTTAATAACCCGAGAAGAAAATGAACTAACGTAGTTTTCCCGCTACCGGACTCTCCGATCACTACCCGAATTTCTCCGGACCGGACGCAAAAATCAATATCGTTAAGTAAGTATATCTCTTCGGATCGGACTTTGAGCCCGGAAATTTGGACGATTTCGTCCGTTCCTGAAGAAAGCAAATCGAAATCCTATTCCATTTTAAAGAGTTCATATTCCACAATCGAACAAATAATATGACCGATTAAAATATGAGATTCCTGTATACGCGCAGTCTCTTTACTTGGAACGATTAAATCAAAGTCGCTCATATTTTTCATTTTTCCCCCATCTCCGCCTAAAAATCCGATCGTTTTCAAACTTAAAGATTTTGCCTTTTCGACTGCGGCAATCACGTTCTTGGAATTTCCACTGGTAGAAATTCCTACGAGTAAATCGCCCTTCTTACCGAAAGCGGCAACTTGTCTAGAAAAAATTTCTTCATACCCGTAGTCGTTTCCGCAAGCCGTTAAGACGGCGGAATCGGCCGATAAAGAGAGCGCGGGCAGCGCTTTTCGCTCGTTACCGGATTTATACCTGACTACAAGTTCCGCGGCAATATGCGAAGCATCACAGGACGATCCGCCGTTTCCGCAAAATAAGACCGTATTCCCTTTTTGCAGAACTTCGGCTACGATTTGTCCCGCCTTTACGATATCCGGCAAAAGCTTATCTAGGATTGCTTGCTTTGTCGAGATAGAAGCTTCAATTTGTCTTGCGGCTATTTCTTTCAGATCCATATTCATTTCTCTCTTTTGGACCGAATTCGAACCAAAACGGATTCCAATTCCTTCTTAGCTAAATCAAATTCATATAAAGATACGTTCTCCGAATGAGGAGAATTTCTATTTCCGCTTACGTTCAAAAAATAAAGTTCCTTAGAAACCATTTCTCGAACTCGCTCTGCCGAATTTTTGTGGAAGAATTCCTCGAACTCTTTCCCAAGAAAAATCAAAAGCACGGCAAGAACGTTCGGTCTAAGATTGATAATTACCTGCTGGCTCCAGATCGGTTCCCAGTCCAGGATTTCCTTCCAGGAATCCGAAGATTTTTTTAGTTCCGGATCTTCCTGAAGAACTGTCCAAGATTCTTCTTCCCAGTTCGGTTCCTGAATTCCCGACAGGATCCCTTTTAAGTTTTTTTGATCGGAGGATATAAGTCGATTCAACTCGGCTTCGGTCAAAAAAATAACTCCAGTAACTTTTCCATTTTGCTCGGTCAAATAATTTCCCGTCGCTAAGACCAGAGAATACTCCCTCCCGGATTTTTCCTTTCCTTCCAGGCGAAAGAGATGTCGATTATTCTTTGTAAGCTTTAGGTTGGGCGATTCAAAAATAAGCCCACTGGCTTTCTTTCTAGTGAGAAAAAATCGGTCTACTTTTTCCCGCAAATCCTTCAATTCCCATGTATAACCGCGACTCTCCCGAACTGACGGTTCTTCACGCTCGGTTTCAGCACGATCCGATTTTCGCCAGAAAAGAAGCCTATTCCAAAAGGAGGAGCTTTTCTTTTTTTTTGCCATTTTAGCCTTCGTAATCTTCCCGAAGATTGGAAGGTCTCTGAATCAGCTTCTTCCCCAATTCGTAGATTTTTGCTTCTTTCAGGAAAGTCGAATACGCGGAAGAAATCGCTATCGTAAATCCGGGAAATCCGTCCAAAATACCTAGTTTAAAAAAATAAATTTCGAGAAACTTTCCGAAAGGTTTGTATATCGTCCGAAGCAAAGAAAAACGTCTTCCCTTTCTCGACCTTGTCCAAGCCACAATCGATGAAAATTTATTGATTGTGTCCACTTGCTGGGCCAGATCCCTAAAACTGTAATGAAGGATATCCCCCGTTGTTTTGATTCCTTTACCTTCGACTACGAGATAGTCATGAGGATTTTCGCCCGCCCATCTAGCTTTGGATTTTCGGAAAATCCTGAATTTCGTCTGCGGATACCATCCCGAAAAACGAATAAATCTTCCCATATGGAACGTAAGCCTAGCGGTTTTAAGCCCGTCCAGAGACCCATCGTCGGGCAGATTTAGAAAATTCCTAAGAGATTGTTTCAATTCTTCGCTGAGTCTTTCATCAGCATCCAACGATAATATCCATTCATTCTTACATAATGAGATGGCATCGTTTTTTTGTTGTACATGTCCTCTGAATTTTTGGGAAAAAAATTTAACTTCCGGAAAAGACCTACAAATTTCTTCAGTTTTGTCCGTACTATTGGAATCTAGAATAACTATTTCTTCGGCAATGTCTCGACAAGAACGAATACAATCCGCAATATTTCTTTCTTCGTTATATGTGATAACGACCACGGATAACTTTTTTGCAAAGCGTTGGACCGAGGAAGAGGTTACGCTCGAAATAGATCCTTTCTTTTTTTTATGGGTGCTTTTAGAGGATTCTAACGATTTTTCAGACATGGATATAAGGATCAAATTCTATCTGAGAATTCGATCGGGATTCCAGGATAAGAGCTTTTCTTTCCTTGTCAGCGGTTTTTTATGGAAATCCGACAGGAATAACCGACGGTTTTTCCTGTCACTTTTATGCAAGTACCGATTTCTCAGAACCGACATTTAGGATTTCAGCACCTATTCTCTGTCGCTGAGCGTGCGTCTTTCTATTCCTTCCTTCTTTTTTTATTGGCATTTCCCTTATCAGTTTCAATCTCTCAAGTTTTTGCCGGGTTATCCATCTTTTCCTTTCTACTTTCGGGACCACATAGCCGGCAAAAAGTTCGACCATTTTTACTTCCCTGGTGCTTCGTACTAATTGCCTATTTTCTGGTTTTCTTATCCTCATTGGTTCACGTAGGAGAATATTCTCATTTTTGGAGAAGCTTTACGAGAGAATCGGAGGCCGGAGACTTTTGGTTAAGTTTCTTATTTCCGATTGGAGCAGTCCACGCCTCTAACAAAGCTAATGCGAAACTCTTGAGCGGCTTCTTGTGGTCTTCCCTTGCGTTGCTTTTGGTATCGGGACTCGTTTCTATTTTTAGTGAATATCGTTTAGGTAAATTTATTTCTAACGGATTTCAAAACGCACCCGGCGATCGTAGACAACATCCGGCCGGCCTTCTTTTTGGAATACAGACTTATCTACCGATAGGTTTGATGAACACCCATTTAACCTACGGAGGACTCCTCTCTCTTTTCCTGCCCGGGATCTTCGCGAAATTTTGGGAATCCTTGAGAAACCGGTCTCTTTCGCGATTTCTACTTTTTAGCGGAGTACTTTTAGTTTCTTCCTGGGTATTTTTATTGAACCAAAGCAAATCAGCTTGGTTGGGCGTAGTCTTCGTTTGCGTCTTTATTTTACTACGATCTATTTTAGAAACGAAATATCGTTTAACGGGAAAGCTTCTTTTAAAAGGACTCCTTGCCGGCATTCTTTTGATAGCGATATTAGGAACCGGAGCCAAATTCTTATACGAACAGAATTGGCTTTTGCAGAGAACCATCTCCCAAGCACTGCAGGTGCAAACCCCGGAAAATCAAAGATACTGGATTTATAAAAATAGCCTCCCACTTTTACAACTGACTCCTTTTTTAGGAGTCGGCGGCGGCAAATTCAAAACTTCGCATAGGAAAATTTCGGAGAAAACGATTTCCGAGCAGGAGCAGCTTTGGTACGAATTGGAGATCACACCGAATGCTCATGCACATAATGATCTACTCCAATTTGCCATCATAGGTGGATGGGCGAGTGCTGCGTTTCTTGTTTTGTTTTTCTTTTTCCTATTTCGTAGAATCGGTATCTTTAATTCCGATGAAAAAGCTCCTTCCTTAATCGGTGTCGGGTCTCTATGGGTGGCCGGGTTCTTTCAATGTTATTTATTGGATGACGAAGTCGTACTTCCGTTTTATGCATTAGCAGGAATTCTATTCGGACAACAAAAGGGAACCTCCCTAGCGTCCGTAAAATTTACCGGAATCATGTTGGCGATCCCGTTTCTATTGAATCTAGTTTTCTGGATATTTCGGCTCCAAACACCGACCGAGTTGGCATATTCGAGACAAGTCAAGTCGGTCGATCCGGTCTATGCTAAACAATTAGAAGACAGGATTTTACCGTTTCGTACAGCAGTCAACGAACGAGCGAATCGATTAGAAAAGATCATTACCGTTCCAAGCACCTCGGGAAATACTTCCGCTCAAATTGAAGGATGCCTAACTCACCGATTTCCAAATCCTCCTGCCCTTCGAAAGGAGCCATATCAAATCGGAATCTATATCCGACCGAATGCTTTCAATCCTCCAAAAGAAATGAAGATAACTATAATCGGTCGAGAGTCCTTTGACGAAGATCAACTTTATTGGTCTCACTCACAAAGCGATCTAGCGACTGAAACGATAAAATTAACGTCAGGGTGGAATACGTTTATTTGGAAGGAAACTTCCAAGCTAGAACCTTCTCCGCGATTTCCGGAAGGGGTTTTCTTTCGAGACTTTAAGATTAATTGGCTAGGTTACGATCTTTCAAAACCGATGGATTTGCCCGCTTTAGATTTCGGTGATCTATGTGATTTTAAGCAGTAAATTGATTTTGCCGTCGGGCACAAACCGAAAGAAAAACTTACGTTCCAGAGGTTTAAGAAAATCCAACTGCTTCGAAAAGCTTTTTCTCCGATTCCAATAGAATCTTTCGCTACTCGCCGCTAGTTGAATTTTCAAAATGGTACCTGGAGCGGGACTTGAACCCGCACGAGCGTGAACTCACAGGATTTTAAGTCCTGGGTGTCTACCGATTCCACCATCCAGGCAAGAGAACTAGGCGTTTTGTTCCCAAGCAGCCAGGCGTCGCCCGGATTCGAACCGGGGATCAAGCTTTTGCAGAGCCATGCCTTACCACTTGGCCACGACGCCGTTATGAGGTATGTTTTCGTCAAGGGGCCAGGTGTCAATAGAAATCTACGAACTAGGCTATTCCCACTCGATCGTTCCCGGCGGCTTGTTCGTTAAGTCAAAGAACACATAGCGAATCTTCGAAATTGAAAGAAGACTTCTTTCTAAATCTCGTAAAACTTCCGGTTGGAACGGAAAGAAACTCGCAGTCATAGCTTCTTGAGAGTTGACCGGTCGCAGAACTATACTTCTTTCTTCCGGAGAATTACCGATAGGAAGTAAAACTACCGGCATTTGCCAGATGTCTCCGTAAATTTTCCTTTCTTGTAAAACGCTTTCGACCGTCGCATCCGCTTCTCTTAATATGTCCGAATTTTCTTGGTCTAAGTCGAGACGCTGAAACGGAAAATCTAAATCCTTTACGGAGGATTTACTCGGAGCCACTAAGAGGACTACACGATTCACTGAAGAACTCCGGTTCGTAATATAGGTAGAAATTTTGTTCCAATCCTCCCAATTTTTATCCCCCGAAAGGACGGCACAATGCGCGTAGGATCGTCGATCCCCCTTAACCCCGACGGAGGCAACCGGGAGAAGTTTTCCGTTAACTCCCGGGAATTCCTTTAGAATAGTCTCCAGTTCTTTCTGAACTAGTTCGCTTGTATCTTGCTTTTGAGAGATCATTCTTACGACTAAACCGGGGCCAGGAAAAGGATGGCGGAGGGTCCATTGCTTCGGAAGTCCGAGATAGGTACCAAGTTCGCGGACCTCGTCTTTATATAGATCCTTAATCGGTTCGACTACTTTACCCTCTTCCATTAATTTCTGAATCGCTTCGACTCGATTATGGTGTGTCTTAATCGTATGCGAATGTTTTGTTCCGCCGCTTTCAATCGTATCCGGGTAGATTGTTCCTTGGCCCAGCAACCATTCGTCGGAATTCAGACCCAGCTCTTTCGCACAATCTTCTTGGGCCTGCAGGAATAAGTTACCGACGATTTTCCTTTTTTCTTCCGGGTCGGTTTTTCCTTTTAAATTGGAATAAAATAGATTCGAAGCGTCGTAAACGTGGAGATGAATACCCTGGGGAGCTAAATTTTCCTCAAGGTGCTTAACTTCGTCCTTTCGCATAAACCCTGTGTCGATCAAAACTCCTTTGACCCTATCCTTTCCCAATGCCTTGGTAAGCAACAGATAGGAAACAGTGGAATCGACTCCGCCCGAAACGAGTAAAAATACCTTTTTATCCGGCGGAACCGTTTTACGTAATTCTTCTTCTTTTAAGGAAAGATACTGCGTTAGATCCCAGGTATCTTCAGCTCCGCATATCCGGATGAAATTTTTTAAGAGTTCGTTGCCTTTTTGGGTATGAGTTACTTCGGGATGAAATTGAATTCCGAATTTCTTTGCTGAGATATTCTCCACGACTGCAAATTTGCAATCTACAGAAGAAGCCGTGACTTGAAATCCTTTCGGTAAGTGAACGACTTCGTCGCCGTGGCTCATCCAAACCACTTCTCCGCCCGTATATCCTTTCAGGAGCTCCGAACCGTCTTTAGTATCCAAGTCTAAGGATGCCTGACCGTATTCCGCAATACCCGCCTTTTTTACTTCTCCCCCCAAGAGCTTCATCATCAATTGATGACCGTAACAAATTCCTAAAACAGGAATACCTAAATCGAAGACTCGAGCAGATATCGCAGGAGACCCTTCCTCGTAAACGCTTTCCGGTCCTCCGGAAAGAATTAATCCGGCAAGTCCTCGGTACGTATCCTCGGATTCCTCATTGGAAAGAATTTCGGAATAAGCTCCCAATCTTCGGATCCTGGAAGCGATTAAATGAGCGTATTGACCGCCAAAATCGACGACGCCTATGACTTTACGTTGGTTCATTGCGAGAGAGTTCCGATATCCGGAGAACCGGCTTAGTAAAAGGATTCACAGGGAGAAGCTCCGGAAAACTCTGGTTTCGGAGGAGGACGAATGGACGACCGACAGCAAGAAACAGGAGCATCTTCCTATGACGGAAGGCAGGATCATATTCCCACCCTGAAACTTCCCGAGATAGAATCTTTCGCCAATGTGTACGAAGGGAAGGATTACACAATCGATTTTACCATACCGGAATTTACCGCAGTTTGTCCAAAAACCGGGTTGCCCGATTTCGGAACCATCGAAATCAGTTACGTTCCTAGAGATCGTTGCATCGAATTGAAGTCTTTAAAGGAATACATTTTAGCGTTCAGAAATCTCGGAATTTTTCATGAAAACGTTGTAAATCGAATCCTAGAGGATTTAGTAAAATCCGTGGAGCCGAAATTCGTGAGAGTAAAAGGCGATTATAATCTTCGGGGTGGAATTAAAACCGTCGTTACTAGAGAATACCGGTTAGAAGGCAATTAGAGCATGGAACCAGGAAGCTGGATTGGCTACCTCGCCTCTCTTCTAACGACTATCTCCTTCGTTCCGCAGGTAGTAAAAGTGGTTTTAGAGGGAAAAACCCGGGACATCTCGCGAAACATGTATGTCGTTTTATCCGTTGGGGTCGGTCTTTGGTTGGCCTATGGAATCATCCGAGAAGATTTGCCGATTATCCTTGCAAATGCCTTTACGCTAATTTTTACTACGACGATTCTATACTTCAAATTGAAGGAAAAGGAAGAATCCTAATTTTCCGCACTGACCTAAAAGAAGAAGGTCAGGAATACGGAAAGTGATTCCCGACCTTCTTTCCCAAGCGAGTCCGTTATTTATTTTGGAAGCGCTTGTTCTTTCAGAGACTTTCGTTGATTCTCTAGGTCTTTCTTAGCGTCGTCCATCGATGATTTTACTTTTTCTTTTTCTTCGACGCCCGATTTACGTATTGCCTCTTTCTCTTCCTTACCGGCATTTTTAGTATCTTCTAAAAGTTTGCGATTTTCCTCTTTTGCACCTTCGATTAGATCCTTATTTCTTTGTTTTTGATCTTCCAATCCTTGGAGTATAAGAGCTTTATTTTCTTGGAAATCTTTTAGAATTTCTTGGATTTTTGCCCTCTGCTCTTCCGTTATCGATTGAATCGTAGCGGAATCATTTTCTAATTCTTGACGCTCTGCATCGGAAAGTTCTCCCTCCGTTAGCTCTTTTCCATCGGAGCTGACTTTCTTGCCTGCTTCAGCAACTACTTGTTTGTTCGGATCGTCCGCATCGGTAACCGAAACGGATCCGTTGGACACCAATGTATTTGCGGCCTTACCATTTTCTTCCACTTGGAAATCAGTTCCCCTTACGGAGGCTACGACTGTCGGTGTAGTGACGTTGAATTGGCTGGTTTTACTCAATTTGGTTGCGACTTTAGAAAAGATTTTCCCTTTGTTTAAGTTGAGATCCGCAAAGATTTCTCCGTTTTTGGAATCCACAAAGATCTTTTTCATAGCAAGGACCGTGTTTTCTTTGATCCGAATCACTACTCCGTCAGCAAGCTGTAAATCCGCATAAGAATCTTTACCGGTTTCAATGCGATCTTCCGGAAGTAAAAAGGCATTCACCGCTCCCGGCTTTTCCTTTCCGACTTTGTCGAATAATTTAACGGTTCCTTTTACAAAGGTGATCACCCCACCCTGCAAATCTTCCTTCGCTTTGCGACAGTCCGCTAATAGCGCCGTCACAATCAATATGCAAACGATAGTAATACGTTTCATGTAGTTCTATTTCTCCCTTGGGAAATTGCTTTCCGGGAAGATTACATATGAAATAAATTTCCGTCCACATTTTTCCGAGCAATTCCGATTGAGAAAGAAAGTTCGGAAAGGACCATTTATATCCACTTCCCAGCCTTTCCTTCGCTATTTCGAGAATCGAATTGGTATCCGGCGGGATTCGGGTTTTGTAACCGAACATCTGTTACCTGAATTTTACCGCCTTTTACGACTGTAGCTCTCATATCCCGTCTCTGAGCGGATTAATACTTATTTTGGATTTAGTAAAGGATTTAGGAAACCGTAGTATTGTCCCAAAATTTCGAGCGGAAATGGGTTGCTCTCTAGGCCCGGGATCGAAACTGTAGTTTAAGAACCCGTTTTCCGCTAGCAGTCAGGAAACTTTTGAGGAGAACCTAGCCTATGGCACAGACTAAAATAGCCTATGTAGACAAGGATAACTGCACTTCCTGTAATCAGTGTGCGGATAACCTTCCGAAGTACTTTCAAATGGACGATAACGATACTTCCGAAACTCATATCGGTGGAGATCAGATTAACCAAGCTCCAATTCCGGAAGAGGAATGGAAAATCGTTCAGAAAGAAATGGATGAATGCCCCGGTGAGTGCATTCATTGGAAAAAGTAATCCTTATCCTGATCGTTGATAAGATTTCTTTTTCATTGAAAAAAAAAGGCGGGTGTTTAGCTCCCGCCTTTTGTTTTAATATTCCTGTTCGGAACGTGTAGATCCGAGTAATTCGTCCGGAATATCTTCCACCCTATCTCCGATTTGAATCGCAAGACGATTTCCGACCCGCCCGGGAAGACATTTGAATTTCTTCCGCTCTCCGACTTTCACAAGCATGTCCGCTCGAGTTGTGGTATTCTCCAGCTTAACGACGTCTCCGACCGTTAAATTCATAAAATCCAAAATCGAAATATCGACGGATCCGACTTCGGCTATCACCGGAATCTGAACCTGATCCAACCGTTCCTGAATAATCGATCTGTTCTCATCCAATTCGCCTTTACGAATGGAAGAATACCAGTATTGAGCGGAAAGTTTATTAATGATAGGCTCGATCGTTATATATGGAATACAAAGGTTGGTTAAACCCTCTACCTCCCCGATTTTGGTCTCCAAATTTATTAAGACCACCATGTCATTGGGGGGAACCACCTGAGCGAACTGTGGATTTGTTTCGATATTCCCCAATCGAGGTCGGAGATCGATTACCGTCGACCATGCCTCTCTCATATTTCCCAGGATTCGAACGATAATCCCTTCCATTACGCTCATCTCGATTTCGGAGAGCTCTCGGGATATCTTAGCTGTCTCACCTTTCCCCCCGAAGAGACGGTCGATAATCGTAAACGAAATCGAGGGATCGATTTCCAAAATCGCCGACCCTCGTAACGGGTCCATATTGATGACCGCAAGCGTGGTTGGATTCGGGATGGACCGGATAAATTCCTCGTAGGTCAACTGGTCTACCGCGGCGACGTGCACATGGACGAGCGCTCGCAACTGCGCGGATAATCCTGTAGTTGCTAATCGAGCAAAGGTTTCGTGCATCATTTGTAGAGTACGGATTTGGTCTTTTGAGAACTTATCCGGACGCTTGAAATCGTAGATTTTAACCTTTTTTTGTTCGCCTACCGAAGAATATTCGTCTTCGCTAACTTCTCCACTCGAGATGGCGTTGAGTAGGGCATCGATTTCATCTTGCGATAGAATTTCGGTCATTTCCGTACCTTTGCTAAAAGATTGGCAACCTTCCAAAAAGCTCCGGTTTCTTCCGGAACCCTTCGAAGTGTAAACTCATATTCATAACGTACCGGGACTTTATTTATCCTACGCTCCACGGCGACTCTTACTTTCGCCAAGTTAGAGTTTATTTTATCTACGCTGAGAATTTTATAATATTGTAGCACACCCGCACGGTTTTCCGTAAGGAATTTCCGAAATTCTTCCAAGATGAAGTCTTTTTCGGATTCCTCTGCTTGAGCCCAATCTTTAGAATAACGATCGTACGCCTGTATATACTCCGGAAAATAAATCCATTTAAAATGTAATTTCCAATTTCCTTTCTTTTCGGCACCCAAGAACAAGTGAATTACTTCTTCGGGCTCTAAACCATCTATGACCGGATCTTGGTACGGAACCCCGGGTAAAATCCAATCTTTTCGTCTTTCTTCCACGGAAAAATACGGATGATTTTGAGACCGCACAAAATGGTCCCTATACTCGGATATATTCGGGTAAAAGTAGGCCGTCACAAAATATTTTTTTCCGGCTTCTAATTCATAAATCTGATCTAGCCGGATTTCCTTCGAAAATGTTTCGTCCTTGTGAAGAATGATTTCCTTTACTTCGTCTCCGACTAAATTTTCCACCCGATTTCTTCGACGATATAAAGAATCCACCTTCGGTTCTTCTTCGATTTTTGTTACGGTTCTCCCGTCTTCGTCTCTTACAATCACCTGGAAAGATTGAAGATCTTTTCCATATGGAAAAATTCGAAAGACCTCGTTCCCGGTATTTCTGACGGACAGGAGGACTTTCACCGGTTCATTTTCCCGGTACTGCATTTTCGGGAGTTTGATATCTACGATTCCTTGCTGCCGAATATAATTTTCGGAGACCTCTCCCCTTGCGTCCCTCTTCGGAAATGCGTTTGTGGCTTGATTGGCTAAAAGTATAATTATTATGCAAATCCGAACGCGATTCATTCCGGTACCTTTCAAAATCAACCGAGAGATATACGTATCGCACTCGATTGGGAACCTTTTAAAGGTTCCTCGTACATTCTTTCGGCAAAATGGGAAGAAATCCTTCCAAAAAACCCTCGTTTATTATGAAATTAAAGCGGAGGAAAAGTCCTCCATTAGACGTTCGGGCTAGCGTCTTCGATGATATAATCCGCAATTCGGGTCAATCTTTTTAGAATCGGTCGAATCTTTCCATATTCGTCGTAGCATTCCTGCATTTTTTCCAGCAAAGGAGAAATCAACGTCGCAGTCTTCGGCGAGATAAACAGACTGGAAATATTTTCCTCCGACAATTTATCCGCAGAATCTAGGCTCTCAAAAAATTTATGCAATTCCTTGATCAACGATTCGTCCGCCAAATCGTTCCTTTCGAATGTACCTTCGATTTTGAGAATGTAATCCATAAGAGTTTGCTTAAGTTTAGCTTCGTCTTCGGTCGGACGCCTCTTTCCGGTCATGGAATTCACTTTGCTATACCGAGTCATCGCTTCTTCATAGGCTAAATTGACGGATTCTCGAATCTTCCGAACAACTCGAAAAATTTTGAGAATCTTCACAAAATCTAGGGAAGAATCGCCTCCTGATTTGGCATTGGCAAGAATAGATTCCTCTTCCTTTTCTCCCAAATTCAATGCAGCCAAGGCTTCTAACACCTTGGCTGTTCCCCCTGCTCCGGTGGAAGTACCTATCTCCTTCGCGATCAGGTAGTAAGTTCTTTTGTCCCCATCGGAACTCATGGATTCGCGGTTCTCCGATCGACTATCAGGATATGTCTAATGACCGATTTTGAATTCCCGGAAGCGACGATTTTATCCACAACCTCGCTACCTCTAACAATTTGACCAAAAATCGTATGTAACCCGTCCAGATGCGGCGTGTCGACTTGATTGATAAAAAATTGAGAACCATTGGTATTCGGCCCGGCGTTTGCCATTGCAAGCGCCCCTTTAATCGATCTATGACTATTTACGACTTCATTATACCTATAACCTAGGCGATAAAGCACTTCCATGACCGAGAGATTCTTGGCTTGCTCAAAGTTCTTTTCGAACTCTTCCTTCTTGTCTTCGAATTCCCTCATGCTCTTGATCCCCATTTCCTGAATAACGACTCTTTGTAATTGCCCGGTATAATATGGAACCTGCCCGACTCTTTGCTTATCCAAACCCAGAGATTTAGCGTTGATTTCGTCTTCAAAACGATAACCTGGGCCTCCGGTTCCGTCTCCGTTCGGACATCCTCCCTGAATCATAAAGCCTTCGATAACTCGATGAAATGTAAGTCCGTCATAAAACGGTTTTTTTTGCTTCTGTCCATTTCTCGCAGTAAATTCTTTTTCGCCTTGAGCAAGATCGATAAAATTTTGCACGGTTTTAGGAGCGTCTTTGTCGAAGAGTTCGGCGACTAAATCACCCTGGCTAGTTTGTATCACCGCATAAATCCCCGGTTTGTCGGGAAGTCCCAAATAGTTTTGATCCAAGCGGTGAACAGTTACCTGAGGTAAAGTATAGGGCTCAGGTCTATATTTTTGCTCCGAATATGGGTTATTTTTACAGGCTCCGATTACGACAACACTGATTAACGATATTATTAAGAGACGATTCATTTCTCCATCCTTGTTAAAGATTTTAAGCAATCCAGGGCAATTTTTAGCTGCTCGATCTGACGAGTCTTAGCCGTCCCGCCGTAGCTGTTTTTTTTATCCGCGGACAATTCTAGGGAAACCGCATTAGAATATTCTTCTCCTTTAAAGTAAGGAGAAATAGATATGCGAATATCTTCCGAAATCGTAAAAAGGGTCTCCCCTCTTTCACTACACTCCGACACCAGCCTTCCCACGAGTTCGTGCGCGGTCCGAAATGGCACCCCTTTTTGACGCACTAAAAAATCGGCCAAATCCGTAGCGGTCGCAAACCCCTCTTTCAAGGAGCGTTCTCCTCTCTCGGGGCGGAACTTCATTTCTCGCACCATGGCTTCTAATCCTTCCAGGCTGATCATGACAGTCTCAACTGTGTCGAACAACGGTAATTTATCTTCTTGTAAATCCCGATTATAAGTTAGCGGCAGACCTTTTAAGAGAGTAACGATGTGATTTAAATTTCCGACGACTCTCGCGGCTTTCCCCCGTATCAGTTCCGCGATATCAGGATTCTTTTTTTGAGGCATGATGGATGAGCCTGTAGTTAACGCGTCGGGAAGCTTCACTAAGCCGAATTCTTGGGAGGAGTAAAGAATTAAGTCCTCGCAAAACCGTGAGGCGTGAATCATACATTGAGTGCTCGCAAACAAAAATTGTAAAAGATGATCTCTGCCGCTTACCGCATCCATAGAGTTCGGAGAAATTTTCGGTAGCTCCAGTTCGGAAGCCAAAAAATCGCGATCGTTGGAATAATTGACACCTGCCATAGCTCCGGAACCTAAAACCAATTCGTCATTGGTTGATCGAACGAATTGGAAGAAATCGCGATCTCGTTTAAACATCCAGAAATATGCCAGGATAAATTGGGAGGCTCGAATCGGCTGCGCTACTTGCAGATGAGTATATCCCGGGATAATCGTGCCTACATTCGCTTCCGCTAAAGTATATAGAGCCTCTAATAAGGAATCTAATCCTCCTTGGATTTCAAGTATCCGACTGCGAATATAAAGTCTTACATCTTGAGCGACCTGATCGTTCCTAGATCTTGCAGTATGAAGTTTTTTGCCGACTTCTCCCTTTAGTTCTGTCAAACGATTTTCCACATGCATATGGATGTCTTCCAAATCAGTGCGAAATTCAAACGAGCCTGATTCTATTTCCGCTTGGATTAGATCGAGTCCGTCCAAGATCGATTCCAATTCCGATTGAGTTAGAATTCCGATTTTCTTCAGCATTTTTGCATGAGCACGATTCCCCTGCAGGTCTTCTTTAAATAATTTTCGATCGAAAGAAATGGATTCGCCGATCCGTTCCAGTATGGAGGAGGACTTCTCTTTGAATCTTCCACCCC
The DNA here is from genome assembly GCF_000243715.2 of Leptospira broomii serovar Hurstbridge str. 5399. NCBI lineage: Bacteria > Pseudomonadati > Spirochaetota > Leptospiria > Leptospirales > Leptospiraceae > Leptospira > Leptospira broomii. Next base: position 321,315 of record NZ_AHMO02000011.1, read on the forward strand.
AAAGTTTTCCTTTCTGATTTGTTTTATCTGACACGAATACTCTCACTTCTCCGCATATATTTGCAGCCAATCACGAACGGTTTCCAAATCTTCTCGGTTCAGTTTGGATTCCGGATGTAAAATTTTATAATCCCAAAGAGGCATTTCTCCGTCTTCTATCTCTTCTAAAATTTTCTCTGCAAGATCGGCTTTTTCGGAAGGTTTTAAATCCTCCCACTCGGAAAAATTGAGCTCATCTTTTCCCTCCTCCACATGATGTATCAAGTAGAGTGAAACGGGAAATATCCGCGAATACCAGGGCCATTTCACCAAATCTGAATGACAGTCGTAGCAGGATTTGCGAAAAATCTTTTTGACGCTTTCTTCCGTTTGGATTTCCTTAGCATTCTTCCCTGACGGGAATTCCACTGGGACGAATTGTAATCCCAGGAACAGGACCGATAGCCCGATTCCGAGACGAATCGCGATTCTTTTCATCGTTTTCCCGCTAGCGTAGTGAAAGGGAACGGATTTTGGAAGTAGAATTTCCCGTTACGGAGATCGAATGATGAACTTTCTGCAAGACGGACATACGATCAGTTACATATGGATCGGCGTGGGTCTTTTCTTAATGGTGGCCGAGCTATTCGTCCCGGGAACCTTTGTCGTATTTTTGGGGATTTCGGCCGTTATAGTAGGTTCTCTTTCTTATTTTTTTGAATTCAATATCTGGATCCAAGCGGGGTTATGGGCAGGTTGCTCCGGTGTCTTGATTTTACTCGGAGGCGCGGCTCTTCGTCGATTTTTTCCCTCCAATAGCGAGCGAGCGGTTTTAAATCCCGAAGACGGTCCGGGTAGAATCGTTCCCGTCATAAAAGATATTTTGGTGGAAAGAAAGGGTGGAAGAATTTTATTCCAGGGCACAGAATGGGACGCCGTGAGTAAGACCAAACGGATTCCCAGTGGACGAAAAGCGGAAATCATCGAAAGAGAAAATTTGACCTTCATAGTTAAACCGGTAGATTTACCCGACGAGTCCTAATCGCATTTTTAAAACTAAAGCAAAAAGGGAGGTTCAGGAAACATTATGTTTTACTTTACATTATTTTTTATTGGGGCGATCTATCTAATTAGAAAGACGTTTATTATAGTTCCTCAAAACTATAGTTTTCTAGTCGAGA